>CAXNIN010000171.1:0-9065 GCA_964202365.1 Myxococcota bacterium | reverse complement strand
GCCGCCCATGGCCACCTTGTCCTTCGCCATCTCCAGATCGTCCTGCTCGATCTTCCGCTTGTTGGCACGCGCGGCCAGGAGCGCGGCCTCGTTGATGACGTTCTCGAGCTCGGCGCCCGAGAACCCGGCGGTGCCCTTGGCGATGCGCTCGAGATCGACCGTTTCGTCGAGCGGAGTGCGGCGCGCGTGCACCTGGAGGATGCCGAGACGACCGCGCACGTCCGGCGCGGGCACCACCACGCGGCGGTCGAAGCGGCCGGGGCGGAGGAGCGCGGGGTCGAGCACGTCGGGGCGGTTCGTTGCGGCGACGAGGATGACGCCTTCGGCGCTGTCGAACCCGTCCATCTCCACGAGGAGCTGGTTGAGCGTTTGCTCGCGCTCGTCGTGCCCGCCGCCCATGCCGGCGCCGCGGTGCCGCCCCACGGCGTCGATCTCATCGATGAAGATGATGCAGGGCGCCTGCTTCTTCGCCTGCTCGAAGAGGTCGCGGACGCGGCTCGCGCCGACGCCCACGAACATCTCCACGAATTCGGAGCCGGAGATGCTGAAGAACGGCACGCCCGCCTCGCCGGCGACGGCGCGCGCGAGGAGCGTCTTGCCGGTGCCGGGCGAACCCATCAGCAGCACGCCCTTCGGAATGCGGCCGCCGAGGCGCTGAAACTTGCGGGGGTCCTTGAGGAACTGGATGATCTCGTCCAGCTCTTCCTTCGCCTCATCGGCCCCGGCGACGTCCGCGAACGTGATGCGCTTCCCCGACTCGGAGAGGAGCTTCGCGCGGGACTTCCCGAAGCTCATCGCCTTCCCGCTCCCGTTCTGGAGCTGCCGGATGAAGAGCATCCCGAGCACGACGACCACAACGAGCATCAGCCCGTTGACCACCCAGCCCATCCACATCCCGTCGCCGACTTCCTGGAAGTCCGGCACGACGCCCTTCTGCGAGAAGTAGCCGATGTAGTAGTCGCTGTTCGCGGGCCCGGTCGTCGTGACGCGCGTGCCGTCGGCGAGCGTTCCTTCCAGCCGGGAGCCCTGGATGGAGAGGCGGGAAACGTCACCGGCGTCCACCTTCTGGATCAGCTCGGAAAAAGGGATCACCTGCTCGGGGACCATCGTTTTTTTGGCCTGGACCGCCACGGCCACGAGGACCACGATCACAAAGAAGACCACCATCGACATCTGTCGCGTGCGCATCCGACCGAGCTCCGCCTCGCCAGTGTGGGCCATGTACCCGAATCCGGCCGGGTGTTCCACCCTCACCGAACGCGAGGTCGACGGTGCAGGGCGGAGAAGATCGAGCACGCGACCCGCCGGGACTATTCCCGGTCGTCGGCCTTGCGGGATCCCTCCGCCACGGGTGACCTTCTCCGATGCTCCTCCTCGTCGTCGCGCTCGCAGCCGCCGCCCCCCCCGGCCCGGTGGTCGCCACGCTCGACACGGCCGAGCAACCCGGCGCGGTCGACGGTGTGCCCGCGGGCATCGCCCAGGCCATCTGGCAGATCGAGCTGCTCCGCCTCGCGCCGGTTACACTATCAAGCTTCGTCGCCCATGAAGACGCGCGCGTGCGCGCCCGCGCCGCCGACGCCCTCGGGCGTCTCCGCGCCGGAGATTCCGCCATCCCGCTCGCGACACTCCTGGAGGACCCCGACCGTGACGTGCGCGAACGCGCGGCGTTCGCCCTCGGACAAACGCCGGGTGGCGACGTCCCGCTCGGCCGCCGCTGGACCGTCGAGTCCGACACCGGGGTGCGCGCCCGCATGGCGGTCGCCCTCGGAAAGCAAGGCGGCGCCTCTGCGATCGACATGCTCCTCCCCGCGCTGGCCGGCCCGGTCTCCACCGCGGCGGCCGACGGCCTCGGGCGCCTCGGGATGCGGAAGATCCCCGGTGCGGCCGACGATCGCGTAGTGGCCGCGCTCCTCGACGCCACCCTCTTCCCGCCCGTCGGGGAGACACGCCGTCGTGTCGCGTGGGCGCTGTCCCGCATGGGCCTCACGGCGACCGGGCCCGACAACGCGATGCGCCTTCGCCGTCTCGCGCTCGAAGACGGCGACGCCCTCGTGCGCGCCTGGGCCCTCCGCGCGTGGTCCGGGGTCGCCGTCGACGCCGCCCGCCTCGACGGCCTCACCCTCGCCGCCCGCGATCCCGCCGTGGGCGTACGCATCGCCGCCGCCCGCGGGGCCGCGCGTCACCCCGGCCCCGGCCTCACCCCGCTCCTCTCCATCCTCCTCGCCGACCCCGACCTCGCCGTGCGCCTCGAGGCCATCGCCGCCACCGGCGACGCCAAGGCGGTCGACGCCCGCACGCTGCTCAACCGCGCATTCGGCTCGTCGATCGCGGTGGAACGCGCGGCCGCTCTCCGGGCGCTCGCGAAGCAGAAGGCGCTCCCGGCCGACGCCGGCACGTACAGCGAGGCCCCGGAGCCGCTCGCCGTGCGCGTCGCCGCCATCGAGGTCATGGAGGATCGCAACCGCCTCCTCTTCCTGGCCGTGCACGCCGCTGAGCCGACGGTGCGGTCGGCCGCCGCCGGTGTCGTGCTCGGGAGCGATGCGCCGCGGTCCGCCGAGCTCGTCTCGCTCCTCCAGGGCGCCGACGTCACCATCGCCGCGGCCGCCGCCACCGCGCTCGCCGAGCACCCCGACCCGGGCACCGAACCCGCGCTCCTCGACTATCTACGCCGCGAAGGTCTCGCCGCGGAGCTCGCGGTCGAAGGCGTGAAAGCGCTCAAGGTGCTCTACGACACCGGCCGCCTCCCCCGCCCCGGGCCCACGGCAGCCTCCGCGATCCGCCCCTGGCTCCGCCATCCGGCCATCGAGGCCGACGCCGAGCGCCTCGCCGCGCTTCTCGGGGTCGCGCCGCCCGTCCGCAGGCACCCCGCGCGCCGGCTCCCCCCGATGAGCGACGTGATGCACATCCGCTCCGCTCGCGTGTTCACGTCGCAAGGCGAGATTCGCATCAAACTCGATCCCGCTGCTGCGCCCTACACCGTCTGGAACTTCGCCCGCCTCGCGGAGGACGGCTACTACGACGGCCTGCCGTTTCACCGCGTGGTCCCCGACTTCGTGATTCAGACCGGCTGTCCGCGCGGCGACGGCTGGGGCGGCCCCGGCTACGAGATTCCCGACGAGATCAACCCTCTCCCCTACGTCGAGGGCACCGTGGGTATGGCACTTTCGGGGGCGGATACCGGCGGGAGCCAGTGGTTCGTCACGCTCTCGCCGCAGCCGCACCTCGACGGCGGCTACACCGTGTTCGGCCGCGTGTCGTACGGGATGCGGAGCGCCGCGAGCGTGCAGGTGGGCGACACCATCGAGCGCATCGTAATCGAGCGGGTTCCTTGATTTTTGGGGCGGGGGGGGGGCGCAACGCCCCCCGTCAGGAGGCGCGCACCCCGGTTCGGCGTGTGAGCACGGAGGAGTAGACCGCCTCCGTCGCCGCGATCATCCGCGCGACGGAGAACTCCGCCGCCCGCGCGACCCCCTCCCCGGCCGGCCGCGCCAGGATGGACCGTAGCGCCGTCGTGAGCGCATCCGCGTTCGCGGGCGGAACGAGCAGCCCGGCGTCGCCGACGACCTCGGGGATTCCGCCCGCGGTGGTGGCCACGATCCGGCACCCGGCCGCCATCGCCTCGACGAGCACCTGGCCGAGCCCCTCCTCCGTGGAGGGGTGCACGAAGGCGTCTATCGCGGCGAAGAACGCCCCCATGTCGGCCACGTTGCCGAGGAGCCGCACGCGGTCGCCGAGGCCGAGCGCGGCGATACGCGCCTCCAGCGCGCCGCGGAGCGGCCCTTCGCCCGCGATCAGGAGCGTGCCCGGCGTGTCGACCATCGCGTCTACGAGGTGCACGTGCCCCTTGTGGGCGACAAGCGCGCCGGCGGCTCCCCACACCGGTCGGCCGCCCGCGTGCGCGAGCGCGGGCGCGGCGGGCACCGGGGCGACGCCGTCGTGCACCACGTGCACGCGCCGCACGCCGGCCCGCTCCAGGATGTCGGCCACGGCGCGGCTCACGGCGATGGTGGCGGCGACGGTGCGGTACTTCCAGGGGTGGCGCGGCGGAAAATCGACGCGGCGGTGCACGACGAGCGGGCGCCCCGCGAGGAGCGCGAGCCCGTGGGCGTGCGGGGTGTGCGCCGCGACGAGATCGAAGCCCGCGGCGGCCGCGACGCGGAGCGGGAGCACGTTTCGAGGGTCGCCGCCGGGGCGAAGCGCCACGGCGGGCGGCCCCACCTGCGCGGCGAGCAGCCCATCTGGGACGCCGGCCCAGGCGTCGTCCGGGCGCCCCGCGAGCAGGTACGCAAGCTGACGCTGCCCGCCGCGGTGTTCGGTCGCCGTATCGACGTGGAGCACCCGCATCACGGGCTCCCGGGCCGAAGCCGGTCGCGGCGCGCGCGTTCGCTCACTCGACCACCCGGCGCACCAAGGTGACGCGCACCGGCCCGGCGCGCGTGCGCACCTCGGCGCGGAGCGGCACGCGGTCGGCGTCGTCGCTCACCCACACGGTCATCTTCGACTCGAAGTCGCCGCTCGTATGGGCGGTGAGCACCTCCACGCGGAGCGCGTCCCGGCCGTCCACGACCTCGACGCCGGCGGTCCACACCTCCACCCCCTTGGCCCCCCGGCCGCCCCACACGTCGTACCGCACCCGCTCGCCGACGGGGCCCGCTTCCTCGCGAATCCGGAAGAACGCGGACACGGGATCTTCGACGCCCGGCGCGGCGGCCTGGGTGTCTGTCCACGTGCGCCAGCCTTCGTCGAACCGCTGGGACCGCGCGACGGTGATGGGGCGCGCGTCGAGCCGCACATCCTGGTCCTGCTGGAAGTCCCCTTCTCGAAAACGCGTCACGTACCGGCGTGATCCCGCGCCGGGCCGCCACTCGGACCGCAGGTGGTCGTCGATGGGGTAGAGCCCGGCGAGCCACGGTGCGCTCGTGGCGCCCGCCTCGAACGTCACGTCCGCGCCGGCGGCGGCGGCGTCGACGGCGGTGGTGACCCACGCCCTCCCCGCCGGCACGCCCATCCACGTGACCGCCCACTCGAGGCGCTCGCCGTGCGTGATCGGGGCGGCCCCCGCGGCGGCGACGAGGAGGGGGACGAGGGCGAGCATCGCCCCACGATAGCGCGGCGGCGCGCGCTTCAGAAGCGGACGGGGCGGCTCGGCGTGGCGGGGGGCGCGCTCGGCGCGTCGTCCATGCGGGGCGCCTCGCGGGCGTCCACCCCCTCGGCCACCTCCGTGAACGCCGACGTCGCCGCGGCGGACTGCCCGACGGTCTCTTCGGGCACGCCGGCGGCCTCGGGCGCGTCCGACGGCGCGGAGCCTTCCTGGGCCACCGCGGCGGCGGGGAGCCCGATGGGCACCGGGGCGCGCACGTTCGTTCGCACGAAGCTCGACACGCGGTGGCACGGCACGATGACGATGACGCCGGCGAGGTCGCCCTCGGTGACGGAGACCTGGCAGTCGCCGCCAAACTCGTAGCGGGCGAGGTCCCCTTCGATCGTGGCGCCCGTGTCGAGCGTGATGCTGTCGGCGAGGGCGAAGGCGGCGAGGAGGAGGATCATGGGAGGGTCTCCGCGTGGATGGACACCGGTCGGCCGGGAGAGCGCTACCGCCATCGCCGGTGAAGCCAGAGCCAGCCGTGGGGATAGGCACGGATCCGGGCCTCGTAGAAGGCGTTGCACGCGTCCGTGATGGCCTGCGTGTCCACCGCGCGGTCGCCCGTGCGGGGCGGGAGCCCGAGCGGCTCGATGCGGAGGGTGTGCCGGCCCACCCCTTCCCGCCACTGCCACGCCGCGAAGATGGGGCGGCCCGTCTTGAGGTGCGCCGCGGCGATGCCCGCGGAGGTGCGCGCGGGGCGCCCGAAGAACGGGCTCGGGATGCCCTTCGCGTGGCGTTGATCCTGCACGAAGAACACCGCCCGCCCGGCCTCGAGCGCGGCGTAGGCGTCTTCCATGCGCGCCCCCGTCTCCAGCGCCACCACATCGTGTTTGGCGCGGATGTCGGCGAGGAAGCGCCGCGTCCAGGGATCGGAGGGCGTACGCAGGAAGATCGCGAGCGGAAGCGCGTGGGCCCATCCGAGGAGCGCCACGTCCCAGGAGCCGCCGTGGCCGGCGAGCACAAGCGCGCCCGGCGGCACGCCCGCAGCGCCCTCCACCGTGATCTGCAGTCGTTCGAAATGGAGGATCTCGAGGTACCCGAGCGCGAGGTCGCGGAACATCCGGGGGAGCACGGCGCGCGGATCGGCGTTCGGCAGCGCGGCGGCGAGGGCCTCGACGGCGTCGCGCCGGCGGATCGGGAGGAGGTACCACCACACCCACGCGAGCGCCCACGCGCCCACGTTCGCGACGCCGAGCGGGAGGCGCGCGAGCAGCGCCACGAGGAGCGTGCGCATCAGCCCTCCGCGCGGTCCGCGGGGGGCCGCACCCGGGCGGCGAACACCGCGAGCTTCGCGTCGAGGGCGTCTCCGCCCCGCACGATCACGGGCTCCACGACGAGCGCGCGGACGCGGGCGTCGGGCGGGAGGCGCGCGGCGTCCTTCTCGGTGGTGAGCACCACGTGGTCGTCCATCCAGGCTTCGAAGCCGTGGAGATCGCCCCAGACGTACACGTGGTGGTCGGGGAAGATCCACGCGCGGTCGAGCGACACGCCGACGGACCGCACGAGCCGGAAAAAACCCTCCGGGCGCGCGATACCGGCAAACGCGACCGCCGGCAGGGGCGGGAGGGCGCCGAGCGGCAGGCGCTCCCCGCGGTGGAGCCAGGCGACCGGGCGGTAGCGGGCTTCGACGACGACGGCGTCGGCGCGCACGTGCCGCGCGAGGGCCGGCGGGAGCGGCCCGTGGTTGACCCACACGACGTCCGCGCGGCCGAGCCACGACAACGGCACGCGCCCGGTTCCGACGGGGATCGGCCCTCCCCCGGTCGGGTGGCGCGCGTCGACGACGACCACCTCGAGGTCGCGGGCGACATCGCCGTACTGGAGCGCGTCGTCCAGGATCGCGAGGCGGGCCCCGAGCTTCGCGGCGGCCTCGATCCCGGCGAGGCGATCCGGCGCCGACGCGATGCGTATGCCCCGGCGGGCGAGCATCGCGAGCTCGTCGCCGATCTCCGATGCCTCCCCGGCGAGCCGGACGCCCTCCCCCGGCCTGCGCCCGTACCCCCGCGAAACCACCACGGGATCGTGCGCGGCGAGGCGCTCCGCGAGCCATGCGGCCACGGGGGTTTTCCCGGAGCCGCCCGCCGTGAGCGCGCCCACGGCGATCACCGGGACAGGGCCGCGGCGGAGGCGGCGCGGGCGGAGCGCCACGGCGAGGTGCCAGAGCGGGACGAGCGGCCAGAGGAGTGGCCGGAGCGTGCTCTCCGGGAGGACGGGCCCGTCGAGGAGCGGCAGGATCGCGGCGACCGCGCGGGCGGCCGCGCCGACCGCGGGCGGCGCGGGGCGCGCGGCGAACGCGGCGGTGAACGCGTCGGCGAGATCGTCGGGAGCGAGCGCGACGAAGCTCGGCGCCTCGGCCCAGCGGGCGGCGTGGCCCTCCGTGAAGGGGCCGTGCACCACGGGGCACCCGGCTGCCTGCGGCTCGGCCGGGCTGTGCCCGCCCACGCGGGCGTCGAACGTGCCGCCGACGAACGCGGCGCGGGCGTGATCGTAGAGGCCGGCGAGCTCTCCGAGCGTGTCGAGGAGAATGACGTCGACGCCGGTGGGGACCGCTCCGCGGAGCGCCGTGCGGCGCGCCCAGGCGAGGCCGCGCGTTTCGAGCAGGGTCGCGACGGCGTCGAACCGGCGCGGGTCGCGCGGGGCGAGCACGAGCAGCGGCCGCGGCGTGAAGGCGCCGACGGCGTCGAGCACGGCCACCTCCTCGCCCTCCCACGTGGAGCCGGCGACGATGGTGTCGCGGTCCCACACGAGCGCCGGGGGCGGGCGCGGCGCCTCGCGCTTGAGCTCCCCGATGGGCTCCCCGCCGACGATGGCGGCCGCGGCGGCGTCACCGGGGAGGAAGCGCACGCCGCGGGTGAGCGCGCCCCAGAACCCGGGGATCGCGCGAACGCGGCGGAGCCCCGGCCCGATCCGCGCGCCCACGACGATGATCGGGATGCCGCGCGACCGGCACGAAGCGAGCATTCCCGGCCACAACTCGGCTTCCACGAGGACGAGCGCGCGGGGCCGGAGGCGGTCGAGCCAGGGGCCAAGAAACGGCGGCGCGTCGAGCGGGGCACACGCGGTCTGGTCCGCGCCGATGCGCTGGCCGCGCGCGTTGCCGCTCGTGCAGGTGCGCACGATCTCGATGTCGGGCCGCCAGGCGCGGAGGGCCGCGATCAGCGCGGCGGCGGCGCGCCCCTCGCCGAGGGACGCCGCGTGAATCCAGAGCGCGCCGGGCTCCACTTCGACGAACCCGCGCCCGAGGCGCTCGCGGAGGTGCGGCCGGAGGCGCGGGTGAAGCGCCGCCACGAGGGCCGCAAGCGGCGCCAAGAAGGTGGCGAGCAGGCGGTACAGCAGGATCACGGCGGCACCCAGCCGAACCGAGCCATCGGGACGGTGTCGCCCTCGAACACCACGCCTTCCTCTTCGAGCAGCGCGCGCTGCAGGCTTCCCCGGCCGGGATCTCCCTGGAACGCGACGCGACCCGAGCTGCGGATGACACGGTGCCAGGGCACGTCCGTGCCGGCGGGCAGCGCCGCGAGCGCCCACCCCACCTGCCGGGCGAGCCGCGGGCTCCCGAGCGCGGCCCCTACGTGGCCGTAGCCCATCACCCGCCCGGGCGGGATGGTGGCGACGATCGTGTAGACGCGGGCCGGAAAGGACACCGTTCGGCCTATTCCGACGGGCGCGCGCCCGCGAGGCGGGCCGGGCGCTTCGCCGGGGGCCGCCCCGAGACGCGAGCGGCAGGGGCGGTCAGACCACGCCGAGCGTGGCGCGGCCGGCGGCGAGGGACTCTCCGACGATCAGCACGGTGACAAGGCGCTCGGCCCGCGCGGGGTCGGTGGTGAAGAGCGCGCCGGCCGCGATCTGCGGCGGGTCGCCGACGAACGCGAGCGGGGCGCGCGCGCGGAGGTCGTCCGCCCACGCGGAGAAGCCGGCGAAG
>CAXNIN010000170.1:0-9093 GCA_964202365.1 Myxococcota bacterium | reverse complement strand
CGCCCGTCGCCGTCGCCGTCGCCGTCGCCGCGCCCCCGCCGCCCCCCGCCTCCCCGCCGGCGGAAAAATCCCCCGCGTACGCCACGATCCCCGGCGCGTCGGCCCTCTCCGGCCTCTGGCTCGGCAAGGCGCCGGGGGGCGCGCTCGCGCTCGACCTCATCGTGAGCGCCGACGGCCGCGTCACTGGGCGCGCCCGCCGCGGCGATCGGGCCGGCGAGGCCGCGGTTGTCGGGCGCGTGAACACGAGCGAGGACGGCCTCCGCCTCGAGCTCCAGATCACCGACGACGCCGGCACCGAGAGCTACAGCGGCCTCGTGGCGGACGGCGCGGTGTCCGGGCGCATCACCGCGGAAGGCCGGCTGGCCGGGCGCTTCTCGGTGAAGCGGTAGCGCACGGGAAGCGCGGCGCCCGCGGGCCGGGCGCGCAGGCCGAGAACGCCGCCTACAAGTCCGCGAAGATCTGGAGCGGCCGCGCCACGCGGTCGGCCCAGGCGGCCTCGTTGTGGGAAGCGCCGGGCTCCCACCAGTGCCACAGGTTCAGGTCGTAGGTGTAGCCGGCGGCCGCGAGCTCATCGCGCAACTGGTTGTTTTCACAGTAGTTGTCGGATGCGGTCGGGTCGTCGTCGTTCGTACCGTCGCCGTCGGAGTCGGCGCACGTGGTGCCGTCGCCGCCGGAGTCGAGGTAGAGCACGGTGTCGCGGAGGCCGGCCGCCGCGTAGCGGTCGATCATCGTGTCGTTTCGCGCGCCGATGCTTCCCCAGCCCATCGTGCCCGAGAGGCTGCCGGCGAAGGCGAACTCGTCGGGGTAGCGATCCGCCACGTGGAAGCTGATCAAGCCGCCGAGAGAAGACCCCATCACGCCCACGGTGGCGGGCTCGCCCCAGGTGGCGGCCGCGAGGGGCCGCACGGTGTCCTGGAGGAAAGCGGCGTACGCGTCGCCGTCGCCGCCGTACGTGTCGCCGTCGAGCGAATCCTCGACGTGCGTGTATTCCTGCATCCGGTCGGCGGTGTTGTCGATGCCGACCACGAGCATCCCGGCGGGCACGCTGTCCTGAACGCGCCACCCGCCCCAGAACGCGCCCGGATCGAAGAGGTTCTGCCCGTCGTGCATGTAGAGCACGTGCGTCGCGGGTTCGGCCGGCACCCAGGCGCGCACCGTGCGGGGCGTCATCGCGGCGTCCCCCACGTCGAAGAGGCGCTCGAGGTGCGCGGATTCCGCGCGCACGAGGCTCATCTCCCCGAAGTCGTCGTAGGTGTACTCCCGCGACCACGGGTCGGGCACCCAGTCGGCGCCGTCGGTGAACTTGTAGCCGGACGGCCCCGAAACCTCGGCCACGATCCACGAGAAGCCGCTCTCCTCGGTCATCGGCAGGCCCGACCAGCCCTCGAAGTCGCCGGCGACGGACCACGCGCCGGGCTCCGCGTGCACGAAGAGCCAGCCGCCGTCTACCGGGGCGGGCCAACCGGTGGTGCGCGAAACGGCGAGGAGGGTGGCGTCGCGGTCGTCGGTGAGCCCGACGAGCACCTGGTCGAGGCCGGTGAGGCCGTCCGCGGTGTCGGCGCCGTCGGTATCGCCGCGGTCGGTGTCGGCACCCGTCTCGTCTTCGTCCGGCGAGCGCGGGTCGTCGCGCTTCCCGGGGGCGCACGCCACGCCGAAGAGGAGCGCGAAGGCGGGCAGTCGCCCGATTGTCAGCCCGCGCAGTCCTCGCCGCCATCCACGCGGATCACGTTCCCGTTGAGCCACCGGGTGCCGGGTCGGGCGAGGTCCACGAGGCATGCGGCGACGTCCTCCGGCGTCGTGAGACGCCCGTGCGGGTTGCGGGAGAGCGCCTTCTCCACGAGCTTGTCGGCGCCGGGGATCTTCTCCAGGGCGGCGGTCTGCGTGACGCCGGCGAGGATCGCGTTCGCGGTGATGCCGCGGGGCGCGAGCTCGATGGCGAGTTGGCGGATATGCGCTTCCAACGCGGCCTTCGCCGCGCTCACCGGGCCGTAGCCCGGCCACGCCATGTGCGCCCCGCTCGACGTCATCGCGTAGATGCGGGCGTCGGCCCCGAAGAGGTTCGCCGCGACGAGATCCTGCGTCCAGTACACGAGGCTGTGCCCCATGACGTCGGTGGTCATCTCGATCTGCTTGCGGGTGGCGCCGCCGCCGCCCGCCGCGGGGACGTAGGCGCGGAGCGTGCCGAACGCGAGCGAGTGGAGGAACACCCGCAGCGCGCCGGGGTGGATCCGCTCGCGGAGCGCGGCGAGGGTCTCCGCGCGGCGGTCGTCGTCCGCGGCGTTGACGTTGAAGAACGCGGCCTCGCGCCCCAGCGCGCGGATGTCCGCCGCGAGGGCGTCGGCCGCGGCCTGACCGGCGCGGCGGTCGAGGTGAACGCCGGCAACGTCGTACCCGGCGGCGGCGAACGCGCGGGCGGCCGCGGCCCCGAAGCCCGACGAGACGCCGAGCACCAGGATCCAGGGGGCGCCCACGGGGGACTACTTCGCGGCGGGAGCGGGAGGAGCCGCGGGGACGGCGCCGGAGCCCTCGGTCTGCACGGCGGCGGGGGCGACGGTGGCGCCACCTTCCGCGGGCGCGCCGGGGGTGGTGATCGTGGCGCCTTTCTTGAGCTCCTCGAGGTAGGCCTCGATGACCTCGTTGCGGAGCTGCGACTTGATCTTGTCGGAGACTTCCTCGACCGGCGTGGTGTCGCGCTTGTCCTCGACGAGGATCACGTGGAAGCCGTACTTGCTCTGCACGGGGCCCACGATGTCGCCCTTGTTGGCGGCGAACGCGGCGTCCGCGAACTCGGGCACCATGCGGGTCTTCTCGAACCAGCCGAGGCTGCCGCCTTCCTTGGCGGAGCCCTTGTCGGTGCTCTTCTCGCCGGCGAGCTTCGCGAAGTCCGCGCCGCCCTTCACGTCGGCGAGGAGCTTGTCGGCCTCGGCCTTGTCGGCCACGAGGATGTGGCGGGCCTTGACCTGGGGCTTCGCGAACTGCACGAGGTGGTCGTTGTACCAGGTCTTCACGGCCTCGTCGGTCGTGCGCTGCTTCACGATCTCCTCGAGGAGCGCGGTGGCGAGCGCGTTGCGGGCGGACAGCTCGAGGGCCTGCTTGACCTCCGGCTTCTCGTGGAGCTTCTGCTTGACGGCCTCTTGGTAGAGGAGCTCGCCGATGACGACCTGCTCCTTGACCTGCGAGAGCTGGCCGCGGGCGATCACCTGATCGCGCACGTTGGCGGGGAGCTGCGCGAGCGTGGCGTCGACCATGCCCTGCGTCACCTTCTTGCCGTTGACTTCCTGGAGGACTTCGCCGGTGCGCTCGACCTCGCCGGGGATCGGCGCGGGGGGAGGCTCGCAAGCGGAGAGGAGGAGGAGCAGGGGAAGAAAGCGCGACATGGGTACCTCGAACGGCCGGCCCCTCTACACGGTCCTCGCCGGCTCGTCAAGGGTTCGTGACCGATCCGGATGGCGGATGTGCGTGGCGGGCGCGAACGGGCGGGAAAACGGGGGAGGTGCGCCGACCTCCCGGCGGCGAGAGGATCGTCGGCGAGCCAGGGCGATCGGGGGGCGTTCGTCGTTACCGATCCGCACGTTCGGCGCGCAGGAGAGCGCGGCGCGCCTCGTCGCGCGTCTCGCGGGGCGTGCCCACGTACGGGTTGCGCGTGCCCATCACCACGTCGAACCAGGGCCGCGTGACGCACCAAGTGGCGTCCTGGTCGGGCCCCATGTGGTGGTCGTAGTGCCAGGGCAGCCTCGCGCGCGCCCACGCGGATTGACGTGTGCGCGTTTGTGGCACCGGTCTATCCAGAACTGACGAATGCGTCATGTTTGGACGTGACATGATCGTCATCTTTGGGCGCCAGGCCGATCTCGCGGCCGCGCGGCGATAAGCGGCGGCGGATGGGTCGGCGCGAGGACAACAAGGCGGACAAGCGCGAGCGGCTGCTCGCGGCGGGCCTGCGCGCGTTTCGGGAGGAGGGCTGGGCCCGCGGCAGCATCGAGCGCGTCGTCGCCGACGCGGGCGTGGCGCGGGGCACCTTCTACCTGTACTTTCCCGACAAGGACGCGCTGTTCGCCGCGCTCGTGGAGCGGCTGTTCGTGCCGCTGTGCGGGGTGTTGGCGGAGACGCGCGCCGCCCTCGCCGCCGCGGCGGATCGCGACGCCACCGTGCCGGTCTACGCGGTGCTCGGCGCGCGGCTCGCGGCGCTCCTCGGCGAGCGCGGGGAAGAGGTGCAGCTCGTGTTCGGCGAGGCGCGGAGCCCCGGCCCCGCCGGGGACGTCGTCCGCGCGCGGCTCCGCGAGGTGGTGGCCCACACCGAGGGCATCCTCGTGGACGCCGTGGCGAAGGGCGCGCTCCGCCCCCATGATCCGCACGTGGTCGCGCTCGCCATCGTCGGCGGGGTGGAGCGGCTCGTGGAGGCCGCGCTCGGCGGCGACCGTGAACTCGACCCCGCGCGCGTGCCGGTCGAGGTCACCGCCCTGTTCCAACGCGGGCTCCTGCCGACCGTCGATCCGATCCGGCCCGTTCATGGTTAGCGTGAGTCCATGAACTTCGTGGTGGGGCTCCTGGTCGGCGCTCTCATCCTCCTCCTGGGGATGATGGCGTTCAGCGGCGGCTTGATCGCCGGCCGGACGCTCCGCGTCGTGCGGCGCCTGCCCGGCATTCGCCGCGTGCGGCTCCTCGGGGTGTCGCCCCAGCCGCTCCCGCCGCTCCCCCAGCCGGGCGAGGGGGCCGACCTGCTCGCCTACCCGAGCCGCCTCGCGGAGCTCGAAGCGCGCCTGGTGGACCGCCACCGGGCCGTGCAGGAACAGCTCCAGGTGCTCACCGCCCGACGCGACCAGGTGCGCGCCAAGGGCGACCGCGACGACCTCACGAAGAAGTACGAGGCGGACGTGCACATGCTCGACCGGCGCGCCGAGGGCATGCGCCGGGTGATGGGGCTCGTGTGGAAGACGCGGGCGATCCTGCTCCTTCGCGTGCACCTCGCCGTCACCGCGCGCCGGCGCCCCGTGCTCGGCAAGCTCCCGGAGCCCGGTGATCGCCGCGGAGACCTCCCCGGGGCCACCGCCGCCTACCACTCCGCGGCCGCGGCGGTGCTCTTCTACCGGGACAGCGTGCTCGACCGCGCGCGGGAGCTCGACATCGTGCCGCCCGCGCCGCCGGCGTCGGCCGAGATCGACGCCGCGCAACTGTCCGCGGTGGAGGACGAACATCGGAGCGTATCCGCGGCGTACGCGGCGCTCGCCGCGCGGATGGACCGCCTCGCGGACAATCTCACGTTCGTCGGCGATCACTTCGCGGCGCTCGCCGTGGTGGACACCGAGCCCGAAGACCTCGCGATCGACGGCGGGTCCGCGCACCTCCTCGAAGAGGTCGCGGCGGCCGTGCGCGGGCTGGACGATCTGGGCGCCCGTGTCGACCCATCCGTGGTCGACAGCGCGGTCACCCACCTCGCCGAGGAGATCACCCACCTCGAAGAGGCGGGCCTCGAAGCCGAGGCCGAAGCCGCCGCCCACCTCGAGGTCGAGCGCCTCCTCGGCCAGTTCCAGAGCTCATGAACACCCTCCTCGCCGCCCTCGACGCCCTCCCGCCGGGCGACGCCGTCTTCGATCTCGACGGCACGCTCATCCACCACGACATCGGGGAGGCCACGCTGCGCCGGCTCCTGGCGCGCGGTCCGCTCCCCCCCGCGGCGTCGGCGCTCCTCGGCACCACGAACCCCTGGGGAACGTACCAGGCCCTCGATCCCGTGGCCCAGTGCGTGGCCGCGGCGCAGGCCCTCGCCGGGCTCACGCGGGACGAGGTCGGCCAGCTCGTCGACGCCGCGTTCGCCGAGGGCGACGTGGCGCCGAACGCGCCGATCTGCGAGCTTGCCGCGGCGGTCGCCCGGCGACACCGCGTGTGGATTCTCACGGGGTCGGCCGAGGTGCTCGGCGAGCTCGTCGCGCCGCGGCTCGGCATCCGACACGTGCGCGGCGTGCGCCTCGCGTATCGCGATGGGCGACTCACCGACACCATCGAGGGGATCGTGAGCTGCGCCGAAGGAAAGGTGCGAGCGAGCTGGGTTCACTTCGGACGCCGGCCCGTGTTCGCCATCGGAGATTCCCCGTGGGATCTCCATTTGTTGCGGCTCGCGCACGTCGCGCGAACCACCGGGCGCATCGCTGGGGACGTGTTCCCCGCGTATCCCTGACGGAGCCGCGGTTCGATCCCGCACCTCCGCGGGTCGATCTCCCGCCCACCGCGCGTTAGAGCGCGGACCCCTGACCGGAACACCGGGAGAAGGTCGAAAAATGAACCGCGTCGAAGTTGCAGTCCAGGAAGGCCGTTGCGTGCTCGTGTTCGGAGCGCGCGCGTTGCAGGATCCCGAGGCCCTCGGGGAGCTTCGCCGTCGCGCCGCGATCCCGGCCGTCGTCCTCGGGGGGGACATCCCCGCCCCCGCCGTCGCTCTCTCCGCCGAGGCGCTCGCGCCCGCGTTCGCGAAGGACGGCGGCGTCATCGCCCTCATCGAAGCGGACAGCGTCGACGGCGCCGCGCTCAACGCGCTCGCCGCCCTCGTGGCCGCGGCCGCGCACAAGCCCCGGCTCGTGGTGGCGGCGCGCTCGTTCAACCCGTTCCTCCTCCCGCCGGCGCTCCGCCTGCTGAAGTTCGAGCACGAGAAGAAGCGGGCCAAGGAGCTCCTCTTCCCGCTGCCCGTCCCCGCGGCGCCCGCGGCCGCCGCGGCGGCCCCGGTGGTCGACGAGAAGAAGAAGGCGGGCAGCGGCGCCCCCCGGCCGGTGTTTGTCGGTCGCGAAGAAGAGACGGCGGCCCTCGCCGAGATCTTCGCGAAGGGCGGCCCGGTGGTGGTGCACGGCCCGCAGGGCGTCGGCAAGCGCTGGCTCGTCGAGCACGCGCTCGTGGGCACCTCCTACGTCCGCATGCCCGACTTCCACGTGGGCTGGGGCTCGGAGGCGGACAGCCTCTACGCGCGCATCGCGATGGCGGGTGAGCTCGCGGGCGACAAGCGCCTCGTCGAAGCGCTCAAGAGCGCGGAGCGCCCGGCCCCGGCCGCCCTCGCGGCGCTCGCCGTGGCCACGCTCGCGGCCCTCCCGGACCGCGTCTTCGTGATCGACCGCCTCGAGCACGTTCTCCGGCGGGACGGCACGTTCCACCGCGAAGGCCGCTTCGAGATGTTGCTCCGCGCGCTCCTGCTCGCGGAGGGCGGCGCGCGCGTCGTGTTCCTCTCGACGGTCCGGCCGCGCTTCTACCGGGAAGGCGAGGGGCTCGGCCTCGGCCTGCTCGAGCTCGGCGGCCTCAAGGGCCGCGAGCTTCACGAAGTGTTCGAGGCCTACCGCGTCGAGGAGTTCCCCCGCGAGAACTTCGGCGAGATCCAGAACCGCGTTCACGGCCACCCGTTCGCCGCGCGCATGTTCGCCATCGCCGTGCGCGACCACGCCGACCGCGACGAGCTCCTGGAGAACAAGCGCTTCTTCCAGATGGACGGCATCGGCGATCCCGAGCCCATCCGCCGCCGCATCCAGAAGGCCCTCGAGTCGCTGAGCGAGGAAGAGCGCACCGCGCTCGGCAACCTCGCGCACTTCCGCATGCCGTACACCGGCGCGGACGCCGAGGTGGTCGAGGTGGACCGCAAGGTGCGCCTCACGCTCCAGGCGAAGGGCCTGCTCGACCAGTTCCCCGACGGCGCCGGCGAGCGCACCTGGCAGGTGCACCCGCTCGTGATGGGCGTGCTCGGCCACCGCGAGACGAGCGACTTCCGCCTCCTCGAAGCGCTGGGCGACCACTACCTCAACCGCGCCACCAAGTCCGAGGGGCTCCAGAAGCTCGCCCTCGCGCAGGAAGGCAACCGCCTCCTCTTCGAGGCGCACCGCATCCGCAACCGCATGCGCATCCCGTACCCGGACAACGATCCGGTGCTCGAGAGCGTGCGCGGCCTCGTGCGCAGCAAGAAGGCCCGCCCCGATCTCGCCGAGCAGCGCCTCGCCGAGACCCTGAAGCAGGACCCCGCGAACACCGAGCTCCAGCTCCTCAAGGCCGAGCTGAAGATCGGCCAGAAGGCCACGGTCGAGCAGATCCAGGAGGTCTACACGGCCGCCCAGACGCTCGCGCCCACGCCGGAGACGTTCCACACCGAGGCGAGCTGGCACCAGCTCAAGGGCAACTCGGGCCGCGGCCGCGCGGCGGGCGCGCTCGAACGCGGCGCCGTGGCGTTCCCCGAGAACGCGCGCCTCAAGCGTCGTCTCGCGGGCATCTACCTCGATCAGAACCGCCCGGACGACGCCGTCCGCGTGCTGCGCGAGGCGATGGATCTCGAGCCGATGATGCCGGACACCTACGGCCTCCTCGGCGAGATCTACCTCCGCCAGGGCAACTATGACCTCGCGGAGACCGCCCTCGCCGAGGCCCGCCGCCTCGACCCCGACAACGGCCTCCACATGGCCCGCCTCGGCGCGCTCATCGTGGACCGCGGCGGAGACGACGAGGCCCGCTGGGCCCAGGCCGAAGAGCTCCTCGCCAAGGCCATGGCCGGCGACGCGAAGAACTACCTCGCGCACCTGTACCTGGGCCGCCTCGTGCTCGCCCGCAACGGCGATCTCGAGCGCGCCGATTGGGCGCTCAAGAAGGCCCAGAAGATTGACGAGAAGGCCTCCGTGCCGCTCGTCGAGCGCGCGCGCATCGCGATTCGCAAGCAGCTCTACACGGAGGCCGTGTCGCTGCTCGACAAGGCCGTCCGCATGGAGCCCGCCCTGCACGAGGCGTTCTTCGTCCGCGGCGAGCTCGCCGAGTCGCAGGGCCAGCTCTTCGCGGCGCTTCCCGAGTACCAGCGCGCGGTGGAGCGTTCCCCGAAGGACTCCGCGGCCCGCACCCGGTACGAAGAGGCCGTGGCGCGTGTGAAGGCCCTCATCGAGAGCGGCGCCTACACCGAGGTGATGAAGGCGGCCGAGGCCTCCGCGGTGATCGCGGCGCCCGTGGGCGCGCGGCGTGAGCCGGGCAAGACCACGCAGCGCCGCCGTCGTCGCGGCGGGCGCGGCGGGGCCGAAGGGGCCGCGGGCGCCGAAGCCGCCGAGGGCGCCGAGGGCGCCGAGGGCGCCGAGGGCGCGGAAGCCGGCGAGG
>CAXNIN010000169.1:0-9139 GCA_964202365.1 Myxococcota bacterium | reverse complement strand
TCGTCCCGCACGAGGTCTTCGGGGCCGAGCTCGCCGAGCCCGGCGCCGGCCGCCGCGCGCACCGCGGGCGCGATCCACCCGGCCACGGCCACGGCTTCCGCGGCGCTCATCCGGGCCCCGGCGAGGGTTCCGGCGGTCGCCGGCCGCACGCGCACCGGCACGCCGTCGACGACGTCCGTGGCGAGGACGGGCAGCGCGGCCGCGTTGTCCGGGGCGCGTACGCCCAGGAAGGCGTCGCGCACGCCGGGGCGCAGGAGCGCGTGGAGCGCGGGGGTGACGGCCTCGGCGAGCGCGCCGTCGCTGTCGCGCACGCGGAAGCGCCGCACTTCGTCGTCGCCGGGCAGCTCGGCTTCGACGACGTAGCGGCCGGCCACACGCGCGCCCGGCTTCATCGTGCGCCTCGGTTGCCGGCCGCGCGCCGCGCGAGGGGCCCGCAGGGCGGCGCGGGCGTCCGTGCGCTCTCCACCACGCGGTGCCTCACGCCCGCGCCGGTCGGCCCGCGCGCGGCGGGCCGACGGAGGCCCTCGTGGCCGACCCCGGAGGGGCCCGACCCCGCCGCGAACGAGGCCCGCACCACGCGCCGGTGCCCGCGCGGCGGGGGCGCGCCCACGCTCACTCCGGGCAGGTCTGCGCGATCCAGCACGTGACGTTCTCCTTGTAGTCGTCCGGGGACACGAAGGGCGCGTCGGCGTGGTCCGCGCCGGGCACGAGCCAGAGCTTCTTCGGGTCGTTCGCGGCCGCGTAATTGACCTCGGCGTGCGACGGGTCGATGAAGGTGTCGGCGTCGCCGTGAATCACGAGGTAGGGCACCTCCACCTTGGATGCGGCGGCGGCATTGTCCCATTCTTCCTCGAGCATCCAGCCGCCCGGGAGGTCGAGCGAGGCGCCGTCGTTGATGAGCTTCTGGCCGCTGGCGAACATGTCTTCGGTGATGAGCACGGAGGGCGGGTGCGTCGAGGCGGTGTGGACCGCGACGCTGCCGCCGAGGGAGAGCCCGAGGAAGGGGATCTGGGACGCGTCGCGACCCGTTGTCTGCTCGACGTACTCCACGGCCGCGGCACCATCCGCGATGATCCCGGGAAGATCGGCGTCACCTTCCGACTTTCCGAAGCCCCGGTAGTCGAAGATGAACGTCTCGTACCCCCACGACCAGTAGGTCTCGAACTGGCGCATGTACTCGTCGATGTTCCGCGCGTTTCCGTGGAAATAGACGAGGACCGGCGCGCCGCCGGGGTCGGGCTGGTGCGCCCACACGCCGTACAGGGTGAGCCCCTCGCTCTCGAACGCAACCTCTTCGAGGTTCTCCGCCGGGATTACGTCGGAGTCGAGCGCGTAGGCCGTCACGCGCTCGGGGTTGAAGAAGAAGCTGTCCATCGTCATGCAGCCGGTGAGGAGGAACAACATCACTTCGCTCCGACGGCGCGCACGCCGAGCCCGATCTGAACGGAGATCGCGCCCAAATCGCCGGGCGCGTAGTAGTACGGGGCGGCCGGCTCGCTCGACGCGTAGGGTGCTAGCCACTCCACCTGGGTGGTGAGGTGGTGCGGGCCGAGCGCCCAGAGGTTGCCGACGGCGATGGTCCCGAGCGCGTTGGGGCCCGGGTAGGGCTGCACGAACCCGCCGAGGGACGTGTACACGGTGCTGCGCCCGTTCTTGCCCCAATCCCAGGACGCCGTGACGTTCGGGCGCGCGAACACCCGCACGCCGCCCTCGGGGCTCCCCTCGGCGACGTCGCCGCCGGCGCCGATCACCGTGAGATCGCCCATGAGACGGGGCCGCGCCCCTTCCGGCGCGAGAAACTGCGTGGACGCGCCGACATCCGCGGCGAACGTCCCGAACAGCGCGAGGCCGGTCGGGTGGACGGCGGCATGCACGTTTGTTTTTTCGCTGACGCCCACGGTGGCACCCACCGTGGTGAGCGGGAGCGGCACCGGGGCTCCGAAGAGCTCGAGCACCGGCCCGCCGACCGAGAGGTCGACTTCGACGGCGCCCTTTCCGAGGGGGCGCACGCCGTGCACCGTGGAGCACGCCGTGGCGGCGGTGAGGATCAGGGGGACGAGCAAGAAGCGCACGGATGCCTCCGGGGCAGGCCCTAGCGCAGGCGCGGCCGACACGCTACACATCCGGCATGGCCGTTTGTTTCGCGCTGCTCGTTCGCCTCCTGGCGCGCTCGTGGCGCGTGGACCGCCCGCCGTGGCCGGTGCCCGGCCCGTGCGTCGTGGCGTTCCTGCATGGCGACCAGCTCCCGATGGTGGCGCTCCACCGCGGGACGGGGCTCGTTGGGCTCGCGAGCCGCTCGAAGGACGGAGACCGCGTCGCCGCCGTGCTCGTGCGCCTCGGCTACGCCGTGATTCGCGGTTCGACCTCGCGCGGGGGCCTGGAGGCGCTCCGGGCGGCCGAACGCGCGCTCCGGGAGGGCGGGCGGCCCGCCATCGCGGTGGACGGCCCGCGCGGGCCCGAGGGGACGGTGCACCCGGGGGCCGAGGCCCTGGCGCGCCGTGCGGGCCTCCCGGTCGTGTTCGGTGTGGTGCACGCGGCGGGTTGGCGCGCGCGGAGCTGGGATCGTTTCCTCGTGCCGTGGCCGTTCGCGCGCGTTCGCATCCGGTACGGCGTGTGGCGACCGGGCGCCGAGCCCCCTCTCGGCGAGGCGATCGCCGACCTGCGCCGGGCCGCGGCGATCGGCGGCTGACCGCCCGAACGGATCGGCCGACGCGGGAGGTCGGAGGCGCGCTTCAGTCCTTCGACCACCGCATGAGCACCTGGAATTGGCCCTCGGTGGCCGACCGGGCGATCGACACGCAGCTGTTGGAGTCCACCCGCACCGCGAAGCGGATCTCCATGGACGACGCCCCGTTGTCGGCCTGCGCGGCGCCGAGCTGGCTGGCGACGGCCTGGATGATCTCGATGGCGCGCGGGACGATCTTGTCGGGGTGGCCGGAGAGCGAGCTGGCGCCCTTGTCGAGCCCGCCGACGCTCTCGGCGTCGATCACGAGCATGGTGCGGTCGTTGAGCTGGGATTCGAGCAGCATCGGGGCCTCCAGCGGGGCGTCTATCCGCGGCGAGGCTCCGGGGCGGTGGATTCCGGTTAGCTCTTCCCGATGTCCAGAAACGCGGTAGAAGCGCCCTGGTGGGCGCTCCGGTACGAGGCGATGGCGCGCGTTGACCCCGCGTTCGCGGGCGCGGTGGACGCCCAGGCGGAGGCGCAGGTCGACTTCGTGGAGCGGCTGCTCGGCTTGGGAGAAGGGGACCGGGTGCTCGACGTGGGCTGCGGCGCCGGGCGGCACGCCATCCTCCTCCAGGAGCGCGGCTACGACGTGACCGGGGTCGATCTCTCGCCCCGGCTCCTGCGCCTCGCGCGCGAGGCGTGGGACGCGCGAAACGCCGGCCGGAAGGGCCCGGTGTGGATGCCGGGCGACATGCGCTGGTTGCCGTCGGGCGGCCCGTTCGACGCCGCGATCCTCCTGGATCACGCGTTCGGCGTGTTCGACGACGACGCGGACCACCTCCGCACGCTCACGTCCATCATGGACCAGCTCCGCGCCGACGGGCGGGTGGTGTGCGAGGTGCTCAACCCGTACTACTGGGCGCACCACAACGTCACGCGCCACCACCCGCCCGGCGCAATCGGCGACGACGTCGATATTGTCCGCACGTACCGCTTCGACGCGCTCCGGGGCCGGCTCGAGGACCGCGTGGTGGCGTTCGTGCCCGGCGGGCGGCAGGAGCTGCCGCCGCAGTCGCTGCGGTGCTGGACGCCCGTCGAGCTGGTGTCGCTCTTCAAGGCGGCGGGGTTCCGCCAGGTGAACGTGTACGGCTCCGAAGGCTGGGATGTGCCCGAAGAGCCCGTGCCCGTGCACCCCGAGGAGTCGGTGTGCCTCTGGCTCGTGGCGCACGTCTAGTCGACGGTCGGCGCGTCGAGCCTCGGGGCCCGCGAAGCGCCGTCAGCTTTCCGGCGTGCCGGGCGGGCGCTTGAGGCGCGCGCGCGTGACCTTCACTTCGGCGCCCGGCGTGGCGGTCGAGACCTCGTCCGGCGACGGCGCGCGAATCTCGGTCTCCGCGGCCGAATATTCGCCCGAGAACTTGTTCAGGACCTTCTGCACGGAATCTTTGAGGCGGGTTCGCAGGCTCATGGGGGCGAAGGTAGCGGGAGACGGCTCGGACTTCAACTCGTGGTAAGTTGCACTGCCTCCCCGAGCACGACATGCCGCACCCGTCGATCACCCTCGAGCAGATCATCAACTTCCTCCTCGAAGCCCCGATGTTCGGGGATCTCGACGCGGCGCAGCTCTCGCAGATCGTGCACATCATGCAGGTGCAGCGGGTGCGCGACGGCCACGCGGTGTTTCGCGAGGGGGATCCCGGCGACGCCTGGTACGTCATCTACGAAGGCGTGGCCGACGTGTTCAAGAGCGAGGAGTTCCTCCCGAACCGCAAGGTGGCCTCGCTGCCGCCGCGCGCGTGTTTCGGCGAGATGGCCATCCTCGATCACTCGCCGCGCTCCGCCTCCGTCGTCGCCCGCGGCGACGTGACGGTGTTCCGCTTCCCCCGCAAGGAGTTCGAGCACCTCCTGCATGCGGACAACCTCGCCGCGTACAAGCTCATCTACGAGATGGCGAAGGTGCTGTGCGTGCGGGCCCGCAACACGGCGCAGCAGCTCTCGGAGGCCCTGGCCGACAAGCAGGCGCCCGACCGCCTGCACGACACCTCCGTGAGCCTCGTGCACGGGCATTCGGTCTCGGAGTAGCGAGTGTTCTGGCTCGTCGTGGCCGCGCTCGCCGCGCCCCGGGTGGATCCCGGGCTCGCGTCCGCCGGCGTCGAGGAGGGCTATCGCGCGTTCGCGAGCGCCGAAGGGCGCACCGGCGCCGGCGCGGAGCTCGTGTGCCGCCCGTTCGCCGAAGCCGCCTCGCTCTGCTTCACCCGCATGGACGGCGGGACGCGCGCGTGGTTCACCCGCGCCGACGGCCGATCGGCGGCGCAGCTCGAGAGCGACGCCCGCGGATCGCCGCGCGAGGCCCTCGCCAAGCTCGAGCCGGTGGCGGTGGAGGGGTTCGCAAAGCCGTACTGGATGCGCGCGGAGGGCGACGGCCGTGACCACGCTGCGTTCCTGCATCCCGACGCCTTGACGACGAAGCTCGGCGCGGGCTTCGTCGCGGCGGCGCCGGCGCGGGGCGTGCTGGTGGCGTGGGTGCCGGGCGATGTCGTGTTCGACAAGATCGTCGCGGTGGGGGTGCGGCGCATGTACGACACCCTGCCGGATCCCGTGTCGCCGCTGGTGTACCGGTGGGACGGCGAGGCGTGGAAGACCTGGGGCGAGGCCCGCGCGGCCACCGACGCCGTTGGTCCGTCGCCGATCCCTTCGCCCAGCCCTGTTCCGCCGAGGGGCGACGCTCCGCCGCCGCGTTAGGGGCCGCGACAAGCGGGCGAACGCGCGCGAGAGAGGCGAAATGGGACAGCTCCGGGACCTTGCGAAGCGGGTGGCGAAGCGGCTGGCGGGGGTCGTCGAGAAGAACGATCTGTTCGAGAAGGCGGGCGAGCGGCCGTCGACGGGCCCTCTGCCCGCAACGCGTGCGGCCGCGGCCGCCGCCCCCGTCGCGCCCGCGCCTCTCGCGAAGGCGCCGACGGCTCCGGCCGCCGCCCCCGTCGCGCCCGTCGCGGCGGCTCCGGCCCCCGCACCCGCTCCGACGGCCGCTCCGGCTTCAACGCCCGCGCCCGCCTCGGCCCCGAAGGCGACGGTCGGCTTCACCCGCCCCAAGGAAGGGTGCATCCCGGTCGACATCAACGGCCTCCTCGCGGCGCTCACGCCGTCGGGCAAGCCCCTCGTCATCAACCACTGGGCCACCTGGTGCGACCCCTGCGTCGACGAGCTCCCGCGCCTCGTGCGCGCCGCCGCCGGCGTCGCCGACCTCGGGGAGTTCCTCGGCGTGAGCTGGGACCTCTTCGACCACCCCGGAAAGCCCGCGACCGTGGCCAAGAAGGTCGCCCGCTTCGCCGACAGCGCGGGCGTCGGCTACGCGAGCGTGCTCTTCACCGGCACGCCGCAGGAGCTCTTCTCCACCTTGGGGCTCGACTTCGAGCAGATCCCGCAGACGGTCGTCATCGCGCCCGACGGCGCGGTCGTCTACCACAAGAAGGGTGTCATCGACCACGACGACGTGTTCCCGCTCATCAACGCCGTGAAGGGGGCGCGCGGCTGATGCGCGCCTTCTGGGTCGTCTCCCTCGGGCTGGTCGGGCTGCTCGGGTGCGCCGCGAAGGTGGCGGAGCCCGGCCTGCCGGAAGTACCCGGAACCCTTACGATCCTGCACACGAACGACCTCCACGGGCACTTCCTGCCCGAGTCCGCCGAGTGGCTCGACGGGCGGCCGCCGCTCGGCGGGTTCGTCCGGCTGGACGCCGAGGTCGACCACCTCCGGGCGACGCGCCCGCGCAAGGGCGTGCTCCTCCTCGACGGCGGCGACCAGCTCACGGGTACGCCGCTCTCCGACCTCGTGGTCGACGGCAGCAAGGGCGGCGCGATGCACCGCTTCTTCGACCTGCTGGACTACGACGCCTGGGTGGTCGGAAACCACGAGTTCGACAAGGGGCTCGACAACCTCATCGCCTACGCCGAGGGGTCGCCGATGGTCACCCTCTCGGCCAACCTCCGCGCCCCCGACGGCGTCGCGCCGCTCCTGCCGGGCCAGCAGTTCAGCCACGTGTTCGAGCGCGGCGGGCTCAAGGTGGGCGTGATCGGCGCCACCACCGAGGGCCTGAAGGGCCTGATGCGCAAGGAGGACTTCCCGCGCCTCGCGCTGCTGGACGTCGAGGACACCGTGCGCGCCGAGGTGGCGCGCCTCGACCCCGTCACCGACCTCATCGTCGTGCTCTCCCACATCGGGCTCGACTCCGACGAGCGGCTCGCGCGCGCCGTGCCCGGCATCGACCTCATCGTGGGCGGCCACTCCCACACGCGCCTCTACGACGCCTCGCGGGTCGGCGAAACGTGGATCGTGCAGGCGGGAAGCTACTGCCGGACGCTCGGCGTGGTGGACCTCGTCGTGACCGACGATCGCATCGCCGAGCTGCGGTACGAGCTGCGCGAGCTGCGCGCGGAGTCCGCGCCGGGCGAGCCTTCGCCGGAGGTGGTGGAGGTCACCGAGCGCTACCAGGGCGAGCTCGAGGCCGTGTTCGGCGAGGTGCTGGCCGAGGCCCCCGCGCTCCTCGGCCGCGACTACAACGGCGAGAGCCCGCTCGGCCGGTGGATCACGGACGCCCTCCGCACCGCGGCCGGAACCGACGTGGGGATGTACAACAGCGGTGGCATCCGCGCGGACATCCCGCCGGGCGTCGTGACGCGCGGCACGCTCTTCAACGTGTTCCCGTTCGGCAACGAGCTTCAGACATTCGAGATCCTCGGGTCGGACCTGCAGAACGTTGTGCTGAAGAACGTCATCGCGGAGAGCGACCGCAAGCGCGGCTTCCTCCCGGTCTCCGGCGTCACGTGGACATGGCGCGTGCGGAACGGGGCGCCCGAGATTGTCGACGTGGCGGTGGGCGCGAGCCCGCTCGACCGCGAGCGCACCTACACCGTCGCGACGAACTCGTACGTCGCGGAGCAGTGGGAGAAGCACCTCGGCGTGGCCCCGAAGAACCTTCAGAGCCTCGGAATGACGGACTACGACGCGGCCGTGGCCTATGCGAAGGCCGGCGGCCCCCTGGTGGACCCCGGCGACCGCCGGTCGCGCCGGGCGGAGTGACGGCCGGGCTCCGGTGCGCATCTCCGTGGGGGAGGCACCCATGGAGACCCAGACAACGCGCGGGCTGACAATCGGGCTGTGCGGGGAAGTGGTGCTCGACGCGGGCGTGACGCGGGGCGTCGACGTGTTCGGGATCGACCACCCCCTCGGGGCGGTGGCGCCGCTCTTGCGCGAGGCCGACGCGCGGCTGTGCGATCTAGCCGGGGCGCCGGGCGCGCACCCGAGCGGCGTGGAGGTCATTCGTCGCGCGGGGTTCGAGGCAGTGAGCGTCGCGAACGACCACGCGCTCGACAGGGGGACGGGGGGCCTCGTGGAGACCCTCGCGGCGCTCGACGCGGCCGGCGTCGGGCACGGCGGCGCGGGAGCCGACCTCGCGGCCGCGGAGCGCCCCGTGCGCCTCCTGCGGAGCGGCTGGCGGTTGTCCGTGTTGACGTTCGCGACCCACCCCGCGGCGTGGGCGGCGGGGCCGACGACGCCCGGTATCCGGTACGTTCCGCTCGACACGCCGGGGAGGGCGCGCGCGTGCGTGGCGGTGGCCGCCGAGCGCGGAGAAGCCGACCTCCTGATCGTGAGCCTGCACGCGGGGCAGCCGTTCCAGGACGGTCCCTCGCCCGCGCTACGGGTGTTCGCCCGGGCGCTCGTCGAGGCCGGCGCCGACGTGGTGTGGGGCCACGGCGCGCGCGTGACGCAGGGCGTGGAGTGGTTCCGGGGCCGGCCGGTCCTCTACGACACGGGGAGCCTGCTCGACTAGTCCGGGGTGGACCCCGCGCTGCGCAACGACCTCGCGGGCGTCTTCCTGGTGCGGGCGCGGCCGGGCGCCATCGACGCGGTGGACGTGCGTCCCACCCGCATCCGCGGCGGGCGCGCCGAGCCCTCGGAGGGGTTGGAGCGCGAGCGCTGGCTTCATCGGCTCGCGGAGCGGTGCAGGGCCCTCGGGACGCGGGCGGGGGTCGGAGAGGGCCGGATGCGGCTCTTGGCACCCCTCGAGGAGCCCGTCGCGTAGAGCCCGCGGCTGCCGCCGCTCCACGGGGTGCGAACGCTTCTGGGAGCGCGCACGCGCGGGGAGGGGGGCGATGGCGGGTGAAGACAAGGTGTTCCGCGACCGTGAGGAGGCGGGACGCCAGCTCGCGGTGGCCTTGGAGCACTTGCGAGGGCAAGACATCGTCGTGCTCGCGCTGCCGCGCGGCGGGGTGCCGGTGGCGTACCCGGTGGCGCGGTCGCTGGACGCGCCCCTGGAGGTGTTCCTGGCGCGAAAGTTGGGCGCGCCGATGCACCCCGAGCTCGGGATGGGCGCCATCACCGAAGGCGGGGTTCGGCACGTCGACGACGCCATCGTGCGGCTCGTGGGCGCCACCCAGGAGCAGATCGCCCGCGTCGTCGCGCGGGAGGAGACCGAGCTGCGCC
>CAXNIN010000168.1:0-9182 GCA_964202365.1 Myxococcota bacterium | reverse complement strand
GCCTGCTGGATCACGGCTTGGGCGTCGTCGCCCTCCTCGGCGTCTCCCTCGTCCTCGGCGCCGAAGCCCTGGCGAGTCAGCCACGCCTCGCACGCCTCCGCGATGCGGACGACGAGGCGCTCGATGTCCTCGGTGTGCGGCACCACGCGTCGGAAGGAGAGGCGGTCGTCGGCACCGCGGGTGTAGACGCCATCGAGGAAGATGCAGTGGAAGTGGAGGTTCAAGTTGAGCGCGGAGCCGAAGCGTTGGGTCGCGGTGACCGAGCCGGTTCGGCCGGTCTTCGGGGCGCCGCCCGCCGCGGCATACCACCGCTCGATGGTTCGGAGCGCCACGGTGTGGACGCCGCTCGCCAGCTCGGGGCGCCGCGCGAGCAGCCAACGGCGCTTCCACGGCACCGTCACCACCCACTGCCGCGTCGCGACGTGGGGGAGCACGCGGTCGATCCACCAGGCCGAGCGGGGGTCCGCTTCATCACATTTTCGCCAACGACGTGGACGACGCTCGATCGTCAGGAGCAGGAAGTTGAGGCTTGTCAGCAAGCTCCCCCTCCAAACTTGCTTAGTTGAACTTGGCGTTCTCCGGAATGGATTGCCGAAGTATCTGGGGATCGCCTCACGGGACGCTCCTCCGCGCGCCCGCTATCCAGCTCCGCGCCGTCGCCTTGAGAGGTGCCGCCGTCAACTCACTGATCTGGAGCCCTCCAGCTCGGAGCTCAACAGTACAGCGGTACGAGAGCGCAGAGCCGGCATCGGCAACCGTGCCCTCTGCAGCCCACGCGACGGTACCCATACCGCCGACATCGGGGCGAAACTCGACATCGGTGTTGACCGGCACTAGCGCAGTCGACGGCCGGAATTCACAGGACACCGAACGTGCGCCGTCAGGTTGCCATTCCACAAAATGAGCGCCACCGAATTCGCGACTCTGCGCGGCCGGACAGGTGCTCGTCGACCAGCCGGGTGAAAGCTCGAGCCCGTGGTCACCGTCGCATTGAGCGCCGCTACACGCCGCGGTGCCGAAGAGCAGGTAGCCGATCATCGGAGGACCCCCGAACGCCGGACATCTTCCACCCCCATCACCACGAAGGTTCCCCACGCGGGGAAGAACTTCCCATCCCAGGGCTTGCTCGTGTATTCCGACGCGGCCATCGACACTTGCCCGTTCGACCACGAGGAACCGGAGAGCCCAGAGAGGTCGAAGCTCCCCATGAGCCCGTTGAACGCTTGCACACTGGCCTCGGTGGTAGCGGGATCCGAGCCCGCGAACAGATTTTCGCGGGCGAATTTTTCGGACGCCATCGATGCCACGTCTCCGAGAGAAGCATCCATCTTGCTGCCCGCATCGGCTACTTGACGAAGGTACGTCCCTGCCGCCGAGATCGAGACGTCATCGAAGACAAGCGCCTTCCCGGTTGACATCCCAGTGGGCACCCACGCCGGCAGCAGGTTGTTTGCGTCGGCTGTGCTGATGTTGACTTGGGCGATCCCCACAGAGGCGTCACGCCCGATGGCGGCGGACATGGAGTCGGCAGAGTCCTCCAAAAGACTCTGGTCCCGCTGCTCGGACAAGATGAACCCGGCCAGTACTGCCGGGTCAAGCTTATTGGTGGCCGCGACTTGCTTGATGTATTCTGCGCGGGTCGGAACGTTGCCGCCGTATCGCAACGGATCGACCGAAGTGATCGGTTGTTGGAACAGCTTCGTCGCTTGAGCGGCGCGTTGATCGGGGGTCACCGAAGACGCATAGCCGACGGGATCCGCTGCCACGGGGTTGCTGTATCGTGGGTTGCCACTCGCGGCCTTGGCGAGGTCGATTGGTCCCAACACAGGTGGCAGCTGACCAGTAACCGCGGTGCCGGAAAACGGTGCTCCGGGATCCGGAGCGGCCATGTCCGGCGGCGGCGTCCCGGCACGACCGCCATCAGCTAATCCGCTCGGGTCCACCCCACCCACCGGGCCCCCATGGCAATACGCATACCTGTTGACCCCATCCCCCAACCCGATCGGATCCGCGCTGGTCCACCTCCCCAGCCAGGGCGCGTAGTACCGCACCCCGTGGCACTGGAACCCGGTCTCCTCATCGCGCTCCATCCCGGTGTACTTGTAGCGCTTCAAGCTCACGGAGGTGGAATGCGCCCACCACGCGGTCGAGCCGCAGGGGTGATACTCCTCGTAGGACAGCACATTCCCGGAGCCGTCCAGCTCCCACTGCGCCGTCCCGAGGTGATCCCCGAGCTGGAACCGAAGTACCGTGGTCCCTGCCTGCGTCTCGACCATCGCGACGCGGCTCTCGCCGTCCATGACGTGCAGCGTGTCGATGGTGTCGGTGCCGTCGGACCACGTCTCCCATCGCCCGAAGTAGCGGCGGTCCTCCAGGAGCGTCGTCCCGGTGAACTTCACTTTGCGAACGCGTTTGCCGCTCCGGTCGTAGAACATCCGCAGCGAGCCGGCGGTCCCGGCGAGCACGACGGTCCGGACGAGATCCCGGAAGTCGGGCACGATGTTCGTCCCCGTCCCCAGGTGCGGCATCCGGGTCATGTTGCCCCGATCGTCGTGCTCGTAGCTGGACGTCACCGTCCCGGACGTCGTGGTCTCGTCGGTCGAGTCCAGGCGGTTCGAGTCGGTCGCGTAGGTGTAGGCCCGCGACCAGTCGTCGATGCCGTCGTGCTCGATCTCGAGGATGTTCCCGACCTCGTCGTACGCGAAGGTCTGGGTGTAGACCGCGATGGCGTTGGCGGCGGCCACCGGCCCATACGACGGATCGATCCAGCTCGGGACGGGGTTCGGGTTCTTCTCCCGACCGGTGGCCTCGACGAGGCGGTACATCGCGTCGTAGGTGAAGGTCCGGTTCGGCGTGACCGCGGCGTTGTCGAAGAACACGGTGGAGTCGGCGGCGTCGGTGATCGCGACGATGTTGCCGACCGGGTCGTAGGCGAAGTTCAGGTCCTGAACGTTCGTGGAGCCGTTCGTGGCGTGCACGCGCGTGAGGCGGAACGTGTCGGGGTCGTAGGCGTAGGCCGCGGAGACGCCGTTCCCGTAGTCGATCCGCGTGCGCTGGCCGCGCGCGTTGTAGAGGATCGCATCGACGAAGGCCGTGACCGTGCCGGACCCGCGGATGTCCACGCCGATGGACGTGAGCTTGCCGCCGGCGTCGTAGGTGTTCGTCGTGACGCTGGTGTCGGGGGTCGCCTCGGTGACGACGCGGTTGAGCGCGTCGAAGGTGCGTGTCGTCGCCGCCGTGGTGGACTCGCCGACCCCGCTGGAGCCCGCGGCGGCGTCCAGCGCGGCGACGAGGGTGGCGTCGTCCGGGCCGGTCAGGGGGTAGGCGGAGTCGGCGCCCGACCAGTCGACGTCGGTGTCGATGTCGGCGAGGAGGCACCAGGTCTCGCTCGTCGGGTTGCCCTTCCAGTCGTATGTCGGGACCATCGAGCCGGCGGTCTCGAAGCTCCGGACGACCCGGCCCCGCAGGTCGTCGTCCGCAGGCTCGTAGGTCGTCCCGTCCTTCAGCGCTTCGCCGTAGACGAGCCGCTCGCGGAGCCACTTGTCGCCGGTCGCGGTGTTCCACTCCCACGTGCGGACCGTCCGTCGCAACGCGTCGGACTCGGTCTCGATCCCGAGGTCCCCCGACTTGAACAGGAACCGGGGTTGCCCGGCGGCGTCGAGGATCGCGGTCGTGTCCCCGCCGTCCGAGCTCTCCTCGGCGATGGGCCTCCCGACCATGTCGAAGGTCTGGGTGCGGACCGCGATCCCGCGGGCGTCCGTCACGACGGTGGGGTTGCCGACGGCGTCGAGCGTGAGCCGCGTGACGAGCTGCGCCAGCGCCGCGTCGGTGTACTCCTCGGTCTTGTAGACCCGCCCCTGCACATCGAGCGACACCGTGGTCGGCGTGTCCGCGTGCGAGGTCGGGACGGCGTCGGTGAGGTCCGTGTCGGCGCCGTTGGCGACCGCCTCGGCGACGAGGTCGTTCTCGTCCCAGGTGACCTGTTGCCAGGGGTCGAATTCAACCCGACGGATCGTCTTGTTCGGGAGGTCCACCTGGACGGGCCGGCCGATCGGGTCGTAGGTGAGGATGGGCGTGACGCCCGCGAACCCGGCCTCGGTCTCGAAGTCGGCGGTGTTGGCGAAGAAGGGCTCGTACTGCTTGATCGGCAGGCCCTTGTTGTTGAGCACCACCCGACCGGTCCCGATCCAGCGGGGGGTGGTCGGCGTCGCCTCGTCGGGCGCGGCGGTGACCTTCGCCTGCACGACGTGGCCCGTGCCGTCGCTGTACGCCGTCGTCTCGATCCATCGGGTACCGGCGTCGCCGTGCGTCTCCCGGGCTCGTGCGAATGTGTACGGCGGCGAGGCCTCGGGGTGGTATTCGAAGGACTGCGTCGGGTCCGCGAGGGTGTCGCCCTCGATCGTCAGCGGGGTGCCGTGGCTGTCGACGGCCTTCGACTGGAGCGCGAGCGCAGTCACCCGCCCGAGGGCGTCGTAGGCGGCGAGCGCGAGGTTCCCGTTGGGGTCGGTGGCCTGGGACGGGGCCAGCGCGCGGAGGTCGTAGGTGGCGGCCACGACGTTGTCGAGCGCGTCGGTGACGCTCGCGGGGAAGAGGTACGAGCCGTGCCATGCGACGGTCGTCTCGTTGCCCCACGGGTCGGTGAACGTGGTCGGGACGTAGAAGTGGCCCGCGTCGCGGGCCTGCGTCCCCGACCGCGCCCAGGTGCCGTCCACGTCGGTGATCCCCGTGAAGGCCGGGGAGGTAAGCGCCGAATAGCCCTCGTCCAGCAGCGTCGCGGAGAGCGAGAGCGGGGCCGCGGAGCGGAGCGCGTCGAGCGCCGCCTGCTGGGTCGGCGTGTAGACGAGCTGGTACTTCTGGTGGACCAGCGCGCGTGCGCCGACCGTCCCCGCCGGCAGCTCGCTCCCCCCGTCGTCGTACGTGGTGACCGTGTCGGCGAGCTTCTTTAGCCAGGCGCGGTCGGTGGGCTCCGCGTCGTCCCACGCGAGCACCGGCGTCGTCGCCGTGCCGGAACCGGTGACGACGGGGAGCGCGACGAGCGGGGCGATGTCGGCCGCCGTCAGCTTGTCGGCGTAGAAGGTCGAGGTGCTGGCCGTCGCCTCCGGCTGGAGCTGCCACGTGCGCGTGCGGTACGGGAGCCCGACGTGCCACTGGGAGGTGCCCGAGGTGTCGTGGATGACCTCGGTGCGGGTGATCCGGCAGTGCCCCCGCGTCTGCTCGTCGTCGTGCGTCCCGGTGCTCGGGGGCCGCCGCGGGTACTGCACCGAGGCGGCGCGCGTCACGACGCCGTAGCTGTCGACCGCGAGCGTGATCTGCTGCTCGATCCGCGGGTCGGCCTGGTTCCGCTCGTAGTGGTAGGTGAGCGTCTCGGTCGGGTAGACGAGGAACACGCCCGGCGTGTCCCCGCTCCGCATCCGGACCGTGCTGACGCCGTAGGACGACATCGTGACCGTGTACGGGTAGCTGGAGGTGGGGAGGAGCCCGTCCTCGGCGTAGACCTCGACCCGGAGCGGCTTGCCCTTCAGCGCCCGGTGCGCCTCGCGCAGCATCGTCCCGCCGCCCGCGAGCGCGATGTTGATGCCGAAGGTCATCTCCGCCGGGGAGAACGCGGCGGAATCGCCCGCGAAGTACTCGGTCGCATAGGCGGCGAGGAGCCGGCTCTCCGCCTCCCAGGCGCCGGTGTGGAACCACGTGACGGTGCGGACCGGCGGCAAACTCGTCGTGCTCCCGTCCTTCGGGAAGCTCTCGGCGTCCCACTGCTCGACCTTGCCGAACCCGCGGAACTCGCGCTCCACGCCGTCGAAGTAGCCGTGGTGGTAGGCGTAGGTCGTGACCGTGGTGAGCCCGGTGACCGCGTCCGCCCGCGTGACCTGGGTGAGGCACTGGACGGGGAACGGGAGCCGGGTCGCCCAGGGCGTGCCCGCGCGTCGATCCGCGAGGTAGAAGCTCGTCGACGGCGTGTACTGGAGCGTGGTCGTCAGCCCCAGGTTGTTCGTCACCGACGCGAGCAGGTAGGGCTTCCCGGCCGACATCAGCCGGAGGTAGCGGAGCGGCGTGTGGCGGTCCCGCCCGAGCGGCGAGGCCCAGACCAGGCAGGCGGTGCCGTCCCCGCGCAGGTCCGCGACGGTCACGGTGATCGGGTCGGCGACGCCGGGCAGGTTCGGCACGTTCGCCGTCGTCGAGAACCCGTTCCCCGACTGGTTCGACCACCAGCGGACGCGGTCCGGGCCGACGTAGATCAGATCCGCGGGCCCCGCGCCGTCCACGTCCGCCAGTCGCACCCGCTTCGGATCGAAGCGCTCGGCGCGGTCGAGGAAGGGCGCGTTGGCCATCTGCACGCGCGCGCCGAAGCGTCCGTACCCGAGGTTCGGCCAGTAGCAGACGCTCGCGTGCCGGACACGCACGAGGTCCACGAGCCCGTCCCCGTCCATGTCGGCCAGGAAGAGCGACTCCTTCGCGTTGGCGAACAGGAGCACCGGCCCGTCGGCCTCGTCCGCGGCGCGACGTACGCGCTCGGGCGCCTTCCAGCCCCGCACGCCGTCGGAGCGGAACACCAGGAGGCCCTGGGCATCCGCGAAGAGCAGGTCCGCGCGACCGTCCCCGTCCACATCCAGCGAGCGCGTGGTGGCCGGGGTCTCCGCCACATGGGGGATGCCCGCGAAGGGCCGGAACCGATCCCAGCCGCCGTCGGCCGTGCGCGACCAGCTCCCCGCGTGGGGCGGGCCGCGCTGGAACACCTCGAGCCGGCCGTCCCCGTCGAGGTCGGAGAGCTGGGTCGCCGCGAGCGCCGGCCCCGGCCGGGTCGGGAGCCGGCGCCATGCGCCGAGCCGCCCGGATCCCTCGTTCCGCTTGTACCACCAGCCGGCACCGTCCTCGGTGAGCAACCCCTGGAGGCCCTCGCCGTCGAGATCGACCCACTGCGCGCGCGAGAAGTCGATCCCCTGCGGGAGGTCGTCGATGCCCGTCAGGAACTCGGGGGCGCTCGCTGGGCTCGCGGCGACGTAGCTGAAGTCGAGGGACGGCATCGACGCCGGCGTGCCCTCCGCCCCGTAGCCAGTGAGCGTCACCGACTGGAGCGTCGTCGCGACCGGGTTCGGCGTGTAGGTGACGTCGAGGCTCCTGACCAGCGACGCGGCTGCGTCGAGCCCATCCGTCGCGTCGGTGGCGAGGCGGTGGAACACCAGAACCCGCGCGCAGAGCCGGAAGCAGCGGAGGTCGAAGCCGGGCTTGTGGGTCGAGAACGGGTCGGACCGGACAGCCGGGTCGACGTGGGGCGCGAGCGCGTCGTCGTCGTGCTCGCCGTAGTCGAACACGACCTCGAAGTACCAGCCGTCGTCGAGCGTGCCGGGCGTCTTGTTCCCGTACTGGACCCGCTTGAGGTACGTGTACGTCGACGCGCGGCCCGTCTCCGCGAGCCCACTCGTCGGGGACGCCCCCGAAGCCACGTCGTAGACGTAGCGGATCACGTTCCCGAGCTCGTCCTCCTCCCAGTCCACGTACCAGGCGAAGATCCGCGTGGCGTCCGCGGGGTCCCGGGTCTGCGAAGCGGAGGTCGAGCCGTAACGGCGCAGCACGTTCTGCGCGCTCCGCGTCCGCCAGTGGACTGCCCCGGTCGAGGCGTCCGTCCACCGCTGGATCAGCGCGAAGCCCCCCTCGATGCGCGGCTGGTAGCGCTGCACGCTGTAGGTCACCGAGGACTCGATGACCGCACTCGCCGAGCCCACCGGCACGAGGTCTTCGAAACCCGACAGGACGAAGGTGTCGGGCGCCGTGCTCGCGTCGCGGTAGCGCGGGAGCTGCTTGTCGGTCTTGCGGCGGATCGCCGGCAGCGACAGCGACCAGCCGAGCCCGAACACGCCGTTCCCCGCGCCCGAGTCGTAGCTCAGCGACAGCGACGGCGTCAGCCCGCCCCGCCCCGGAGGGAACGGCAGTGGGACCTCCAGCGACGCCGACCCCGTCACCGGATTCGCCTGGAACTTCTCCCCGAGCCCCGAGATCGCCCCGCCCCCTTTCGGCGCCTCGATCCGCGGCGCCGCCTGCAAGAGGTCCTTCGTCTTCCCCGGCGCGTCCACCCGGCCAGGCACCGCCGACGGACGCGACACCGCCGCAGGCCGGTCCGAAGAGGACGGGCCACCAGACGGGCGCGCGGGCGGCTTCGGGTCGTTCAACGCGGAGATCCCAAGTGTGGAACGGTGGAAACCATGGACGTCGCTCCGATCGCTAGTTGGTGCCCCGGCGAAGCGGAGGACCCGCCCCGTTGTCGGGTTGACGAGCGAGGACAGTTCATGATTGAACGAATGCGTGGAACAAGATCGTTCCCGATCCGACCATCCCGTCGGGCGATCGCCTTTGGAACGGAACTCCGTCCCAGAGCCAGTACGGTAGCAAACAACCCGTCGGCATCGGCTTGGACAAGTCAGCGGCTCCATACAGCGTTCGGGGCGTCCCATCCGAGTCCTCAACCTGCATCGGCATCCACACGACCTCGGTGCCGCCGGTCGGGATAACGAGGATCTCACGTTCCGTGAGGATGGGGGGGCCCTCCCAATGGGTGAAGTCCCCGTATCGGAACCACCGCGCACTAGGCTGCTCGGTCGCAACCACCGCCGGCATTGCCATCCCCCGCGCAAGCGTAGCGATCGACCCGGACCCCTCATTGTGGATGATGAGCTTGGCGACAATCGAGGCAGGGGCCACGACCTGTAATTCGCACTCGAGCGAGATTCCGCGCGCATCCGCTGGCACGGAGGGTAGCACGAACCCTATGCCAACCGGCGACTGCGCTGCTGGGTGTCGAGAGCGGTCGGCGGTGTGTCCGGCACAGCCTGCGACGAGGGCGGCGACGAGGACGAGCGAGGGAAAGGTCATCTGAAGTCCTGGTCAGCGTGCATCTGGCGCCACTCGTCGTACGTCACTTCCAACCGAGATGCGTCGGGGTTCGGCTGCGGAACTTCATGCGTGCCCGCGCGCTCGGGGAGACCGAGATCTCGCCGGATCGCATTCTCGTGGAAATACGTCTGAACCTCTTCCCCAACCTTGAGCCCGCCGCAAGAACCCCGTACGCCCCGCTCGCGGCGGGGGGCCGGCGACGGGTCGCGTCGGGAGGCGCGTGTGCGAGCGCCCGCGTCCAGCAGCGGGGGGCGAGCCCGGCCTCGCTCCCCTCCGGAATTGGGCGCCAGGAGGCC
>CAXNIN010000167.1:0-9350 GCA_964202365.1 Myxococcota bacterium | reverse complement strand
TCGCGGCGCGAAGGCGGGAGGTCCCGGCATCGGCCGCGCGCGGAGCGGCGCTGGCGGGCGGGGTGCCGGCGTCGGCCGTGGGGATCGGGGGCGGCGAAGAGACGCGCGTGGACGGCGCGGCGCGCGGGGCCCCGGCGGCCGGGGTGGGGCGGGGTGCGACCGCGGGGAGGGCGGCGGCGGGCCCGGGAGCGGGGTCAAGCGGGACGGGCTGCGCGGGCGGGGGCTGCGCGGGCGGGGGCTGCGCGGGCGGGGTCGGCGCGGGCGCGGCGGGGGAGGGGACCGGCGACGTCTCCGTCTCGCCGAGGTTCGCCGAAACGTAGACGCCGACCAGCAGCGCGAGGAAGATGGCGATGCCGCCCGCGACCACGGCCACAGGGCGCCGGCGCGCGGTGTTCGCGGGGCCGGGTTCGAGGGGGTCCACCGCGATGGTCGCGGAGCTCACGCGCGGCCAGGTGTCGCCGGGGCGCCCGAGGGGGTCCCCGGTGCGGGCGACCAACTCCTGGAGGATGCGGCCGCGAACGCTGTCCGTGGCGGGTGGCGGGAGGTTCGGGATCACCGCGCGTGCGAACCGGGCGAGGTCTTCCCCGGGGAGGGTGTCCGCGGTGAGCTGGAGGGTCTCGGCGAGCTCGGCGGCGCTGGGCCTGCTTTCGGGCGCGTAGCCGAGCGCCCCCTCGATGATCGGCACCAGCGCGATTTCGCCGACGCGGGCGACGAGCTTCTCGCGGGCGGCCGCCACCTGCTCGGCCTGCTTGTCCATGCCGAGCTCGGCGCGGCCGAACAGCTCGCCGGTGGCGCATTCGTAGAGCATCACGCCGAGGGCGTAGATGTCCCCGGCCGGGGTGTCGTGCTCGCCGAGGAGCCGCTCGGGAGCCATGTACCCGAGGGAGCCGTAGCGGACGCGCTCCGTGCGGGCCTCGCGCCCGCTGAACGCGGCGCGCGCGACCCCGAAGTCGAGCACCTTCACCTCGCCGCCGTCGGTGAGGTGGACGTTCGAGGGCTTGATGTCGCGGTGGACAACGTGGAGCGGCGCGCCGTTCTCGCCGGGCGCGACGTACGCGGCCTGCAGCGCGGTGGCGACGGCGGCGCCCAGCTGGGCGAGGGCCCGCGCGGGCATGTGGCGGCCGGCGCGCGCGCACCATGCGTACACGCGCTCGATATCGGCGCCGTCGACGAACTCCATCACGAGGCCCCAGCGGCCGTCGAGGAGCACGAGGTCGTCCACGCGTACGATGTTGCGGTGGTCGAGGTGCCCGAGGATGCGTGCTTCGTCGCGGAGACGACGCGCGGCGTCGGAGCCCGGCTCCCAGGTCTGGTTCAGGATCTTGAGCGCGACGCGACGCTTGAAGCCGCCCGCGCCCTCCATCTCCGCGAGGTAGACGGTGCCGAAGGTGCCCTCGCCGAGGGTGCGGACGAGGCTGAAGCGGCGCCCGCTCGCCGATTGCGGGGCGCTACTCGGCTTCACCCGAAGTCCCCTCTACCGTGCAGTCGCCCGGGACGAACTCGATCGGCACCCGGTGCTCGTACCGGTCGCCGTTGGCGTCGAGGAGCTCGTTGTGCGCGCTGTCCGCGAGCACCGCCACGAGGAACGGCTCCGTGGTGCTTTCGACGCTCGAGAAGTCCACGAAGCAATAGGGCTTGAAGCAGCGTTCATACCCGGCCGGGTGGTAGAGGTGGTAGTGCCCCTCGCCCGTCACGATGTCGGAGGAGGGGGGCTCGACCATCGTGAGGTTCTCGACCTCGACGGTCACGATCTCGCAGCCGGTCACCGGGGTCTCCGGGGGCGGCCAGGTGATGCGGACGGAGGGCTCGGTGGACTGCTCTGCCTCCGACTCGGGGACGGGCGGCGGCGCGCAGGCGAACAGGCTGGCCAACAGGACGGCGGAGAGCCGGCCGGCGTGCATCCGGCGCCGGGCGGACCGACGGTCGCTCACAGGTTTCATAGGGAGAAGTATATACGAAAGTGGTCGGTACGGTCGCGTCGTGGGACGCCGCGCGTTCCCGTGCTATGGCCGGCGCTGTTCCGGAGTCGCTCCATGGGCCTTCTAAAGACCATCATGCTCGGCCGCCCCGAGGGTGTTCGTCGTAGCCTCGCGAAGAAGCTTGGTTTAGGCGGGGGCGCGAGCAGCGCGCCGGTCGCGTCGTCGTCGGTCGGCTCGGCCAGCCACGAGCCCGCGGAGCGCGCGCTCGGCTTGTCGAAGGAGGCCCCGAAAGACGTCACCCCGCCCGACGGCTACGAGGTGGTGCTCCACAAGGATGCGCTGGAATCCGGGCGCATCATCGAGATCATCATCGGTGGTACCGCCATCGCGGTGGCCAATGTAGGTGGCGCCTACTACGCGATCTCGAACGCCTGCGCGCACGCCGGCGGCCCGCTCGGGGAAGGCTCTCTCGAGGGCACGATCGTCACGTGCCCGTACCACGGCTGGCAGTACGACATTCGCGACGGCGGCTGCAAGACCACGCCCGGCGCCAAGGTCGCGACGTACCCGGTGCAGGTGGTCGACAACGCGGTGTGCGTGAAGTTGTAGACCATTCCCGGCCGCGCGCGGGCGCGGCTCACGCCGGCCGGGGGCTCCGCGCGCGCGTGGCGGCGATAGCCGAAAAGCGCATCAAAAACAACCCCGGCCCCGCGGAGTTCCGCGAGGCCGGGGGGTGAGCGCCGTGCGAACGGAGCCCTTCGAGTTAGCCGAGCGCGAGGCCTTCGTCCGCGAGGAACTGGCCGAGCGTCTTCTTCCGCAGCGTGCGGAGCGCGCGGGTGGAGACCTTGAGCGTCACGAAGCGGCTCTCTTCTTCCCACCAGATCTTCTTCATCTGGAGGTTGGGGAACTGGCGCTTCTTCGTCTTGATGTTCGAGTGGGACACCTTGTTCGCCACGTTCGGGCGCTTTCCGGTGAGGTCACATACGCGAGCCATGGTGCAGATCCTCGTAGGGGGAAACGACCCGCGCTCTTAGTCCATCCATCCCATTGTGGCAAGCAAGAACGGCGTCCTTGCCAACGTTCGGACCGCGTGGCATGAACGCACGCACCGCGCATGCCCACCCCCCGCTCGATCGTCCTGTTGCCTGTCGCCGCCGCGATGCTCGCGGCCGCCGCGGCCGGCAGGCCCGTTGTGGTGGGGCTCGTGGCTCTCGGTCTGGAGCCGGACGCCGCGGCGCGCCTCTTCCCGGTCGTGTCCGCGGTGCTCGCCGGGGTCGGGTTCGTGGGCCTTGTCGTGCTCCTCGTCGACATCGTCCGCAACCATACCCGCGCCGAGCGGTTCGCCCCGTACCGCGACGCGCTCCGGTCCTTCGCGGCCGAGTTCGGCCGCGGCGTGTCCGAGACGCCGGAGGGGCTGGCCATCTACCTCCAGCGCGATGGTCAGAAGGTGGAGGTCAACGTCGATCCCCGCCCGGACGGCAAGGTGGTGGTCACCAGCGTGCCGCCGGCGCGGCAGGCTCTCGCCTGGGCTGCCTTGTCGGCGCCGCTCGGGCCGCCGGCGTCCACGTGGCGCGAGGTGGAGCGCGGGCAGGGGTGGTTCATGCGCGCCGAGCTTCCGGCGATGGCGCGTCCGCTCCTCGCCGATGCCCCGCTCATGGAGGTCGTCTCCCGGTTCTTCGGGCGGCCCGGAGCGGGCTCGATCGTCCACACCCTCGGGGGCATGCGAATCGAAGGAGACGTGCCCTCGCCGTCGGACGTCGACGCCCTCGTGCGGCTGTGCGTGGAGATCGCGTTCCGCCTCCGCCGCGTGAACGGGTAGCCGATGTTGCCGGTCTACACCCGCATCCCCGTTCACGACGCCGGCGGCATGGCCATCCATCTGCCCATCGCCGACATCGGCCCGGGCCCCATCCGGATGACCGTGGTGGCCGGCATCCACGGCGACGAGCCCTCGCCCATCCTGCTCGTCGATCGCTTCGTCACGGCGCTGCGCGACATCGAGCTCGTCGGGGGTATCCGTGTGATCGCCGCGGCGAACCCGCCCGCCTTGTTGCAGCGCGCCCGCTGGAGCAACTGGGACGACGAGGACATGAACCGCGTGGGCGACGGTCACGGCGGCCCCGCGCTCACCCGGCGGCTCGCCGCGGCGGTGTGCGAGGCGGCGGCGGGCTCCATCCTCACGGTCAACCTCCACAACTTCGTGATGCGCACCCCGCTGCTCGCGATCGAACCGCCGGGCCTCTCGCACGAGCGGCGGGCGCGGCAGGCCCGGTACATCGAGGCGCTCGATCCGCACGTGGTCTGGGTGTTCGAGGACACGCCCGAGGGCGTCCGCACCTTCTCGGCCAGCCTCGACGCCGCCCTCGAGTCCCGCGGCATCGACACGCTCGCCGTCGAGATGTCCGACCTCCCCGAGCTCGACGAGCCCCTGCTCGCCCGCGGGGTGTCCGGTCTGCTGCGCCTCGCCGCGCTCTGCGGCTGCCTCGTGTCGGAAGAACGCCCGCTTCGGCGCACCACCGTCCGCGTGCACCGCCGGCTGATGCGCTCTCCCGGCGCCGGCATCTTCGAGCCGATCGCCCCTCTCGCCGCGCCCGTCGCCGAAGGCGAAGTGATCGGCGAGCTCGTGCCCCTCGAGCGCCCGGGCGATCGCGTGCCGGTGCACGCCGTCGCAAGCGGTTGGCTGATTCAGCGCCTCGGGCGCCGCTTCGTGCGGCCGGGCGACATGATCGCCGCGATCGGCTTGAATCCGGGCTGACGCGCCCGGCGGCCGGTCACACCGTGAAGTCGATGGTCACGATCCCACGGTCTTCGTGGGGCTTCTCCTCGCGACGCGGGGACCTCGGCTCCTCGCGCTCGGGAACCTCGATGCGCAGCGGGACCTGCGCCGACTCGCGGGGTCGATTCTGGTGCTGTCGGATGCGGTCGATGATGAATGCGTCGAGCATCGCGGTCTCCAGGGCAGGAGAACATGTGTTGCCAATATAGCCTCGCCGGGAATGTCGGCAACACCGACGTTCCCGACGGTCCGCCCATTCGATCTGCGAGGCCGCCGCGGGGCGCGCCTCCGCCGTCACCCGTCTCCGCCGTCACGCGCCTCCGCCGTCACGCGCCTCCGCGAAGCCGCCGGATGCGGTCCGCCAGCGCGGCGTAGATCGACGCCTCTTCGTCGGCCAACACCGCGCGGTGCCGCTGCTCCGTGGCGACATCGCCGCGCGCCGCCGGACCGGTGAGGGCCGCGGCCCCGGCCTCCGCCGCCCGCTTGAGGCTCTCCAGGGCGAGGGGTAAGAGCAGCGCGGGCGCGTCTTCCATCGGCACGCCGGCGCGCGCGAGTACCCGGGCAGAATCAAGGAACAACGCGGATAGATGCCCGCTCGCCAGCGCGGCTGCCGCGTGGTAAGCGGCGGTGTCGCCGGGGACACGGAAGGGCCGCAGGCCGAGGCGTTCGGCGAGGGCGGTGGCGTGGCGTACCGCACCGGGTGTTCCGTCTACGCGGGCGCCGACCCCGCGAAGGTCGGGCAGGCCCACGGCGGGGCCGGGGAAGGTCATCAGCGGATGGAGAACCCCGCGTTCCGGGCGTTCACCCAGGAGGTCGGGCCCGTGCGCCCCGGCGGCGTGCAGCGCCACGGCCCGCGCCGGTAGGCGCGCCGCGACCTCGGCCACCGCCGAATCCCGCACGGTCACCCAGTACACGTCCGCATCCGGCGGGACGGGCGCCCCCCGCGACCAGGGGACAGCGTCTACGCCGGCGTCCCGGAGCAGCGGCACGAGCGAGCCCCCGAGGCGCCCCACACCGAGGATCACGACGCGCATCGGGGGTCCCTATGCGGCGCGCGGGCCAGCCGGTAGACTCGGCGGCTAACCGGGGTGGAGTGAATGGAGCGGAGCATCCAGCGCGTACTCGTCGCGTGCAGGGGGGAGAGCGGGGCCGCCGTGGGGCGTCGGGTGGAGTCCGCGGACCTCGAAGCCGTGGCGTTGTACGCCGATGTCGACGCCCTCGACACGTGGCTGGACGAGGTGGCGTATGCCACACGTATCGCGACGGACGACGGGGACCCGTACTTCGACGGCCTCAAAATTGTCAGCGCCGCTCTCGACAGCGGGTGCGACGCGGTCCACCCGGGCTCATCGCGTGTCGCCCGAAGCGCGGAGCACGCGCACATGGTGATGAACGTAGGGCTCGCCTGGATCGGGTCCCCGCCCGCCGCGCTCCAGGCCTGCGCGGATCGCCTCGGGGTGCGTCGTGTCGCGCACAACCTCGGATTGCCTGTCCTCGGCTCGAGTCCCCCGGTCGATCGTTCGGACATCCCCACGGCCATCGCCCGGTTCGGGGGTGGCGTGCGGGTGGCGTCCACCGTTCGCGGTCGCCCCGCCTGGCGGAGCGACGGCACGGAGCCGCTCGACGCCGCGCTCGAGCGCCTCGGCCCCGGTCCGTTCGTGGTCGAACGCCTGCTTCCACACGCCCGACACCTCGTGGTGGGCGTCCTGGGCGATTCCGGGGGCAACGTGCTCCTCCTCGGGGACCACGAGCGGTCCATCGCGCGCGACGGTCGAGTGCGCGTCCGGGAGAGCCCCGCGCCCGGGCTCGACGACGCGACGCGCGCGCGCCTCGCCGAAGCGCTCCCCAAGCTCGTCGCCGCGTTGGGCGTGGTGGGCATCGGGGCGGTCGAGATCCTCACCGGCGCCGACGGTCGGTGGTGGGTGCACGACGTGATTCCAGCGTTGTTCGATGGCTTTCCGCTGCACGAGGAGATCTACGGCCTCGATATCGTCCAGGCCCAAACGCGGCTCGCGTCCGGAGAGACGCTCGGGTGGGAGCAGTCGGAGATCCGCGCGGCCGGGTGCGGCGTCGAGCTCACCGTGTGCGCCACGGGGCCGGGCGAGCTCAACGGGCTCACGCTCCCCGAGGGCGCCTCGACCGTGCGCGCCGAGGGGGTCGCGGTCGACCCCGCGCACGATCCCGTGCTGGCGCGCCTCGTGGTGAGCGGGCCGATGCGGCACGCCCTGCTCGTCCGGGCCCGCGCCGAGCTGGCGCGTATCGTCGTGAGCGGGGTTCCACACGACACGGCCGAGCTCGCCGAGCTTCTCGCCGATCCGCGGGTGTGGGAAGGTCGGGTGGAGACCGGAATGTTCGACGAACGACCTGTGTCGTAGGGCGTTCGGAGAGGCGTTGGGCAGCCGGGCCGCGCGCGGACGCGCGGCCGCCTCGGCGGCGTCCCCGCGACGGGGGGAGGGCGGTGGTTCCGGTGCGGGGCGCGCTCGGAAGCGTCGGACGGGACGGAATTGCCCGCCCGGAGTGCTATGATGACGGACCGTGAGTGAACGCGTCGAAGAGATTTGTGTCATCGAGCTCCCCACCGGGGAGTCGGTCGGCGTGCACCGGCGCCGGTTCGTCGGCGGGCCGGGCCCTCACGTGGCGATTGTCGCGGGCGTCCGCGGCGACACCCCCGAAGGCACGCGGGTCGCGCACGCCGTCGGCGCGCAGCTTCGCGCCAACCACGATCGCCTCGCGGGCACGGTGGATGTCTACCCCTGCGTCAACCCGCTCGCGGCGCACCACGGCGCACGTAGCTGGCCGGCCTTCGACCTCGACCTCAACCGGCGTTTCCCCGGCCGCGCCGACGGCCACGCCCCCGACCGCGTCGCGCACGCGTTGATCGGGGCGTTGCGCGGCGCCGAGCAGGTCATCGAGCTGCGCGGCGCGCACCCCGCGTTTCGCGAAGAGACGCAGGCGCACGTCCGACACGACCAGCCCCTCGCGCTCGAGCGAGCGATGCGCGCCAACGTTCGCGTCGTGTGGCGCCGCGCGGACGACAATGAAGGCACGGGCACGCTCGCGTCCGAAGTGCCCGGGTTGCTCTGTCTCGAAGGCGGCGTCGGCAACCGCCTCACGGACGGCGTCGGCCTCGAGCTCTGCGACGGTGTGCTGAACCTCCTCGTCGTGCTCGGCGTGCTCCCGGAAGACGGCCTCCCATTCCACTGGGCGGCGATCCAGCGGCCCATCGTCGCGACCGACGCGGACGTTGTCCGCGTGCGGGCCACCCGTGGCGGGTTGTTCCTGCCGTACGGGAAGATGTGGGCCGAAACGAACCAGGGGGACTCCCTCGGCGAGGTGGTCGATCCCATCTCCGGCGACACGCGCGAGATCGTGGTGGCGCCGGTCGCCGGGCGAGTGCTCGCGCTCCGGGAGCAGCCAGTGGTGTACCCAGGCAGCCTCGTGGCGCGTATCGTGGCGGGCGCATGAGCGTAATCTTCCGCCTCGAAGCTCCCTACCGCGGGGAGTACAACCTCCACCGCCTCACGTTCGGCGGGAGCGGCGCCGCCGCGGTCGCCATCGTCGCGGGCCTGCACGGAAACGAGGTGAACGGCATCCAGTCGCTCAACCTCGTCGCGCAGATGCTGCGGGTGATGCGGCCGAAGCGCCCGGTGCACCTGCTCCCGTGCGTGAACACCATCGGCGCGGAAGAAGCCCGGAAGCGGTGGCCCTTCGACGACCGGGACATCAACGAGGCGTTCCCCGGGGATCACGAAGGGGCGGCCGTGGAGCGCATCGCCGCCGCGGTGATGGACGCCACGGAGGCCGATCTCTGTATCGACGTGCACTCCGGCTCCACCGCGATTCGGGAGCACCCCCACGCGCGGGTGCCGCTCTCGGGCCCGGAGCTGGAGCACGCGCGCGCCATGCGCTTGCCCGTGGTCTGGCGCCGCGCCGGGGGGCGCTACGAAGGCGGCCTCGTCGGCGCATGGCGCGGCGCGGGCCGCGAGGCGCTCCAGGTGCGCGGCGGCCGCGGCCTCGCGCTCGACATGGACGACGCGACGACGCTCGCCCGCGGGCTCGTGCGGCTCCTCGCGCACCTCGGGATCATCGGCCCGCAGGAACCCGGCGTCACCGTCGTCGACACCGAGCGCGTTCAGGACTATCGCTCGATGTCGGGCGGCTTCTTCGTGCCCGAGGTTCACACGGGTGAGCGCGTGGTGGCGGGTAAGCTCCTCGGGATGGTGCGCAGCCCGCTCGGCGGGGACCCCATCGAGGACATCCGCGCCGCCCGCGCCGGGGTGGTGCTCGCCGCGCGCGTGTACCCCATGGTGCACGCCCAGGAGCTCGTGGTGCGGGTCGCGGAGGACCCGAGCTGAGTCCCCCGGTGTGCGCGGATGGAACCGCGGCGCATGCGCGCGGGTCGAACGTCCGGTAAGCGGTGCGCGCACGAGCGCGGAACGGAGGTCGGATGCTGGCGTGGTGGCTGCGGCTGTTCTTCGGTGTCGCGCTCGCGGGCAACGGGCTGGTGGAAACCGGGGAGATCGAGGTGGGCGGCACCGGAGCGGAAGCCGTGTCCGCGGCACGCGCCGCGCTCGACGGCAGGCGCTTCGAAGAGGCCGCTTCGGCCTGGGGCGCCATCGCCGACGCCGGCGGCGGCGTCGGCGCCCGCGTCGCCC
>CAXNIN010000166.1:0-9352 GCA_964202365.1 Myxococcota bacterium | reverse complement strand
CGCGGCGTTCTCCCCAATGGCGGGCGCGCGTGCCGACGGACGTCCGTCCGGCGGCCGACGGACGTCCGTCAGGTCGGCGGCGTCAAGGGTGGGGTGTGCTCGGGGCGCACGCCGAGGCCGACAACCCACGCCCCACCGCCGCCTCCCGCCGGCTCGCGACGCCCCCGCACCACCGGGAGGCCGCCGCCCGCTCCCCGCCTACTCGTCGAGCGTGACGGCGAGCGTGCCCGGCGGCTCCTGGCTGCCGAAGTTGAGCTGCACCGAGATGTCCACCTGGAGGCTCACCGAGCCGCCTTCCACCCGCACGGTGACAGGGAGATCGGCGGTGCACGCACCGTCGGACGCGACGGTCATGTCGAGGCCTTCGGCGTCGGGGTCGTCGCAGCGGCGGAAAGGATCGTCGACCGAGAGCTCGACGAACGCGGTGGGCGCGATGCCGCTGTCCGCGGCGACGTACGGGGCGCTGACGTAGAGCCGCGGCGAGCCGCTCTCCTGCACCGCGAACACCGTGATGTCGGCGAAACCCGTGGGGTTTGCGCCCATGGCCTCGGCGTCGGCGGTGAGGTGCGCGGTGAGGGTGGCGGCGCCGCCCTCGGCGAGCACGATCTCGTCGGACTCCGCGGCGGACGCGAGGCGGGACGAGGAGACGTCGTAGTCGGAGCACCCGACGACCGCGAAGACCAGCGCGAGGCTCAACGCGGACCGCCGTCGCGCGTTGACAAAGTCGGGGCGGCCGCCCTCGGGAATGTAGTCTTGGAGGGAGCGTTTGGTGAACGCGCCGTCCCGCCCGCCGGTGGGCGCGCCCTGCGCGCGCCGCGCGGCGGCGGCGGCGTCGAGGCCGGTGGCGGGGGTACGGCTCCTGGCGGGCACGGGCGCTCCAAGCGGGAGCACATCCTACGTCGCCCGGGGCCCCTCGGGAAGCGCTCTCTTCAGCGCGCTCCGCTCCGAGAGAACGCCGCGGCTTCGGCACCGGCGACGCGACCGCCCCAGTAGCAGGCGCCCACGCTGCCCGAGAAGCCGTCGCCGCCGCCGCCGCCGATCACCATGCCCGCCACCTCGCCCGCGGCGTACAGCCCGGGGATGGGGACGGCGCCCACGTCGAGGACGCGCGCGTCGGCGTCGGTGGAGACGCCGCCGAAGTTCTTGGCGAGGCCGGGCGTGAGGCGGACGACGGCCCAGGTTTCGCCGTCGAGCGCGAGGGCAGCCGCGAGGTTTCGCCCGTAGGGATCGACGCCGCCGGCCGCGAGGGTGGCGTTCCAGGTGTCCACCGTGGCCTGGAGCCCGGCGAAGTCGATGCCGCCGGCCGCGGCGACCTCCTCGAGCGAGGCGCCGTAGGAGAGCTCGTCCGAAACGGCGTCGACGTTGGGCCCGTAGAGCATCTCCGGGGTGCCGAGCGTGGTCCAGTTGTACGCCGGGCGCGTGAACAGGAGCCCTCCCACGGGGGCCCCGGCGAGCACGGCGTAGATGTCGCCTTCGGGGAGGGCGTCGAAGAGGTCGAAGGAGCGCTGGAGCGTCTCGTTCGCGAACCGCTCGCCGGCGGCGTCCACGAGGATGCCGTGCTCCACGCCAAGCACGAGGATGCTCTCGCCCTCGGCGAGGTCGGGGTCCTGCATGGAGTGCACGTACACGCCGATCTGGCCCGGCGCGAGCCGCGCGGCGCCCACGGCGTCGAGGAACGGGAGGCCGCCGCCGTCGCTGTGGTAGTTCGCCTCGAACACGAAGCGACGGCCCGCGGCTTCGGGCAGCCAACGGTCGACCTCGTCGCGGTCCCGGACGAAACCGCCGGTGGCGATGACCACCGCGCCCGCGCCGCTCGCGCCGACCTCGCCGGTGAGCACGTCGGTCCACACCACCCCGACCACCGCGCCATCTTCCATCACGGGCGCGGTCACCTCGACGCCGGCGCGCAGCTCGCCGTCGAAGAGGGTGTAGAGCCCGCGCGCATCGCCGATGGCGGACCAGTCGAGGTCGTGCACGCGCGGGACGAGCCCGGCGTCGCGCTCGCCGCGGACCGCGTCGACGCGGAGCCCGTAGCCTTCGAGCCATTCGAGGGTGCCGGCGCTGTTGGCGAGGAAGTCGGCGACGCCCGGCGCGGCGGGGTCCGCGCCGGTGATGTCGGCCCAGTCCGCGGCGGCGGCCTCGAGGGAGTCCTCGATGCCGCGTTCGAGCTGCCATCGCGACGCGGCGGCGTAGGCCTGCCCGCCGGTGAGGAGGCCCATGCCGGGCTCCTCCGCGCGGTCGAGGAGCAGCACCGACGCGCCGGCCTCGCGCGCGGAGAGCGCCGCGGCGACACCCGCGGGACCGGCGCCCACGACGATCACGTCGAATTGCTCGGAGAGCACGAGCGGCTCGCCGCCGGTGTCAGGGGGGGCGGTGTCGGGCGGGCCGGTGTCGAGCGGGCCGGTGTCGGGCGGGGCGGTTTCGCCCCCGGTGTCACCGGCGGTGTCGGCGGAGGGATCGGTGTCCACGCGGGAGACCGTCGAGGTCACCGGCTCCGGCGCGGGGGCGCACGCGAAGGCGAGGAGCAACATCGGACTGAGGATAGCTCAGCGCGCCCCCGAAAGGGTGCCGAGGCGCCGAGAACACGTCGAGGATCTCCGCCGGAGCATCCCGGAACGGCAACCGAAGTCACACGCCCCGCCTGTTAGACTTCTGCCCATGAGCATCGGAACCAGCCTCCCCCGCACCGACGGCCCCGCCAAGGTCACCGGACGCGCCCTCTACGTGGACGATCTCCGCCCCGACGGCTGCCTCTACGGCGCCACCGTGCGCTCCGAGCGCGCCCATGCGCGCGTGCTCGACATCGCGCTCGACCCCGCCCACGACTGGGAAGGCGTCACGCTCGTCACCGCGCGCGACATCCCCGGGCGCAACCTCGTGGCGCTCATCACCGACGATCAGCCCGCCCTCGCCGACGGCGTCGTGCGCCACGTCACCGAGCCCATCGCGCTCGTGGCCGCGCCCACGCGTGAACGCGCGCTCGAGGCGGTGAAACACGTGCGGGTGACGTACGAGGATCTCCCGTACAACCTCGACCCAGAGCGCGCCGAAGGGCACGCCGTGGCGCTCTACGGCGCCGACAACGTCTTCAAGCGCATTCGCATCGACAAGGGCGCGCCCGAGAGCGCGGTCACCGGCATCGTGCACGAAGGCACCTACCGCCTGGGCCTCCAGGAACAGCTCTACATCGAGCCCCAGGGCATGCTCGCCAGCCCCCGGGAAGATGGCGGGGTGACCGTCATCGGGTCGATGCAGTGCCCGTACTACGTGCTCAAAGCGCTGAAGGCCCTGCTCGGGCACGACCGCGTGAACGCGGTGCAGGCCGCCACCGGCGGTGGCTTCGGCGGGAAGGAGGACTACCCCTCGATGGTGGCGGCGCACGCCACGCTCCTCGCGCTGAAGACGGGCCGGCCGGTGAAGCTCGTGTACCGTCGCGACGAAGATCTGCGCGCCACCACCAAGCGGCACCCCGCCATCTTCCACATCCGCTCGGTGGTCTCGCCCGAAGGCGAGCTCCTCTCGTGGACAGCCCACACCATCTTCGACGGCGGCGCCTACAACACCCTCACCCCCGTGGTGCTCTCCCGCGGCGTGCTCCACGTCACCGGGCCCTACCGGTGTGCGAACGTGCACATCTCCGGCGTGGCCGTCGCGACGCACACGCCGCCGAACGGCGCGTTCCGCGGCTTCGGCGCGCCTCAGGCCATGTGGGCCGTCGAGCGCCACATGGACCGCATCGCGCGCGACCTCCGCATCGACCCCATCGCGCTCCGCCGCAAGAACCTCCTCCGCGACGGCGACACCACCGCCTCGGGCGGCGTGATCCACGACGTGGGCAGCTTCGAGGTGCTCGACCGCGCCCTCGCCGCGGCCGACGCCCCGCTCCCCCCCACCACGCGCGCCCCCGGCGGCGGCACGAACCTCGTCGCCGGGCGCGGCCTCGCGCTCGTGTTCCACGGGTGCGGCTTCACCGGCAACGGCGAAGCGAACATCAAGGGCAAGGTGGCGTTGGAGCTCCACGGCGACCGCGTGCGCGTGCTCACGGCTTCCACCGACATCGGCCAGGGCACCGATACCATCTTCCCGCAGATTGTCGCGGGGGAGCTCGGGATCTCCGTCGACACCGTGGACATGACCCCGCACGACACCGCGCTCGTGCCCGACTCCGGCCCCACCGTCGCGAGCCGCACCACCATGGTGGTCGGCGGCGTCACCCAGATCGCGGCGCGCAAGCTCCGTCAGGCGCTCAAGGTGGAGACCGGGCTCGACACCGACGACTTCGCCGCGCTCCTTGCCGCCCGGCGGTCCGACGCGCCGCTCCGCGCCGAGCACCAGTACACCGACAACGGCACGGTCCAGTGGAACCCCGACACCTACCAGGGCGACGCCTACCCCACCTACGGGTGGTCGTGCTCCATCGTCGACATCGACCTCGACCGCGACACCGGCGAGGTGCTCTACCGCCGCTTCATCTCGGCCACCGACGTGGGGCGCGCCATCAACCCGGTGCTCGCGGCCGGCCAGATCGAGGGCGGCTCGCTCCAGGCGCTCGGCTGGGCAACGTCGGAAGAGGTGGTGCTGGACGCGCGCGGGTGCATGCGCAACGATCGGCTCACCAACTACATCATCCCCACGTCGTGGGACGCCCCCGAGATGGTCACCATCCTCGTGGAGATTCCCTTCGCGAGCGGCCCGTTCGGCGCCAAGGGCATCGGCGAGATTCCGATGGACGGCCCCGCCGCCGCCGTGGCCCAGGCCATCGAGGCCGCCACCGGGATTGTGCTCGACGACCTTCCCATGACGCCCGAACGCGTGCTCGCGAAGCTCTGACGGGCCGGGAACCCGCGCGCCGCGCTACGGTCCGAGGCGTGGTGCTCGTCTTCGCCCTCCTCGCCGCCTGCGCCCCCGATGCGCCGCCGCCTTCGACGCCCGCCGTCGTGGTGGCGCTCCCGGCGCACGCGCGGTTCCCCACCGCCGCCGACGCCCTCCGGCACGTGCTCACCGTCGCGAACCCGAAGGTGCTCGGCGTGGGCGAGATCCACGCGAAGACCGACGGCCCCGCCGGGCCCACCACCCTCGCGCGGTTCACCGCGGAGCTCTTTCCCGTGCTCGCGCCGAACACGACCGATCTCGTGCTCGAAACCTGGCGTTTGGACGGCCGATGCGGCGCCGGAGAAGAGGCCGTCGCCACCCAGGTGGCCGACGACACGAAGCGCCCCGAGGCCACCAAATCGGAGCTCGTGCTCCTCATCGAGGCCGCCGTGGCACAGAACGTGCGCCCGCACGATCTCGCCATCGCGTGCGCCGAGTACGCCGCGCTGCTGGACCCCGAAGGAAACGTCGCGTACGACGCGCTGTTGCGCCTGCTCACCGTGAAGCTCGGCGCCTTCGCCGAGACCGGCGCCGCCACGCCTGACGCCACCGTGGTGCTCTACGGAGGCGCGGTCCACAACGACGTGGCGCCGTCGGAGACGCTCGCCCCGTACAGCTACGGCGCCGCGGCCGCCGCGCGCGGCCGGTACGTGGAGCTCGATCTGTACGATCCCGCCTTGCTCCGCGCGACCCCCGCCCTCGTCGAGGAAGACTGGGCCCCGCTCCTCGGCGAGGCCGGCCCCGGCCACGCGCTGCTCTACACGCGGCGGGCGGACAGCTTCGTGTTGATCCTGCCCGAGGCGGGAACCTAGGCGCGCCGCCCGACGGCGCGCCCCGCGCCCCACCGCGCCGCCGCGCCCCGAGCCCCGCTTTCCGATAGACTATCGCGATGATCCGCTTCACCGTGAACGACCGCGACGTCGCCGTCTCGGCCCCCCCGATGTCCCGCCTGCTCGACGTGCTCCGCGAGGAGCTTCGGCTCACCGGCAGCAAGGAGGGCTGCGGCGAAGGCGAATGTGGCGCCTGCACCGTACTCATCGACGGTGTGGCGGTGACGAGCTGCCTCGTGCCGGTGATCCAGGCGGAAGGGTGTCGCCTCACGACGGTGGAAGGCCTCGCCAGCGACGGCCGGCTCCACCCCGTGCAGGAAGCCTTCATCCGGTGCGGCGGCGCCCAGTGCGGTATCTGCACGCCGGGCTTCCTCGTGATGGCCAAGGAGCTCCTCGATCGTTCCCCGCACCCCACGCGGGAGGAAGCGCGCGAGGCCCTCTCCGGCAACTTGTGCCGGTGCACGGGCTACCAGAAGATCATCGACGCCGTCACCGAAGCCCTCGTGGCGCCGAACGGGAGCGCCGATGCTCGCTAGCGCCGCCCCGGTTCACCGCGCCCACACCCTCGCTGAGGCGCTTGCGCAGCGCGCCGCGCATCCGCACGCAACCCTGCTCGCCGGCGGCACCGACCTGATGGTGTTCATAGAGCTCGGCTCCGTGGCTCCCACCGCGATCATCGACCTCTGGGCGTGTCGCGAGCTTCGTGGCATCACGACGGATGGCCGCACCATCGGCGCGCTCACCACCTGGACCGACCTCGCCCGCCACGCCGCCATCCCCGCCGCGCTCCGGGAGTGCGCCCGCACCGTCGGCGCCCCGCAAATCCAGAACCGCGGCACCGTGGGCGGCAACATCGTCAACGCCTCCCCCGCCGGCGACTCGCTGCCGCTCTGGCTCGCGCTCGACGCCATCTTCGAGCTCGCGTCCGTGCGCGGCACGCGCCACGTGCCCGCCTCCGAGTTCTGGCTCGGCTACCGCAAGACCGCGCTCGCCACCGACGAGCTCCTCACCCGTGTGCACCTGCATCCGCACGGCGACGACCGCCTCGGCTACCGCAAGGTGGGCACCCGCCGCGCCCAGGCCATCTCGAAGGTGGTGCTCGGCGGCCGACTCCGCCTGCGCGACGGCATCGTGACCGACGCGCGCGTGGCCCTCGGGTCCGTGGCCGCCACGCCGATCCGCGCCCGCCACGTGGAAGCCGCGCTCGTGGGCCACCCAATCGATCTCGCCGCCGCCGACGCCGTCACCCGAGACATCACCCCCATCGACGACATCCGGTCGACCGCCGCCTACCGAAACACCGTGGCGCGCAACGTGATCCGCGCCTGGCTCTCCGAGGAAGCGGGCCGGTAGTTCGCGCGCCGGGGTTCCACCTCTCGGTGGGGCAGGAGCGTCGCGAGCCAGGGCGCCGCGTCGGAGAAACAGGGAAGTAAGAGATTCGAAAGCCTCCGTCTCGTATTGTCACGTGCGAGGTCACCATGCTCTCCACGCTCCTCGCGCTCGCCGTCCCGTCCGCACTCGCCGTGACGTGGCCCTCCTCTTCGGCATGGACTGCCGTGGAGCTCGACGGCACCCCGCTCACCGACCCCTGCGGGGACGTGTCCGGCAGCGACTGGTGGGACGTGGTCGGCACCGCCAGCCAGCCGGTCGCCTACATGCACGACGACGGCACGAACCTCTGGTTCCGTCTCCGCCTGAACGCCTCGCCCTACTCCACCCGCGGCGGCAGCCCGCACCAGTGGCGCAGCTTCGGCTGGGGCGTGATGTTCGAGACCGACTACGACACCGCGAGCGTCGGCTACGACTACATCCTCTACGTCGACGGCAACAGCGACGAGGTCAGCTTCCAGCGGAACACCACCGTCTCGACGCCGTTCTACACGGACCCCCCCGAGCTGGAGCTCTCGCTCTACAGCGCGCCGCTCGCGGAGTCCGGGGACACGAGCGCCGGCTACGCCGCCTGGCAGGCGGCGGGCTCGGACGTGTGCGGCGGCAGCACGTCGTCCGTCGACTACTTCGTCGACTGGTACATGCCGTGGTCGGACTTCACGGCCGCCACCGGCCTCTCCAGCCTCGAAGACGTGAGCATCGCGTTCGGCACCTCGGCCTCCACCCAGACGTTCTCCAAGGACGTCGCGGGCTGTGACGGCACCACCGACTGCGGGTGGAGCACGGTGTTCTCGGACAACGACTCCGACGGCGACGGCCTCACCAACTCCGCCGAGATCGACACCTACGGCACGGACCCTCTCGACGCCGACACCGACGACGACGGCCTGACCGACGGCGAGGAGGTGCTCACCTACGGCACCGACCCGCTCCTCACCGACACCGACGGCGACGGCCTCTCCGACGGCGCCGAGGTGCTCACCCACGGAACCGACCCGCTCGACGCCGACTCCGACGACGACGGCCTCTCCGACGGCGAGGAGGTGGACACCTACGGCACCGATCCGCTCGACGCCGACTCCGACGACGACCGCCTCGGGGACGGCGAGGAGGTCTCGACCTACGGCACCGACCCGCTGAACGCCGACTCCGACGGCGATCTCCTCGGCGACGGCACCGAGGTGCTCACCCACGGAACCGACCCGCTGGACGCCGACTCCGACAACGACGCGCTCACCGACGGCGCGGAGGTGGTGACCTGGTCGACCGACCCGCTCGACGCCGATACCGACGACGGCACCGTCGGCGACGGCGTCGAGGTCCTCGCGAACGGCACGGACCCGCTGGATGGCTCGGACGACGTGGCGGTGGTGGTGACCGACACCGACGGCGACGGCCTGACGGACACCGAGGAGGGCATCTACGGGACCGACCCGAGCGACCCCGACACCGACGACGACGGGCTCTCCGACGGCGAGGAGGTGCTCGCCTACTCGACCGACCCGCTCGACGCCGACACCGACGACGACGGGCTCTCCGACGGCACCGAGGTGAACGACACCTCCACCTCCCCCACCCGGGCCGACACCGACAGCGACGGCCTGGGCGACGGCGCCGAGGTGAACACCTGGGGCTCCGACCCGAACGTCGGAGACACCGACGGCGACGGGCTCGACGACGGCACCGAGGTCAACATCTACGGCACCACCCCGACCGACACGGACACCGACGATGGCGGCGTGACCGACGGCGTCGAGGTGCTCTTGAACGGCACCGACCCCCTCGACCCGAGCGACGACGTCCCCACGTTCGACACCGACACGGACGGCGACGGGCTCACCGACGCCGAGGAGACCGGGATCTACGGGACGGACCCCGAGTTGGCCGACACCGACGGCGACGGGCTCCGCGACGGCGCCGAGGTGCTCACCTACACCACGGACCCTCTCGACACGGACTCCGACGACGACGGCCTGACCGACGGCGAGGAGGTGCTCACCCACGGCACCGATCCGAACGTCGCCGACACCGACGGCGACGGGCTCGACGACGGCGACGAGGTGGACACCCACGGCACCGACCCGAACGACGCCGACTCCGACTCCGACGGCCTCTCCGACGGTGTCGAGATCCTCGCGTACGCGACCGACCCGAACGACGCGGACACCGACGACGGCGGCGTGGGCGACGGTGTCGAGGTGCTCGCTTCGGGCACCGACCCGCTCGATCCCTCGGACGACCTCACAAGCGCGCCCGACACC
>CAXNIN010000165.1:0-9437 GCA_964202365.1 Myxococcota bacterium | reverse complement strand
GTACGACGGCGTGTACACCCACGCCTGGATCGACGAGTACCTCCCGCTCGAACATGTGCGGCAGATCGAGATCATCAAGGGCCCGGGCTCCACGATCTACGGCACGAACGCCTTCTCCGGCGTCGTGAACGTGGTGACGTACGGAGCCGAGGATCTCTCCGGGGGCTTCGTGCGGGTGCTCGGCGGCACGTCCGCGCGGCGCGGCGTCTCCGCGGTGGCGGGTCACCCCTTCGAGCTCAACGGGCAGGAGGGCGGAATCACCGCCTTCGCCCGATACTACGAGGCTGACGGCGACGGGCTCGACGTGAGCCCGCGCGGCCGCGCCAACGTGAGCGGCGACGACCCCAAGCGCGCCATCACCGCCGGCGTGAAGCTCACCCTCGGCGACTTCTCGTTGCGCTGGACCGGCTTCGACTACCGCCACACGTACTACACGCAAGACCAGGACGACGCCCTCGACGTTCTCCTGCAGAACGAAGACGACTTCTGGCTTGCCTACCATGATCAGCTCGCGACGGTGGACTACCGCGTCGACATCGGCAGGACGCTCACCGTCACGCCGCGGGTGACGTGGCGCAGCCACGATGATCCTGGCCAGTACGCGTTCTTCGGCGATCCGCAGACCACCGCCGTCACCGACGACGCCGGCGCCACGACCTACGCGACGACCTGGGACACCACGCTCGTGGAGACGTTCAAGGAAACGCAGGCGGTGGACGCCTCGGTGGACATCGACTGGCGTCCCTCCCCCGCCCACGTGGTGATCGCCGGCGTAGGAACCGACGTTCTCTTTGTCGAACGCATCGCCGACGTGTACTACGAGGACCTCTCCCACGACGGCGTGGAGGGGCGCTACTACGCCGATCCCGCGACGCTCTGGGGCTTCTGGGCCTACGCGCAAGAAACGTGGACCGCCCTCCCGTTTCTCGAGCTCACCGCGGGCGCGCGCCTCGACGTGCACGGCACCTACGGCGCCTTCCCCTCCCCGCGCGCCGGCGTGCTCCTGCTCCCCTCGGACGCCGTCGTCGTAAAGGTGCTCTACGGCCGCGCCTTCCGGGCGCCCACGGCCCGCGAGTGGCTCGTGAAGGTCTCCACCGACGAGGACGGCCGCAACGACTTCACCGCCGGCAACCCCAACCTCGTGCCCGAGTCGATCAATACGCTCGAAACCGAAGTTTCGGTGACCCCCGCGCGCGGCCTCGAGCTGCGGGCAGCGGGCTTCTACTCGGCGATCACCGACGAGATCAACAAGGTGACCGTGACCGAGCCGGTGCGCGGGCTCGGCGACGACTTCTACGACAACACCGGCGGCTCCGACATCTTCGGCGTCGAAGCCGAGGTTCGCGCCTCGCTCGGGCGGTGGGATCTCGACGGCGCCTACAGCTACACCTTCGCTACCGACCGCGACACCGGCTTTCAACAGTACGAATTCCCCGCCCACATGGCGCACGGGCGCGTCGGCTGGAAGGTTGTCGACGCCGTGCGCGCCAACGTCCTGGTCGACGTGGTGGGCCCCCGCACCCGTGAAAAGTGGAGCCCCGACGCCGGCGCCCAGGACGCCCCCGCCTACGCGCTGCTCGGGGCCGGCATCGCCACGGACGCCCTCGGCGGGCGCCTCCGTGTAGATCTCGCGGCGTACAACCTGCTGGACACGACCTACACCACGTGGCTCTACCGCGACGCCGCCAACGAGACGAGCGACGGCGAGGCCCGCTACCCCGTCGACCCCGCGGGCGAGGGACGCCAGGTGCAGGTTGGCGTAGAGTTGGCGTTCTAGGTGTGCTTGGGGCGGGGGGCTCCGCCCCCCGCAACGCCCCCGGAGCCACGGGGCCTACGGGAGCGCGCCGCCGCCCGCGCCTGTTCCGGCTCGCGACCTTCCCCCCGCCGCCGGGAGGCCCGCGCCCGAATCAGCGACCTTCGTTCTCCCGAACCACCTCGTCCGCGAAGTCGAGCATGAGCTCGTCGACCTCGACGCCGATGGTGTCGAGCGTGTCGCGGTTGAGCACGACGCGCATGGCGCCCGGGAGCACCGGCTGAATCATGCCGGGGAGCTCGCCGCCGTCGAGGATGCGGGTTGCCAACTCCCCGGCTTGCTGGCCGGCCATCTCGCGGTCGGGCGCGACGCAGAGCAGCGCGCCGGCGCGCACGAGGTTCTCGGTGGCCGCGAGCACGGGGAGACGCCGCCGGAGCGTGTCGGCGCGGAGCCACCGGAAGGAATCGGGGCTCATCACCACGGGATCCTGGAGGAGCCAGAGGGCGTCGACGTCGCCGGCGGTGCGCTGCCAGGCGGCCCGCACGTCGCGCGCGTTCGTGACGCGCTGCACCTCGACCGTGAAGCCGAGGCGCTTCGCGGCGGCGAGCGACTCCTGCACCTGCGGGCTCGTGTTGTTGGCGGACAAGAGCACGCCGAGCCGCTTCACGTCGGGCGCGAAGAGCTGGAACTGCGAGAGCGTGGCTTCGGCGGGGACATCCATCGAAACGCCGGTGACCTGGGTGCCGGAGATGCCGTAGCGGCGGGGGTCGAACACCATCGCATAGACGATGGGCACGCCCTGCAGGCCGTTGACCGCCGCGTAGGCGGCCTTTGCGCCGACCGCGAAGACGAGCGGGGGTGGGTCGGCGGCGAGCTGCTTGAGGATGGAGTCGGCGCGGGCGCGCTCGCCCTCGATCTGGAAGACGGTGACGGGGCGGGCGACGGTCTCGCGAAAGCGCGCCACGGGCGCTTCGTAGGCCGAGAGCGAGTCCGACACGAGCACCGCGATGTCCGAGCGGGCGAACGCGGAAGCGACGAGGAGGAGCGCGAGCATGCGCGAACCATAGCAGAGCCGGGGTTCGCGTAAGGAACCGAGGGGCCCGCGCGTTGTCCGTCCCATCGTTCGGGAGTCCGCGTGGAACGTGGGCATCTCCTTCTCCTCCTCGCGGGCGCCGCCGCACTGGGGGTGTGGCTCGCGCCGCCGCTCGCCGGCCTCGCGTCGCGCGCGGCGCCCCGGCTCGATGGGCCTCGAAGGCAAGATGGACGCCGCGCGTTCGGCGGCCGACACGCTGGTGGACGCCCTGCGGCCGGGCGACCGCTTCGCCCTCGTGAGCTTCGACGACGAAGCGCGCGTCGTCTCTCCCGGCGCGCTCTACACCGGCGACGCCGCGCGCCTCCACGCGCTCGTGGCGGGCCTTCGCGACGACGGCGGCACCAACCTCTGGGACGGGCTCGGCGCCGGCCACGCGGAGCTCGCGGAGGCCGCCGGCGCCGGCGCGCGCAAGGTGCTCCTGGTGAGCGACGGCAACGCGAACGTCGGAGAGACCGAGCCGGGCGCGTTCGCCGCGTTGGCGCGCGGGTGGGCGGCGGGTGGGGTGACGGTCTCCGCGGTGGGCCTCGGGCGGGACTTCAACGAGACGCTCCTCGAAGACGTGGCCGACGCCGGAGGAGGGACCTACCGTTTCGTGGGAGACCCCGACGAATTGCCAGCCGTGATCGCGGACGAATTGCAGCGCACCGCCGAGACGGTGGCCCGGGGCCTGCGGGTGACGCTCCGCGCCGAGGGGGGGGCTGTGCTCCACGAGGTGTACGGCTGGAACGAGAGCCGCGCGGCCGACGGCGTACAGGTGGACGTCGGGGAGATTGCGGCGGGACAAAGCCGGAAGATCGTGGTGGCCGTCACGGTGCCGACCGAGGAACCGGGGGAGAGCCCCCTTCTCACGGCCGACCTGCGCTACGTCACGCTCGAGGGCGAGCACGGCGAAGCGTCGGCCGCAGCCGCTGCGACCGTGGTGGACGACCCCGCGGCGGTCGACGCGTCGGCCGACCGCGCCGCCACCATCGACGCGACGCGCGCCCGCGCGGGCGAGATCGCGCGGACCGCGGCGGACTCCTACCGAATCGGCGAACCGGAGCGCGCCGCGGGCCTGCTCCGTTCGGCGGCGCGCTTCGTGGACAACGCCGCCCGCGCGACCGGCGCGCCGGAGCTCGTCGAGGCGTCGCGGAACATCGCGGAGCTCGAGGCCCTGGGCGCCGCCGAAGGGGGCGCGTACGCGGCCAAGGCCGCGAGCGAGGCGGGCCGTGACTTCGCGCGTTGAACCCACCACACCGGAGCCAGGCATGCCGTCGACCGTGTGGGATCGTTACGAGCTCGCGCCCCGGGAGGGCGTGCGGCTCGTTCGGCGCCAGGCCGCCTGGACGGCGACGCAGGCGGCCGCCGCCGGGGCCCTCGCGCTGTCCGGGTTGGACGCCGATCCCGTGCTCGCCCTCGCGATTGCCACGGGGCTCGGCGTGCTCGCGACGCGGCCCGCGCGGGTGTACCTGCTCCCGCTGGTGCTGGTGTTCGTCGTCGCGACCACCCTCGTGCTCGCGAGCCTCGGCTTCCCCGCCGCGGTCGCCGCGGGCGCGGCCGCCGGGCTCGCCGCGAGTCGGGGCGACGGGGTTGCGCGGATCGAGGGGATGCTCGCGGGCGTGGCCGGCACGGGGGTCGGGCTCTGGGCGGCCGACCGCCTCGGGCTTCTCGGCGTCGGAGGCGTGAGCGCCGCGCTCTGGACCGGGGCGATCGTGGGCCTCGCGACCTCGCAGGCGTTGCTCCCCGGGGCGCTCCGCTGGTCGCTCCCCACCCGCATCCCCTCCCCCGGCCGCATCCAGGCCTCGCTCGCGGCCCCGTACCGTGCGGCGTGCATGCGGGCGTGGCAGCTCGATCGGCGCTTCGAGGAACAGGCGCCGGATCGGCAGACGCGTGCCGGCCTGGCCGAGGTGGGCGCCTGGGTGTACCGGCTCGCGCTCACGCTCCAGACGCTCGACGGCGATCTCGCCCGCATCGATCCGCTCGCCGTGGCCCAGCGCCTCGACGCGCTCCGCGCCGGGCCGCCCGACGAAGACCCGTTCATCCGCGAGCGGCGCAGCGGCACGGCGGAGCACCTCGCGCGCCTGCTGGAGCACCGCGGCGGGCTCGCGCTCGAGCGCGCCCGCACGGAGAGCCTCCAGGACTACGCGCTCGCCTACCTCGAAGAGGCGCGGGCCGGGCTCTCGCTCGCGCGCGTGCTGCCCGGGGAGCGCACGCCCGAGGCGCTCGGGAACGTGCTCGACAAGCTCCGTGCGCACGCCGCCGAGAGCGGAGCGCGCAGACAGACCGCGCGGGAGATCGGGATCCACTGACGGTCCCACGGCGCGCTCGGTGACGCGGTGCACCGACGTCGGCATAGACGACATCGGTCCGGTCGGCTAAACGCGCCGCCTCATCCGTAGGACCGATGCTCAAGCACTTCTGGGGTTCCTTCCTCGTCACGGCCATCGGCCTCGTTCTGGCCGCCTACATCGGCTGGGAGATCGACGGCACCGTCGCCACGCTGCTGTCCACGGTGTTCATTGTGGCCGTGCTCGGCGTGCTCGAGGTGTCGCTCTCCTTCGACAACGCCGTCGTCAACGCGACGGTGCTCCAGGAGATGGACGCCGTCTGGCGCCGTCGCTTCTTGACCTGGGGCATCCTCATCGCGGTGTTCGGCATGCGCATCGTGTTCCCCGTGGTCATCGTGGCCGTGATCGCCCAGATCGGCCCGATTGACGCCATGAAGCTCGCGGTCACCGACCCCACCGGGTACTCCGAGGTGCTCACGAGCGCCCACGTGTCGGTGTCCGCCTTCGGCGGGTCCTTCCTCGCGATGGTGGGCTTGAAGCACTTCTTCGACGCCGAGAAGGAGGTGCACTGGATCGCGATGATCGAGCAGCCGCTCACGAAGCTCGGGCGCATCGAGGCCGTGGAGATCGGCATCGTGCTCGCGCTGCTCTACGGCGTGTCCACCCAGCTCCACGAGCACGAGCAGCTCACGTTCCTCGTGGCGGGCGTGTTCGGCCTCCTCACGTTCATCGCGGTCGACGGCGTCGGCGCGATCCTCGACATGCAGTCCGCGGCCGCGGGCGCCGCGACGCGCTCCGGGCTCGGCGCGTTTCTGTACCTCGAGGTGCTCGACGCGAGCTTCAGCTTCGACGGCGTCATCGGCGCGTTCGCGCTCTCGACGAACATCTTCATCATCGCGATTGGCCTCGGCATCGGCGCGATGTTCGTGCGCTCGCTGACCATCATGCTCGTCGACAACAGCACGCTCACCGAGTACCGCTACCTCGAACACGGGGCGTTCTACGCCATCATCGCGCTCGGCGTCATCATGTTCGTGAAGACGTTCCTGCATGTGCCCGAGATGGTGACCGGCCTCGTGGGCGCGGCGTTCATCGGGTTCTCGTTCATCAGCTCGATCCGGTACAATCAGCGGGAAGCGAAGCTGCACTGAGCGGCGGGCGCGGGGGGCGGCGGCTTCAGCAGCGCTCCCACTCCCAGTCCTCGCAGCCGCGCTCGCCCGCGGCTTCCTCGCAGTCGAGCTCGGACGTCACCTCGTCGGGGAGCGAGTCGTCCTCACACGCGATCAGCGCGCACACGTCGCACGCCGCGGCGGTGTCGTCGTCGCCGTTCCCCGCGCCGGTGGTGTAGCCGTCGGGCACGGGGGGCGCCTTGGGAACGCCGCACGCGCTCACGAGCGCCGCGAAGAGGGCCGCGCGCCACATCACGCGCCACCTTCGGCGCGGGCCTTGAAGGCGTCGAGCGTAGCGGGCAGGTTGTGCTCGAGCAGCGTCTTCAGCACGCTCCCGGGGACGAACATGCCGATGTCGAGGTCGAGCGTGTACGTGGCCCGCGTGCGCGCGCCGCCGTCGAGCGGCGCGAGCAACCAGCCGCCGGTGTTGGCCTTGAACGCGCCCTCGACGAGGGACCACGAGAGCGCCAGCGGCGAGACGCGCGTGAGCAGCAGCGTGTACTCCACGCGCCGGATGATGCGCACGGCGAACTGGACGGTCCACCGGTCGGGTTCGGCGCGGAGCACCGTCGCTTCGTCCATGTCGGGCAGGAAACGCGGGTAGCTCGCGAAGTCGCAGATTACGGCCATGAGCGCCGCCGGCGGCACCGCGATGTCCACGACCCGCTGGGCGACCGGCATCTACCGGCCGCGCCGACGGCGGCGTCGCCGCGGATCACCCGCGCCGCCACCGCCGCTGCCGGCCGGGCTCTCCTTGCCGGCGCTCCCGGGCGGGGGCGCGGAGCCGCCGTCCGGGATGGTCTCCTCGCCGAACCGCGCCCGCACGAGGTTCAGGAGCGCGCGGTGGGCGCGGCGCTTGAGCCCGGGGTCGAGGTTGAGCAGGCGCACGGCTTCCTGGCGGGTGCGCACGAGGAGGTCGCGCTCCTGCACGGGATCGGCCCAGACGAAGTCGGGGGCGTCCGCGGCGCGGTCCCCGAGGGCGGACTCGATGCCGCGGTGGCGGAGGTCGAGCTCGGCGATGCGGAAGCCGTCGGTCTCCTTGAGGAGGAGCTCGATGTTGTAGCGTGCCTCGGGGCGCGGATCGTCGCCCACGACGAGCATGCACTGGCCGCGCCGCCAGCCCTGGCCGAGGTGGCCGCGGAGTCGGTGCAGGCGCACGAGGTCGAACTGCTGGGCCTGCTCCACGATCATCACCGACGCGTTCGGGACGACCGGGCCGTGCTCGACGTACGTGGTGGCGAGGAGCACTTCGGTGCGGCGGTGCTGGAAATCGTCGTAGGCGCGGAACCGCTCCTCGCGCGACATCCCGCCGTTGAAGATGCCCACCCGGGCGCCGGGGAAGGTCTCCGAGCCGAGGACTTCGGCGAGGCGGCGGGCCTCGGACGGCGAGAGGAGATCCTGGCCCCGGATGACCGGGAACACGATCATGATCTGCTGGCCGGCCTCGATGGCGGCACGGGCGAGGGCGTAGGCGTCTTCCCGCTGTTCGGCGTCGTACGAGGATGTCTCGACGCCGCGCGGGCTCCCGGTGCCCACGACGGTCATCGCGAGCTGGCCGTACAGGTTCAGCGCGAGCGCGCTCGGGACGGGGGTGGGCGTGAACACGAGGAGGTCGGGGCGCTGCCCCTGCACCTCGAAGGGCGCGATGTCGGTTGCGCCGTACGTGCCTTGTTCCTCGTACACGACGAGCCCGAGCTTGCGGAAGGTGGGGACATCCTTCGCGAGCGCGTGCGTACCGTAGATGACGAGCGCCTCGCCCTTCTTGATCTGCTCGGCCTGCGCGCGCGTCGGCGCGCTGGTGAGCAACATCGGCTCGAGCCCGACGGACTTGTAGAACGCCTCGGCGAAGAGGTAGCGGTGCTCGGCCGACAGCGCGTCGGGGGCGAGGAAGAGCGCCTGGTGCTTCGCTTCCGCCACCGTCACCATCGCGGCCTGGACCACCGCGTGCTTCCCGACGCCCACGTCGCCCTGGAGGAGGCGCGCCATGGGCTGGTTGCGGCGGAGATCGCGGCGGATGTCGTCGAAGGCGGCTTCCTGTTCGTCGGTGAAGTGCCACCCGGCGACGCCGTGGGCCTGCGCGACGAGCGTGTGGCTGACGGCGTTGGAGACGCCGCGATCGCGACGCTCCCGCGCGCGGAGCAGCGCGACGCCGAGCTGAACCTGGAGGAGCTCGTCGAAGCCGAGGCGCGAACGCCCCTTGCGGCTGGCGTTGGCCGGGAAGTGCACGTCCCGGATGGCCTGCGAGAGCGGCGCGAGGCGGTTGCGCTCGAGGATCTCGGGCGGGAGGTGGTCCTGCAGGGTGTCCGCGTGGAGCCGGAGCGCGGCGCGCATGGCCGCGCGGGCCCGAGCGTCGTCCACATCGGGGATGTCGTAGCGGGGCAGCCAGTCGCCGCCGCGCCCGTCGACTCCGAGCGGCTCGCCCTCGAAGAGCACCGCGACTTCCTCGTCGACCTCGAGGCGCCCGGCGAGCCCGAGCTCGATGCCGGCGCGGGCCGCGCGCACTTCCGGAGGGACATCGCCGAGCCAACGGCAAGAGACGTCGCCCTTCTCGTGGCCGAGGAGCACTTCGTAGCGACGGATGCCGCCGGGGAAGAACCGCGTGAAGCGGGCCTTCACGGTGCCCCGCAGGAGCACGGGGCCCTCGGGGGTGGTGCCGGGAATCCATCGCTCGCCGGCGCGCTCGTTGGTCACGGGCGGGCGGAGGAGGAGGTCCGCGATGGTGGAGATGTCGGCTGCCACGAGCGCGGCGAGCTCGGCTTCGGTGAAGACGCCGAGGGACTCGAGGCCTTCGCCTGTGGCCTCGGGGTGCCCGAGGGGGACGGTGCGGGGTTCGGGCGGGGGCGGGGGGGGCTTCGGCGCCTCCGGGACCGGCGCCGCGACCGCGACCTCGCGCGGCTCGCCGCGCTCGGCGCGCTCACCGCGCTCGGCACGTTCGCCGCGCTCACCGCGTTCACCGCGCTCGCCACGTTCGCCGCGTTCACCGCGCTCACGCCGGTTCCCGGACTCGCCAGCCCTGCGGCCGCTCTCTCCGGGCTCTCGATCTTCCTGACGACGGCGCTGGCCTTCGGGACGGTCTTCCCGGCGGCGGGGTTCCTCCGCGCGGGCCTCGGCGAAGCCGGCGTCCGGCGTGATCTCCTCGAGAGGGAGCGCGGAGA
>CAXNIN010000164.1:0-9441 GCA_964202365.1 Myxococcota bacterium | reverse complement strand
GGGGCGTGCGCCTTCCCCCGGCGCGCCTTCCCTTCGCGCTCGTCGTGGCCGACGTGCCCGCCGGCGTGACGATGCGCGCGCTCGCCGAGGCGCTCGCCGTCGATGTCGCGACGGCGGCGAACGTGCGCCGGGCGCGGGGGTGCCGGGTTGCGGTGCGGTCGGCGGACAGGGAGGCGCTCGGGCGTGCGGCCGCGGCGCTGGAGCAGCTCGGGGCGCGGGCTGTCGTCGTGACGCAGGATGACTTGCGCGCGTACGGGCCGGCGGTGGCGGTGGTCGGCATCGACGCGGACGGCGCCTGGCGTGCGGTGGAAGGCGACCTCTGGCGCGAGCGGCCCGACCCCACGCAGATCCCGGCCGGCGCGCCCCTCGCGCTCGGACCGCCCCGCGCGTTCGTGTCCGGCGAGGTGGAGGAGCACCGCGTGCGGCCGCCGCCCGCGGAGTCGCGCTGGTTGCGGGCCCGGTACCGCGCGAGCGCGCTGACCGGCGGCGAAGACCGTCGCTTCGTGCTTGACGTGCACTACGACGGCGCCATCGTGCGCATCGTGGAAGGCGGCATCGCGCCGAACGGCCTGCCCGGCGCCGAAGCGCACGCGGGGCGGCGGGGCCTCGCGCGGTTCCTGGAGACGCTCGAGGCCGCGCATCCCGGCGTACCCGTCGAGCCGCGGCGCACGTGCGGCGCGAGCGCGGGCGACGGCCGCGCGGACGGGTGGGACGTGTGGGAGGAGCACTCGCGGCTGTGTCGGCGGGTTCGGGTGGGCTTACCGTCGTAAACGCGCGGTGTTCAACCTTCCGGCGGGAGGCTGTGAGGAAATCTCGGACCGAGCGCGCTGAGGCCCAGCGGGATGCCCGCTGCTTTCGGGCCGAGTGCGCAGGCCCGAGGCCTGTAATCGAGGCCCGGACGCGGCGGGCGCCCGAGGGGCCCAGCGCGCGACGGGAGAGATTTCTTCACAGCCTCCGAGGGGGTCCGACGGCAAGCCGAGACACCGCGGGGCGCCCCCCGTTCTCCACCTTCCGTGCCCCGGGCGACTGCATCTTCCTCGACGGCATCTACACCCGCGGCGCCGACGATCGCCTCTCCGTCCGACGCGCGGTGCCGCTCACGGAGGACATCGAGCGTCTCGTCGTCCGCATCACGACGACGACGACGACACCCAAGCCGTGATCCAGCAGGCCTCCCTCCTCGGGCAGGCGGCCCTCGGCGAGCGGGCGGGCAAGCGCGCCCGGCGCGTCCAGGTGCTCGGGGGGACGGAGCTTGCGCTTCCGCCCCGGTGCGCGAGCTTCGCCGGGTAGAGCCTGCACGCCGGTGTGGGCTTCAAGGCGACCGACCGCGCCGGCCTCGAGCGGCTGTGCCGCTACATCCTCGGCCCCCCGCTGGCGAAGGGTCCGTCCGGAAAGAACGTTCAGCACCGAGGGCGACCCCGGGCCGCGGCCGCAAGGAGGGAGGAGGGAGCATGCCCGTAGGCATGTGACCGAAGAGCGACGCCGCGGACGCGAGTCCGGGGGGCGGCCGAATGCGAACGTTCCTGACGGACGGGCCCGCAGGACCGTCTCCAGCGCCGCGACGACGGCAGCATCGTGGTGGGGCTAAAGCGCGTGTGGAGGGACGGGACCTCGGCCCTCGTCCTCTCGCCGTCCGAGCTCGTCGAGAATCGGCGCTTCGGGTGCGGGGCGAGCCCACCGGGGGCCGCGCTCGCGAATGCGCTCGCCGTAGCCGAGCCTGCGCGGTCCGGGACCCCTCACGGATCACAAACGGCTGTGGATTGAGTTGCGGGGGCCAGCCTCGTCGCTGGATACTGTGCTCCAGATGCCAGACACCGGGGACACCGCCTGCACTCGGGTCGAGGGCAGCGGCTGTAGCTGGGTGCTGGAGCGGGACACGGCCCCGCTCTGCCCGGAGGACTCGGCCGAGGGGGACACCGCGGGCGAGGCGGTCGCGGGGGTGGTGACCGGGCGCGACTGCGGCTGCGCAGCGGCCCCGCCCGGCTCGTGGTCCCTCGCGTTCGTGTTCGTCGTCGCGCTGATCCGAAGGTTCCCCGCCGTGATCGCGCTGCTCTACACGCTCTCCGCACACGCGCAGGACGGCCTCGGGGTCGACGCACAACACCTCCAGCCGCTCGACGGCGGCACCTTCCCCGCCCTCCGCGAGGCCGACGCGGGCGCACCGTGGGGGCTGAACGTCGCGTGGTCCGCCTCGTTTGCCACGGGGCTCGTCAACCTCCACACGGCGGCCGGCAGCGAGCCGCTCCTCGAGCGGGCGCTGAGCGCCGAGCTCGGCGCGTCCTTGCGCTTCGCCGAGTCCGTCCGCGTCGGCGTCGCCGTGCCCCTCCACCCCTACGTCCGCTGGCGGGGCGCCGACCTCGGCCCCGCGGGGGTGCAGGGGCTCGAGGGGGACGGCCCGCGCTTCGGGGACCTCGCGGTCTGGGGCCAGGTGCCCGTGATCGCGCTGGAGAAGGGCCCCGCGGTCAGCACCTACGTGCAGGTCGACGTCGCGACGGGCGCGCCGGAGCTGTACCTCGGCGACCCGAACGGCGGCGTCCGGGCCGTCGTCGCGGTGGCGCAGCGCTTCGGACCGTGGCAGCTCCTCGGCAACCTCGGCGCCAAGTTCGCGACACCCGTGGAGATCCCCGGACAACAATGGGGGACGCGCGCGGAGTTCGGCGCCGGCCTGCACCGCCCCGTCTACGGCCCCTTCGGCGCCACGCTCGAGCTGTTCGGGAGCGTCCCCCTGCCGCCGACGGGGGGCGCCGGGGACGCGCCCGTCGAGGCGCTGCTCACCGGTAGCTACGACCTCGGCCGCGGCTGGGTTCTCCAGGCAGGTGGTGGCGGCGGTCTCACGACGGGCCTCGGCAGCCCGGACGCCCGCGTCTTCGTCTCAGTCGACCGCCGGCTCCGCAGCTACGACGACCGCGATCAGGACACGATCATCGACCGCCGGGACCGCTGCCCCGACGACCCCGAGGACCGCGACGGCCTGGCCGACGAGGACGGCTGTCCCGAGGACGACCTCGACGGTGACACGATCGCCGACGAGGTCGACGGTTGCCCGCGCATCCCCGAGACCGTCAACGGCCTGGACGATCGCGATGGTTGTCCCGACGCCGTGACCGAGGTGATCCTCACCGTGTCCGGCCCCGAGCTCGAACAGGCGACCCTCACCCTGCGCGAGGCCGAGCCGGTCACCGTGTTCGCCGACGCCCCCACCACCTTCGGGCTCGCGCCGGGCCGGTACGACGTGCGGGTGACGGCGACCGGCTACCACGACCGCGTCGTCTGGTTCGACGTGCCGGAGGCCGGCCCCCTCGCCGTCCCGATCGTGCTCGAACCCCTGCAGTTCGGCGTCGTCACCCTGACCGTCACCGACACCGGCGGCAAACCGCTGGACGGCTACCTCCGACGCTTCACGCCGGCGGCGGTCGTGAGTGATCCCATGCTCGGCCTCCCTCCGCTCCCCGACCGCCTCGGCCCGCTGGAGCGTGTCGACCGGGCCGGCCGGGCCCTGGACCTGCCCGCGGGCGCGGCGCGCCTCCAGATCCAGGCGCCGGGGCACTTGCCCCGCGTCATCGAGCTCGAGGTGCCGCGCGGCGCGAACCTCGACGCGGTCGTACAGCTCCAACCCAGCGATCTCCACATGGAGGGCAGCCGCGTCGTCACGACCCAACAGGTGCGCTTCGACCTGGACGCCGCCGCCATCCCCACGGACGGCGCGGGCCCTCTCGACGACCTCGCGGCGCTCCTCCTCGCCGACCCGCGGATCGAGCTCCTCCGCGTCGAGGGGCACGCCGACGAGCAGGGATCGAGCCGCTACAACCTGGACTTGTCGCGGCGCCGGGCCGTCGCGTGCGTGGACTGGCTCGTCGCGGCCGGCGTCGACCGCGCGCGCCTGGAGGCCGTGGGCACCGGCGAGGCGCGCCCCGTCGAGGGGCAGAGCGCGAGCCGCCGCGTCGAGTTCACGGTGCTGGTGTGGGCGGACGAAGCGGCGAAGCCGGAGGATCCGCTGGTGGTGCCGTAGGTGGGAAGGGGGGGCGGGCGGAGGGGATCGGCGACCGGCCCGACCCCACGCAGATTCCGGCCGGCGCGCCCCTCGCGCTCGGACCGCCCCGCGCGTTCGTGTCCGGCGAGGTGGAGGAGCACCGCGTGCGGCCGCCGCCCGCGGAGTCGCGCTGGTTGCGCGCCCGGTACCGCGCGAGCGCGCTGACCGGCGGCGAAGACCGTCGCTTCGTGCTTGACGTGCACTACGACGGCGCAATCGTGCGCATCGTGGAAGGCGGCATCGCGCCGAACGGCCTGCCCGGCGCCGAAGCGCACGCCGGGCGGCGGGGCCTCGCGCGGTTCCTGGAGACGCTCGAGGCCGCGCATCCCGGCGTTCCCGTCGAGCCGCGGCGCACGTGCGGCGCGAGCGCGGGCGACGGCCGCGCCGACGGGTGGGACGTGTGGGAGGAGCACTCGCGGCTGTGTCGGCGGGTTCGGGTGGGCTTACCGTCGTAAACGCGCGGTGTTCCCCCTCCCGGGGCAACGAGGCCGACGGCAAGCCGAGACACCGCGGGGCGCCCCCCGTTCTCCACCTTCCGTGCCCCGGACGACCGGGCGGCGGCTCGTGGCGCAGGCGCCGCCGCGCTACGACCAGGCATGCCCCGCTTCCTCCGCGCGCTCGCCGCCGTCGCCGTCGTGATGCTCGTGCTCGATCTCACGTGGCTCGGCATCGCCGCCGCGCCGCTCTACGACCGCGGGCTCGCCCACCTCAAGGCGCCGGAAGTGAACGTCGTCGCTGCCGGATTGTTCTACGCCATGTACGTGGTGGTCACGACGCTGCACGCGTTGCCCGGCGCCACGGTGAAGGCCGCCGCGGGGCGCGGCGCGGCGCTCGGGTTCGTCGCGTACGCCACGTACGAGCTCACGAACTGGGCGGTGCTCCGCGATTGGCCCGCGTGGCTCGTGCCGATTGACGTAGCGTGGGGCATCTTCCTCACCGCGCTCTCGGGCGCGGTCGCGCGCCTCGCGGGCGGGCCGCCGCCCCCGGCCCGCTGACCGAACCCCCGCCCCCGCGCCTTCCCCGCTTCGGAGCCCCCGTGTCCACCGCCACCAGCAACGTCTGGAAGAACCTCACGACTGTCCCCGGCACGCCCGCCGGCTTCACGATGCGCGGGGCGGTGCCCGCGGGTGCGGACGGCGTGGAGGTGATGCTCGAAGCGTGGGAAGCCGGCACGGCCGAGCCGCCGCACTCCCACCCGGGCGATGACATGACCGTCGTGATCGAGGGCCGCATGGAGGTGCAGTTCTACGTGCGGGAAGGGGAGGAGTTGGAGGTGGACGGCGCGCCGATCGTCCTCTCCGCAGGGGAGACCGGCTACGTCTCCGCCGGGCGCATCCACGAGGTGCGGTACGTGGAAGCGTGCCGGCTCGTGTACGTGCACGACCGCCTGTTCGGCTTCGACGCGGAGAAGTAGCCCGCCATGAACCAGGACGACTGGCTTCGCAAGCGCATGCGCGGCAAGAAGCGGCCGGGCTGTGGCGCGGAGATCGGGGCGTTCTTGGGGCTCGGGCTCCTGCTCGCGGCCGCGGCCTTCGGGTGGTTGGGGTAGCGCGAAGCGTCGCGACCCGACGGTGTCGGGGGGGCGTTGCGGGGGCCCTCCCCCGCCCCAAGAACATCCCGCTACACCGCCGTACGAACCGCGGCCGAAGGCGCGTTGTCCGCCCCGCGCCGCCCGGTGACGAGCCGGTAGACCACGGGCACCACCACGAGCGTGAGCACCGTGGAGCTCGCGAGCCCGAAGATGACCGTGATGGCGAGCGGCCGCTGGATCTCGGCGCCTTCGCCGAACCCGAGCGCGAGCGGCGCGAGGCCGAGCACGGAGTTGAGCGCGGTGATGAGGATGGGCCGGAGCCGGATGGCGGCGGCCTCGCGGATGGCGTCCTGGAGCGGGCGTCCTTCCTCGCGAAGCCGGTTGATGGCGTCGACGAGCACGATTGCGTTCGCGACGACTACGCCGGCGAGCACGATGAGCCCGATGAACACGACGACGCTCACCGGGGTGTCGGTGAGCCAGAGGCCGGCCGCAACGCCGACCAGCGCGAGGGGCACGGAGAAGAGGATGACGAACGGGTCGCGTACGGACTCGAACGTGCTCGCCATGATGACGTACACGAGGAAGACCGCGAGGGCCAACGCGAGTTGCAGCGAGCCCATGGAGCGCTCGAGCTCGCGGTTCTGGCCGCCGATCTCGAACTCGACGCCGGCCGGGAGCGCGGTGCGGTCGAGGGCGGCCTTCACGGCGGTGCCCGCCCCGGAGAGGTCGAAGCCGGCGAGGTTGGCGGAGAGCACGACGGCGCGCTGCTGGTCGATGCGGCGAATCTCGGACGGGCCCTCGCCTTGTTCGACGGTGGCGACGGAGTCGAGCCGGATGGGCGGCGTGAGGCGCGGGTTGACGTTGATTGCGCCGAGCGAAGCGATGGAGTCCCGGTCGGTTTCGTCGAGGCGAACAAGGAGGTCGACGCGACGTTCGCCGCGAGAGAGCCGCGTGGCCCGCTCGCCCTGCACCTTGGTGCGCACGGCGCCGGCCACCTCGCCCACGCCGAGCCCGAGGGCGTCGAGGCGGGCGCGGTCGTAGCGCACCCGCACTTCGGGGTAGCCGCGGGAGAGCGAGCTTCGGAGGTCGGTGAGGCCGGAAACGGAGTCGAGCGCCGCTAGTCCGGCGGTCGACGCGGTGCGGAGCGTGTCGAGATCGTGGCCGTGAAGCACGACTTCGACGGGGGTGCGGAAGCTGAAGAGCGCGGGGCGGCGGAAGCGCGTTTCGAGCCGCGGGAAGGTGTCGAGCTTCGCGCGGAGGCTGTCCATGAGGGCGGCTTCGCGGGCGGCGAGATCGCCGCCGGGCTCCATTTCCACGAGGAGGCGGGCCGTGTTCTCGCCCTCGTCGGGCTTGCTGTCCGCGCGGCGCTCGGTGCCGATGACCGTGTAGAGGCTCGCGATGCCCTCGGTGCCGCGAAGCTCGCGTTCGACCTGCTCAATCACGGCGAGGGTCTTCTCGAGCGGCGTGCCCACCGGGAGCGCGGCTTCGATGGTGAACCGCCCCTGGTGCACGGTGGGGACGAGCTCGGCCCCGGCGCTTCCGAAGAGCGAGAGCCCGACGACGAAGCTGGCGCCGCCGAAGAAGAGCACGAGGAAAGGGCGTCGGAGCGCGGCGTCGAGCCACCCGGCAAAGCGGGCCTCCACCCTGCCGTACACCGCGAGGAACACGTCGGCGAACCACAACGATACGCGGTTGAGCACCCCGAACACCGCGGCGAGCGTGACGAACCCGATGCGCGCGAGCGCCGCGGACACCATGGCGAACGCGGCGCCCGTCGTCGCGAGGCTGAAGTGTACGACGAAGTGGACGAGCGCCCACGGCCAGGCCCACCACCGGCGCTTCGCGCGGAGGGCGGCGACGGCCTCGCGGGGCCCGGCGGCCGGCACGTCGCGCAGGCGGGCGGGCGGGGCGGGGACCACGAGGCGGCGGGCGGCGAGCATGGGGATGAAGACGAGCGCCACCACGAGGCTCGCGGCGAGGGAGAAGACGACGGTGAGGGCGAGATCCCGGAAGATCTGGCCCGCGATTCCCTCGACGAACACGATGGGAAAGAAGACGGCCATACTCGTGAGCACGGACGCGAATACGGCGGTGGCGACCTCGGACGTGCCGTCGATCGCCGCCTGCATCCGGTTCTTTCCGGCGTCGAGGTGGTTCTGGATAGACTCGAGCACCACGGTGCCGGAGTCGATGACCATGCTCACCCCGAGCGAGATGCCGCCGAGCGACATGAGGTTGAGCGAGATGTCGCCCAGGTACATCACGGCGAACGTGCAGACGAGCGAGATGGGGATGGCGGTGGAGATGATGCCGGTGGTGACCCAGTCGCGGAGGAAGACGAAGGTGACCAGGATGGCGAGGAGGCCGCCGAGCACGGCGTCGTCGAAGAGGTTGGCGAGGGAGGCCTCGATGAAGCGAGCCTGGTCGTCGAGGATGGCGAAGGCGTACCCTTCGGGCAGCGTGTCGCCTTCGAGCTCGGCTTTCACGGCGCGCGCCACGGTGACGATGTTGGCGTCGGCCTCCTTGTAGACCTCGAGCTCCACCGCGGGCACGCCGTCGAGCTCGGCCACCACCTCGGCGTCGGCCGAGCCCTCGCTCACGCGCGCGAGCTCGCCCACCGGCACCCGCACGCCGTCGGCGCGCACCACGGCGAGCGCCCGCACTTCGTCCAGGGTGCTGAATTCGTTCAGCGTTCGGATGAGGTACTCGTTCTCGCCCTCGCGCACGATGCCGCCGGCCACGTTCACGTTCTCCGACGCGAGGAGCGCTGAGAGCTGCGCGAGCGTGACGCCGCGGGCCGCGAGCCAGTCCTCGCGGGGCTCCACGAGCACGAGTCGCTCCAGGCCGCCGCGCACGGTGACCGCCGCCACGCCGTCGAGGGCCTCCAGATCGCGCTTCAGCTCGGCGTCGGCGTACTCGCGGAGCGAGAGGAGGTCGGTCTTGCCGGACACGGCGACGCGGAGGATGGGGTCGAGCGAGGGGTCGTAGCGGAGGATGAGCGGGCGGCCCGCGCCGTCGGGGAGGAACGTCGTCTGGAGGCGCTCGCGCACGTCCTGCGAGGCGCCGTTCATGTCCGTGTCCCAGTCGAACTCGAGCACCACGTCGGCGATGCCGGCGCGGCTCCGGCTCTCGATCTCCACGAGGCCTTCCACCGTGGAGAGCGCCTCTTCGAGCGGGCGGCTCACCTGGGCTTCCACCTCCTCGGGCGCGGCGCCGGCGTACTCCGTGCGCACCGTGAGGGTGGGGTAGCTGATGTCGGGCATCAGGTTTAGCGGGAGCTGGGCGTAGCTCACGAGCCCGAACACCACGGCCGCGATGGTGATCATCCACACGGCAACGGGGTGCTCGACGATCCACCGGTACACCGGCGGGCCGGTGATGGGGACGCTCGCGCCGGCGGAGTCGGGCGGCGCGGCGGCGGCGGGCGCGGGGCCGTAGTCGGGCGTGGTGGGCTCGTCGGGGGGGCTTCCGCCCGTGGCGGAGCTCATCCGGCCTCGGTCTTCGCCGGTTCCTCGGCCTTCTTCTCGTCTTTCTCGTCGTCCGCGGCGGCCACCGTGGGGTCTCCGGGGAGCCGCACCCGGGCCCCGTCGCGGAGCGCCTGGTTGCCCACGGTCACTACGCTCGCGCCTTCGTCCAGGCCCGAGAGCACCTCGGCGAGCTCGCCGTCTTCGTACCCGACCTTCACTTCCACCCGCTTCGCCTTGCGCCAGGGCCCGGGAAGCTCCGCGGGCTTCTTCTCCTCCTTCTTGCCCCCGAAGGAGAAGGAGAACCCGGACTTCTCCTCTTCCTTCTTCGGTTTGTCGTCGCCGAGGAGCTTCTCTTCCTCCTCCTTCGTCGTCTCCACCACCTGGTACACGTAGGACTTCCCTTCTTCCCA
>CAXNIN010000163.1:0-9450 GCA_964202365.1 Myxococcota bacterium | reverse complement strand
GTCGTCGTCTTCGAAGCGCTCGCGTTCGCCGCGATCGGCGCGTTCACCGCGATCGCCGCGATCGGCGCGATCGGCGCGATCGGGCGCAACGGCCTCCACGCGCTCGGGGCGCGGGGCGCGCTCGGGGCGCGGACCACGTTCGCCGCGATCGCGGCTGCGTTCGCCGCGCCCACCGCCGCCACCCTCGGCCGTGCGGGGCTCGGTGGCCGGGCCGGTGCCTTCGGGGGCGCCCTCCCCGCCGCCGCGACGGCGACGCCGCCGACGCCGCCTGCGCCCACCGCTCCCGTCGTCGGCCCCACCGGGCTGCTCGATTCGATCGTTCGACATCGGCTTCTCCACCCGTGCGTCAGGACGCCGGGGTCTCCTGGATGTAGTAGCGGTACCCTTGTTCCGTCAAAAAAAGCTGGCGCTTCATGGCGAACTCCTGCTCCTTCGAGTCTCGGGTCACGACGCTGTAGAAAAAGGCACCGTCTTTCTTGGGGCGCAACACGCGGCCGAGGCGCTGGGCCTCCTCCTGCCGCGATCCGAAGCTGCCGGAAACCTGGATGGCCACGTTGGCGTCCGGCAGGTCGATGGAGAAGTTGGCCACCTTGCTCACGACCAGGAGCTTGATGCGCCCGTCGCGAAACTTTCCGAAGAGATCCTCGCGCATCGGCCCCGGCGTCTCGCCGGTGATCAGCGGGGCGCGGAAGCGCCGGGCGATCTCCTTGAGCTGGTCGAGGTAGGTGCCGATGACGAGCACGTTGTCGTTCTTGTGCTTCTCGACCAGGCGGTCGAGGACCTCGAGCTTCGCCGGGTTCGTGGCGGCAAGCCGGAACTTCTCGCCTTCCTGCGCCCGCTCGTAGCGCTGAGCGGCGCCGTTGACGAAGCCGACCCGAACCTCGAAGCACTTTGCTTCGGCGATGAAGCCCTTCTCTTCGAGGGTCTGCCACGCCATGTCGAAGCGCTTCGGCCCGACGAGGCTGAACACGTCGCCTTCGCGGCCGTCTTCCCGCACAAGCGTCGCCGTGAGACCGAGGCGGCGGCGCGCCTGGAGATCGGCCGTGGCGCCGAACACCGGCGCGGGGAGGAGGTGCACCTCGTCGTACACGATGAGGCCCCAGTTGTGGTCCTCGAAGAGGTGCAGATGGGCGAACTTGTCCTGCTTTGACGCCCGCCAGGTGAGGATCTGGTAGGTGGCCACGGTGACCGGGCGGATCTCCTTGACCTCGCCGGTGTACGCGCCCACCTCGGCCGACGTGAGCTCCGTCTTGTCGAGGATCTCCCGCACCCACTGGTGAACCGCCGCGCCGTTGGTGGCGAGGATCAGCGTCTTCTGGTTGACGAGGCTCATGGCCTTGATGGCCACGATCGTCTTTCCGGCGCCGCACGGGAGCACGATGACGCCGTGCCCGCCGGAGGGCCGGCCGCCCTGGTACCAGCGTTCGGCCGAGAGGTTCTGGTAGTCGCGCAGGCCGAAGGGCTGCCCGTTGCCCACCATCTTCTCGCGGATGCGGACCGAGAGGGGGTCGCCGTTGAGGAACCCCGCGAGGTCCTCCACCGGCCAGCCCGCCTGGAGCATCCGCTGCTTGAAGATGCCGCGGTGCCCGGCCTGGATGGCGAAGTAGCGCTTGCCGTCTTCCACGAGGAGCTCGGAGACGGACTTCTCCTGGCCCACCAGCTTCGCGACGTACGCCGTGGCGAACTCGAGGCGGAGGAGCTTCTCGGGGTGCTCGGGGTGCGCGACGAGGCGCACGAGGCCGTAGCGCTCGACGGTCTCCCCGACCTGGGTGAGCACGTTCGGCGGAACGTCGAACTTGGAGAAGGAACGCAGGCCGTCGACGATCTCGTCGCGGCGCATCCCGCTGGACGCGGCGTTCCAGAGCGAGAGGGGATGGATCCGGTAAGTGTGGAGGTGCTCGGGCGAGGTTTCCAGCTCGGCGAAGCGGGACAGGAAGTCCCGTACCTCTTCGTACCGAGCGTGTTTGGCCTCGAGAAGGACCTTTCCATCCCCCTGGACGATCAGGGGGTTGTCAGGCCTGACGTGCATCAGTCATGTATACGCGTCCTCCCGGACGTCAGATCTCGGACAGCGTCGCGGGGGTCCCGCGGGCTTTCGCCGCGGCCTTCCGCGAAGGCACCGCCAACGCGAGAAGCGCGCGCGGTGCCGAAGCGCCTTCCGGGCTGCGGCAACGCCGCGTCCGGGGCCTTCAACCAGGCCCCCCGGCCGGAGGAGTCCGCAACCGGGGGATCTGCGTTCTACCTTACGCGCTTCTGAACGGATGTCAACCGAGACCGATCAGCCGAGGAACGGATATCGCCATTCCGTGGGCGGAACGAAGGTCTCCTTGATGGTCCGCGCGGAGATCCACCGCTGGAGATTCTGCGGCGCACCGGCCTTGTCGTTCGTTCCGCTCGCGCGGCCGCCGCCGAACGGCTGCTGCCCGACGACCGCGCCGGTGGGCTTGTCGTTCACGTAGAAATTCCCGGCGGCGTGGCGAAGCGCGACCGCCGCGGACTCCACGGCGTAGCGGTCCCGCGCGAAGACGGCCCCCGTGAGCGCGTACGGGCTCGTGCGGTCGACGATCGAGAGCGTCTCGGCCCAGGCCGCTTCCGGGTACACGTACGCGGTGACGATGGGGCCGAAGATCTCCTCCTCCATCAGGCGGTGGTGCGGATCGTTCACGCGCACGAAGGTGGGCTCGACGAACCACCCGGTTTCCCCGTGGGCATTTCCGCCCGCCACCACCTGCTCGCCGCGCGCGAGCGCGAGGTAGCCCTCGTGCTTCCGGAACGCGCGCTCGTCGATGACGGCGGCCACGAAGTTCGAGAAGTCCCGAACGTCCCCCTGCTTCACCTCGCCGAGGATCGCGGCGACGCGCTCGGAGACCTCCGGCCACAAAGAGTCCGGCACGTACACCCGGCTCGCCGCGGAGCACTTCTGCCCCTGGTACTCGAACCCGCCGCGGACAATCGCCACGGCGAGCGCCTGGGGATCCGCCGAAGCGTGGGCGACGATGAAGTCCTTTCCGCCGGTCTCACCGACGATGCGCGGATACTGGCGGTAGCGCGCGATGTTCTCGCCGATGGTCTTCCACATGTGCTGGAAGACGCCCGTGGACCCCGTGAAGTGCACCCCCGCGAGCTCCGGGCGCGCGAGGATCGGCCCGCCCACGTCGGGGCCGTCGCCGTTGAGGAGGTTGATCACGCCGGGAGGCATGCCCGCCGCGCGCAGGAGCAGGAAGAGCTGCCACACCGCCGCGGCCGAGGTGGTCGCGGGCTTCCACACCACGGTGTTCCCCACGAGGGCCGGGGCGGTCGGGAGGTTGGCCGCGATCGACGTGAAGTTGAAGGGGCTCACCGCGAACACGAAGCCATCGAGCGGGCGGTGCTCCGTGCGGTTCCACGTGCCGGGGGCATCGACCGGAGGCTGATCCTGGAGGATGTCCCGATAGTAGGAGACGTTGAACCGCCAGAAGTCGATGAGCTCGCACGCGGCGTCGATCTCCGCCTGGTGCACCGTTTTCGCCTGGCCGAGCATGGTGGCCGCGTTGACCCGGTCGCGCCAGGGCCCCGCGAGCAGCTCGGAGGCGCGCAGCAGCACGGTCGCGCGCGACTCCCACGGCAAGTTCGCCCAGTCGGCCCGCGCTTCTTCCGCCGCGCGCACGGCGCGCTCGATCTCCGCGGGCCCCGCGAGATGCACCCGCGCGATCACGTGGCCGTGCGCGCACGGCATCGTCACGTCGCGGGTTCGCCCGGTGTACACGTCCATCCCGCCGATGACGCACGGCACCTCGACCACCTCGGCGGCCTGGCGCGCGAGCTCCCGCTCGAGCGAGGCGCGCTCCGGGGAGTTCGGGGCGTAGGAACGAACGGGCTCGTTGACGGGACGGGGGGCGCGGGAGATCGACATCCGAGGCGTCTAACCCAACGGAAGCGCGGATGTCGGGACCACCTCCGCGGAATCGGCCGTTCGGATTCGGGGGCAGCCGCCGGCCGCGGCGGCCGGCGCCGCGGCGACGTCGGCGGCGCGGCGGGCCGGCGGTGGCTCGGGTGCCCTCCGGGGGGCTACGCGCGGCGGCGGCGCGTGAGCAGGAGAAGGGGCAGGGGCAGCAGGGCCCAGGCCGCGCCCGGTTCGGCGGCGCGGCAGCCGCAGGCGGGGGCGGTGTCGACGGGGGGGTCAGAGTCGACGCCGGTGTCGGTGTCGGCGGGGGAGCCCGTGTCGGTGTCGGCGGCGGTGTCGACGGGGGAGCCCGTGTCGGTGTCGACGGGGGTGCCGGTGTCGGTGTCGACGGGGGAGCCCGTGTCGGTGTCGACGGGGGAGCCCGTGTCGGTGTCGACGGGGGAGCCCGTGTCGGTGTCGGCGGGGGAGCCCGTGTCGGTGTCGGCGGGGGTGCCGGTGTCGGTGTCGACGGCGGTGTCGGCGGGGGTGCCGGTGTCGGTGTCGACGGGGGTGCCGGTGTCCGCGGTGTCCCCGCCGGGGGGCGCGGCGCGCTCGGATTCGTAGAGGTACGCGCGGCCGGTGTTGCCGCGCCACCCCGGCGCCCCGACGAGGATCTCCGGGTAGCCGTCGCCGTTGACGTCCCCGGCGCCGGCCACGGCGGCGCCGAGCAGATCCCGGGCTGCGTCGCCGGTGACGGTGGCCGCGGCGGCGGGGTCGACGCCGCTCACGGACCCGCGGAACACGTAGAGGCGCCCGGCGTCGGAGCCGTAGTCGGGCGCGCCGACCACGACGTCGGCGTAGCCGTCACCGTCGAGGTCTCCCGCCGCGGCCACCGCTTCGCCGAAGTCGTCGCCGGCCGCCTCGCCGGTGAGCGTGGTGGTCGCGGAGAGGGACACCCCGGCCGCTGAGCCGTGGAACACGTACGCGCCGGGCACGACCCCCGCGCCCGCGGACGAGCCGCTGTTCGCGGGCGCGCCGACGATCAGGTCGTCGAAGCCGTCGCCGTCGCCGTCGCCAGCGCCGGCCACCGCGGCGCCGAAGCGGCCGTACGCGACCGGGCCCACGAGCGTGGTGTCGGCGCTCGCGCCGATGCCCGCAGAGGACCCGAGGTACACGTACGCTTCGCCCGCGGAGGACCAGCCCAGGACGAGGTCGTCGTAGCCGTCGCCGTTCACGTCGCCGGCGCCGTCCACCGCGTACGCGTCGAGGCGGAGGCGGCGCGCGGCGGCGGTCGACACGCCGGTCGCGGCGCCGTGGAACACGGCGACGACGGAGGACCCGTACCCGCTGTTCGCGGAGGTCACCGCCACGTCGCCGTAGCCGTCGCCGTTGACGTCCCCCGCGCCCGCGACCGCCCGGCCGAAGCTCGAGTAGGCGGCGGTGCCGGCGAGGGTCGCCGCCACGGTGGGATCGACGCCCGTCGCCGCGCCGTGGAACACCAGCGCGCGGCCCGCGGACGTGCTCCAGCCCGAGTCCCCGACGATGACATCGGCGTAGCCGTCCGCGTTCACGTCGCCCGCGCCCGCGACGGCGACCCCGAACAACACGTCGGCGGCGTCGCCGTGGAGCGTGGTCGTCGCCGCGGTCGAGAGCCCGGACGCCGCGCCGTGGAACACATAGGCACGGCCGGCGTCGAACGCCCCGACGATCACGTCGTCGTAGCCGTCTGCGTCCACGTCGCCCGTGCCCGCCACGGCCCAGCCGAACCACGACTCGTCGACGCCGTCCACCGTGGCGCGCGCCGCGGTGGACACCCCGCCGGCGGCGCCCGCGTACTCGTACAGCCGGCCGGTGAGGGAGCCGTAGTAGTAGGCGCCGACGACCGGGTCGTCGTAGCCGTCGCCGTCGGTGTCGCCGGCGATCGCGAGCCCGAGGCCGTAGTAGCTGCTGGTGCTGTCGCCGGTGAGCGTCGCCGCGGCCGCGGTGTCCACCCCGGCGGGGCCGCCGGTGTAGACGTACACGCGCCCCGTCGCGCTGGAGTAGTCGGACGCGGAGACCGCCACGTCGTCGAAGCCGTCGCCGTCCACGTCGCCGCCGCCGGCCACGCGGCTGCCGAAGTTCGTGCCCGCGGTGGGGCTCGTGAGCGTGGTGGGGCTCGCGGTGACGAGCCCGGCCGCGGAGCCGCGGTAGACGGAGGCGAGGCCGTAGGCCCGCGACGAGCTCGCCATCGCCCCGGCGATCACGTCGGCGTAACCGTCGCCGTCCACGTCGCCGGCGGGCGCGAGGCTGACCCCGAGTGAATGGGAGGCCGACGTGCCCGTGACGGTGGTATCGGCGGCGGCCGAGACGCCGGAGGCGCCGCCGTGGAACACGTAGAACGCGCCGCCCCCCGCGTACGAGTAGGCGCCGACGAGCACGTCGTCGTAGCCGTCGGCGTCGATGTCGCCGGCGCCCGCGACGGCGCTCCCGAAGCGCTCGATGGCCGAGCTCGCGGTCAGCACCCGCGCGGCGGTCGGGTTGATTCCCGCCGCCGAGCCGTGGAACACGTGCGCGGACCCTAGGATCGCCGTGCCGGGAGAGTGGGCACCCAGCACGAGATCGGCGAAGCCGTCGCCGTTCACGTCGCCGGCGCCCGCGACCGACGCGCCGAAGTAGCTGGACGCGGTGCCGTCGAGCGTGGCGGCCGGCGTCGCGGACACGCCCGCCGCCGAGCCGTGGAACACGTAGGCGCGGCCGGTGTAGTCGGCGTACGCGTAGGTGCCGAGCGCAACGTCGGCGTAGCCGTCGCCGTTGACGTCCCCCGCCGCGGCGAGGCAGGCGCCGAAGTTGTCGGACGCCGACTCCCCGGTGAGGGTGGTGGTGGCGGCGGTCTCCATCCCCGTCGGCGACCCGTGGAACAGGTAGGCGCGGCCGGTGTAGGCGCTCCAGGTGTGCGCGCCGACGAGCACGTCGTCGTACCCGTCGCCGTCGACGTCGCCGACGTGCGCCACGGCGGTGCCGAGCGAGCCGGTGGCCTCGGTCTCCACGTCGAGCGTGGCGGAAGCCGTGGAGTAGACGGGGTCGACGGTGACCGGGTAGGCGGCGCCGGCGTCGTCCACGACCACGCGCAGGCCTGCGTCGGTAACGACCAGCGCCGCGGCGAGCGTGACGCCGTCGGCATCCCAGGCGGTGAGCGCCCCCACGGTCCAGGCGCGGCCGTCCCCGTCGGTGATGGCGAGCGCGTCCCCGTCGGCCTCGATCGCGAGGGCGGCGTCGACGGCGACGTCGAGCATGAGCGGGCCGTCGCCCGGCGGCGCCGCCGCCAGGGTCCAGCCCTGCTCCAGGCCGTCCCCGAGCCCCACCCACCACTCGGTGAGCGCGCCGTCGGCGTACTCCAGGCGTTGGATGCATCGCTCCTGGGCATCCACCGCGGGGGTGCACGCGCCGAGGGCGGGGGTGCGGGGGCCCACGCGGACGAGTTCGTCCGAGCGGCCCCATGCCGTCGTGCGCAGCGCGAGGGCGTCGCCGACGGTGACCCCGTCGGGGTCGAAGCGCGCGAGGAGCCCGGCCGCGGGAAGGGCCGCGCGGAAGGCACCGTCGCGCGCCGTGATGGCGCGCGCCTCGGCCGCGAGGCGCGCGCCGACGACCGCGGCCCACCCATCCGAGGCGCCGGCCGGGAGCGCCGAACCCGCGGCGGACGCCGCGCGAGGAAGGGCAACGTCGCCCGACGGCGGGTCCCCGACGGGCGCCGCGCCGGGAGGCGACGCGCAGCCGGCGAAGAGGACGAGCGCCACGGGGCCAAGCGTACGCATCCGGCACGAATACCACTTCCGCGGCGTCGGAATCCAGACGCACCGCCGCGTGGTTCGCGCGAGGGGGGCCAGAGGGCGGCGCGGGCGCCGGGGCGTCGACCGCCCCGCCGGAGGAGGCCCCGCGCCGGTCGGCCCGCCGCGACCCCGCCGGACACCCGGCCCCGGCGTTCGCGCCGGGGACGCGCCCGCCCGCCCGGCGCCGCGGGCAACCCGTGACATCCCCCGGCGATTCGACCGGTTAGACGTGCCCCGTGCTGATTCCGCTCTCCGAAGCTGGGCCGAAGACCGCCGGCGGGAAGGGCGCGGCCCTGTGGCGGCTGCAGGACCGCGGCGTTCCGGTGCCGCCCACGTGGGTGCTCCCGGCCGAAGTCTTCCGAGACTTCCTGCGCAACGCCGGGCTCTGGGACCTCGCCGAACGCGGGCAACACGCGACGCTGCGGGCCGCCATCCTCGAGGCGGACGTGCCGCGCCTCGCGGGCGTGGCGCCGCGCATGGCGGTGCGGTCCAGCGCGATCGAAGAGGATGGACGCACGCAGTCGCACGCCGGGCAGTACGAGAGCGTGCTCGGCGTGGAGCCGGCGGGCCTGGCGGACGCCGTGCGCCGATGCTGGGCGAGCTACCACGGGGAACGCGCGGTGGCCTACCGCGGCGGGAAGGTGGCGCCCGGGGGCATGGCCCTGCTCGTTCAGGAGATGGTCGACGCGCGCACCGCGGGCGTGATGTTCACGGTGAACCCGGTGACCGGGAGCTGGCGCGAGATGGCGGTGGAGGCCGTGTGGGGGCTCGGCGAGCCGCTCGTGGGCGGGGTGGTGGTGCCGGATCGGTACCTCGTACGCCGGCCGCGTCGCACTCCCGGGCCGGTGCAGGCGGTGCTCGCGCGCACTCGGCTCGAGCTCGCGACGGAGACCATCGCGCGCCAGGAGCGCGAGCTGGTGGTGGAGGGGCGCGGGGTGGCGCACCTCGCCGCCGCGGCGCCGCTCGCGCGCAAACTTCCGAGGTCGGAGCTGTACGATCTCTGCCGGCTCGGGCTGCGCGCGGAGAGCGTGCTCGACGGCCCGCAGGACGTGGAGTGGGCGCAGGATCGGGCCGGGCGGTTCTGGGTGGTGCAGTCGCGGCCGATCACGACGCGCCAGGAGCTGCCCCGCGGCGGGCGCACGTTGTGGACCCGGCGGTTCCTCGGCGAGCGGTGGCCGGACGGCGCGACGCCGCTCGGGTGGTCGATCATCGCCCCGATCCTCGAACATTTCGTGGCCTACCCCGGCACGTCCGCGCGCTACCTCGGCGGCGACCCCCCGCTTCGGCTGCTCCGGGGGCACCCGTATGTGAACGTCACGGTGTTCCGGCACCTCGCGTTCAAGCTCCCGGGCGCGCCGCCACCCCGGTTCATGCTGGACTTCTTCCCGCCGAACGAGGAGCGGGCGTGGGTTCGACGTGCGGCGGCGCCTCCCGATGCGCGGGTGTACGCCTCCATCTTCCGGGAGACCTTCGCCGAGCGGCGCTGGCGGCGCTTCCGCTGGAACCCCCTCGGGAACTGGAAGGCGTGGGACAGCTGGGCGGCCGACCTCCCCCGGCGCCTGCGGGAGCTCGACGCGACGCCGCCGGACCGCGCGCTGGACGTCGCGATTCCACTCGTGCGCGACTACGTGAAGATCCACATCACCTCTCTCTTGTTCGCGAACATGGCGTATGAGCTCGTGGCGCCCATGTTGCCGGAGGCCACGCGCGAGGTGGTGCTCCGCGCGCCGGCGGGGACCATCACCGCGCGCGTGAACGCGGAGTTGTGGGCGGTGGGCCGCG
>CAXNIN010000162.1:0-9500 GCA_964202365.1 Myxococcota bacterium | reverse complement strand
GCAAGCCCCGCGGGCCCGGTTCCCACCTCCGGCGCCCCCACCACGGCTGGCTCCTCCGCCGCGCCGGCGCAGCCTCCGGCGGCCGCCCCCGCTTCGGCCCCCGCCGCCGTGGGCGCGCTGATCGGGCCCGACGGGCTCCCTACCCGCTTCGCCCTCGGCATCAACGAGGCGGTGTCCTTCCCCCAGAAGAAGGCCCGCGAGGCACGCTTCGTGGGCGCGGGGCTCGTCTCGCACCTCGACGGCGACGTGGACCGCACGATCGACCTCGGCGCCCGCTTCGTCCGCGGCAATACGGGCGCTTTCCCGCGCACGTCGTGGTGGTCGTCGCAGAACGAGCCCACGTCGCGAGACGACACGGACACCTGGGTTCGCGCCGTGCAGAAGCGCGGCCTGGAGCCCATCCTCATGGTCGGGCCGTGGCCGGGCAACCGCACCGCCAACTACACCGAGCAGTACGTTCCCGCCGACATGGCCGCGTACACCGCCTGGGTGCGGACGCTCGTGGAGCGCTACGACGGCGACGGCGTCGACGACATGCCGGGGCTCACAGCGGGCGTCCGCTACTGGGAGGTCGACAACGAGCCCGACCTCAAGTTCACCACCCAGCCGCGCGAAGCCACGCGCGAGGTGAAGCCCGGCTCGTTCTGTTCGCCGCAGGAAGCCGCGGAAGTGCTGCTCGCAACCTCGCGCGCCATCCGCGAAGCCCATCCTGACGCAAAGGTGCTCAACGGCGGCATCTACCGCCCCTTCGCGAAGAACGGACAGGATTATCTCCGCGCCATGTTCGCCGTGCCGGGCGTGGCGGAAGCCGTCGACATCGTGTCCTTGCACTCCTACGCCTCGGACGAGCCCGGCGACCAGTACGCGGAAGGCCTCGCGGCCGCGCGCGTGATCACGGGTGGAAAGCCCATCTTCGTCACCGAGACGAGCGTGCCGAGCGAAGGCGACAGGCGCTGGATGACGCCGGAATGGCAGGCCCGCTTCGTGGCCCTCGTGGCCGCCCGGGGCGCCGCCGCGGGGGCCCGCGCCGTGCTCTGGCACACCCTGGGAGATCCCCCTGCCCGCAGCCAGGGGAAAACCGGCTTCGAGCAGCACTCGCTGCTCGACCAGCTCGACAGCGGCGCGTTCGTCGACAAGCCCGCGGCCGTCGTGTACCGCGCCCTCGCGGCCCGCCTCGCGGTCGACGATCTCACCGGCGCAGTGGAAGACGGCGAGGGCGGCGTGCGGCTCACCAGCGGTGCAACCCTGCTCTACGCCGGCTCGCGCAAGGCCCCGCGCGGCGGGTACGACCTGCGAGGGGGCGCCGCCATCGCGCCCGGCGCGCAGGCCACCGCCCCGGCTTGGCTCTCCCCGTGACCCGAGCTACCGGTCACCCGTTCGGTTTACCAATTGGGGCGGGACGTTTCCGCGCGCGTGCTTAGGTTTGGAAAATGCGGTTTGCTGCTTCGCCTCTGATGGTCGCCGTGGCGCTCGGCCTGCTCGCCCCCTCCGTTCTCGAGGTGGAGGAGGAAGCCCGTGAAGATCACGCTTCGCCCGACCTCGTGCTCCTCGATGGGCCTGATGCCGAGCCGTCGGCGCCCAGCGCCACCTGAACGCGCGCGCTGCGGTACACTCCCGCTGTGCTGTTCCTCCTCGCCGCATGCGCCCCTCCTTCCGCCGTCGGCGGCTTCACCGTCACCGTAGAGGACGGGAGCCTCGCGGTAGAAGGCCCCCTCGGCCGCCAACTGCTCACCGACCTCCGCTTCGCCGTCGGCGAGGGCGACGAGTCCCTTGAGATGCTGTCGGGCAGCTACCGAAGCACCGGAGGGTCCACCACGTGGACCCCGCTCACGCTCGGAGCGCCGCGCGGGGCCGAGCCCGTCCTGGTCGCCGACCTCGAGGACGCCTCGGGCACAAAACGCGGCGAGGTCCACTTCTCGGACACCGCCGGCCGCATCCTCCGAATCGACGTCCGCGGCGACGGCAACCGCGTTCGGTGGAGCGCCCCCTGCACCGGCGACGACCGCTTCGCCGGTCTCGGCTCGCACGTCGACGTCGACCACGCCGGCGAGGCCTTCCCGCTCTGGGTGAGCGAGCCCGGCATCGGCAAGGTGGACGACGAAGATCCGCCCGTCGACTGGTTCCTCACCGGAACGCGCCACGCGACGAGCTTCCCCGATCCCTTCCTCGTGCGCCCCGAGCCCCTCGGGCTGATGGTGGCGGGCGCCGCGCGCGTCGAGGTCGACCTCTGCACGAGCGACCGGTGGACCGTCGACAGGTGGACATCCGACGCGAGCTACCTCCTCTTCGACGGCGCGACGCCGCTCGAGATCGTGCAGGGCCACGCGCTCCTCTCCGGCCCGCCGGTCCTCCCGCCGGACTGGGCGTTCGCCCCCTGGAACGATGCCGTCGGCGGCGTCGAACGCGTGCGGGCCGTCGCGCGTTCGCTCCGCGACGCCGGCGCCCCCTCCTCCGTCATCTGGACCGAGGACTGGAAGGGCGGCGAGGAGAGCGCGTACGGCTACCACCTGAAGCTCGAGTGGATGCTCGACGAGGCGCTCTACCCGGACGCTCCCGCGCTCGACGCCGAGCTCGAGGCCGCCGGCTTCAAGTGGCTCGCCTACTTCTCGCCGTTCATCGCCGAGCCCACGGAGACGTGGGCCGAGGCCGAGGCCTACGCCATCGAGACCGCCGACGGCGAGCCCTACCTCTTCACCGGGGTCACGTTCGACCCCACGAGCGTCCTCGACCTCTCCCGTCAGGACGCGCGCGACTGGGCCGTCGAGAAGATGGCCGCGGTGCTCGCGGTCGGATTCGACGGCTGGATGCTCGACTTCGCCGAGTGGCTCCCGCCTGACGCCGAGCTCGCCGGGGCGGACGCCGTCGACGACCACAACGCCTACCCCCTCTGGTGGCAGGCCACGAACGCGGACGCCATCGCCGACGCGGACGCCGTCACCTTCAGCCGCAGCGGTTGGACAGGCACGAGCACCCTCTCCGCCGTCACCTGGGGCGGCGACCAGCGCACCTCGTTCGACGCCGACGACGGCCTCCCGACCGTCATCCCGATGGGCCTCGGCGCGGCGATCGCGGGCGTCCCCATCTGGACCCACGACATCGGCGGCTACAGCTCCATCGGCAATCCGCCGAGCACGAAGGAGCTCTGGTTCCGGTGGTGCACGCTCGGGGCGCTCTCGCCCATCATGCGGACGCACCACGGGGCGTTCAAGGACGACAACTGGCAGTTCGACTCCGACGCCGAGACCCTCGCCCACTTCGCGCGCTGGGGCGTCGTCCACACCGAGCTCTTCCCCTACCGGCGCGGCCTCGCCGAGGCCGCCGTCGCGACCGGCCGCCCGCTCCTCCTCGCGCCGTTCCTGCTCTACCCAGAAGAAACCTGGGGCCGCGCGGACGCCTGGCTCCTCGGCCCGTCCCTCTTCGTCGCCCCCGTCCTCGAGGAAGGCGTGGCCGGCCGCGACATCGCGCTCCCCGTGGGCACCACCTGGTACAACTTCTGGACCGGCGCGGAGGCCGAGAGCGGCTGGTTCGACGTGCCGATGGGCGAGATCGCGGTGTTCGCCCCCGCGGGCGCGATCGTCCCGATGTTCAGCGAGGCGCCGGACACCCTCGTCTCGGGCGCGCTCGACGGCCTCACCACCCTCGACGACGCCGACACCGCGCGCACCGTTCGTGTGTTCGGCGGGTCCGACGGCGGCTTCACCGAGGCGGACGGCACGATGTACCGCTCGTCCGGGAACGGAACCGGCACCGCGACGGGCACCTTCGCGTCGGGCACGCTCGAGGCGGGCGGCATCACGCTCACCATCGAAGGGACCGTCGAGCGCACCTACACGCTCGAGGCGTTCGGCGCTTAGGCGATGACGCCGGCGAGCGCCGCGATGACGCTGTAAAGCACGGTCGTCACGCCCGCGAAGTTCTGGAGCGAGACAATGATTGCGACGCCGACGAGTGTCCCGATGAGCGCGTACTCGATCGAGGTCGTCCCCGTCTCATCGCACACCAAGGCACGGAACCGATCGACCACGGTTACCTCCGGCTGACCACCGTAGGGTACACCCCAAGCTTTACCGAATCAACGGGCGGCCCCGTTTTGTGGGCCGGCCGTCGCTACGCCCGGGGGGCACTGAGGCGTGTGGCGAGGTCTTCCGTGGCCGCCACGAGCTCGGCCTCGATCCCCGCCTCGAACGCGCTGTGTCCCGCGTCCGGGACGATGACCAGCTTCGCCTCCGGCCACGCGCGGTGCAGGTCCCAGGCGGAAGCCATCGGGCACACGACGTCGTAGCGGCCCTGCACGATGTAGCCGGGAATGTCCCGAAGCCGGCCGGCGTGATGGAGGAGCTGGTCGTCGCGGAGAAAGAAGCCGCGGTGGATGAAGTAGTGGCACTCGATTCGGGCGAAGGCGAGCGCGAACAGCGCGTCGTCGTACTTGCGGACGAGGTCCTCGCTCACGAGGAGCTTGCTCGTGCGGGCCTCCCAGATGCTCCAGGCCTTCGCGGCCGCGAGGCGCACCGCGGCGTCGTCCGACGTGAGGCGCGTGTAGTAGGCCGCCACGAGGTCGTCGCGCTCTTCACCCGGGATCGCCGCGAGGTAGTCCTCCCACGCGTCGGGGAAGAGCATGTGCGCCCCACCCCGGTAGAACCAGTCGATCTCCTTGTCGCGGAGCAGGAACACGCCGCGGAGCACGAGCCCGAGCACCCGGTCGGGGTGCGTCTCGGCGTAGGCGAGCGCGAGCGTGCTCCCCCAACTTCCCCCGAACACCGCCCATTTCTCGATGGCCAGATGCGCCCGGACGCGCTCCATGTCGGCGACGAGATCCCACGTGGTGTTCTCGCGGAGCTCGGCGTGCGGCGTGCTCCGCCCGCTGCCGCGCTGGTCGAAGAGCACGATGCGGTACCGACGCGGATCGAAGAAGCGCCGGTGGCTACCCTCCGTGCCCGCGCCCGGCCCGCCGTGCACGAACACTACCGGAATGCCGTCGGGGTTCCCCGACTCCTCGAAGTAGATCGTGTGGAGTTCGGAGACCGGAAGCATGCCGGTCAGGCGCGGTTCGATCGGCGGGAAGAGCGGCACGGGGGCTCCGGAGGGTCAGGGGGTGAGGGCGGGGTCGCCCGGCTCGATGCGCCAGGGACCGACGCGCGTTTCGCGGTCGACGTAGCCGCGGAGCGCCGAAAGGTAGCGCGAACGCGGCCACTCCTCGGCGCCGAACCGCGCGAGGTGGTCGGTGTAGACCTGGCTGTCCACCAGCGCCACGCCCCGCGCGGTCATCCAGCGAACGAGCACGACGAACGCGCACTTGCTGGCGTCCGGCGCCTCCGCGAACATGCTTTCGCCGAAGTACATGTCGCCGAGCGAGACGCCGTAGAGCCCGCCGACGAGCTCGCCGTCGCGCCACGCCTCGGCCGAATGGGCCACGCCGAGCGCGTGGAGCCGCTCGTAGCCGGCCACCATGTCACGCGTAATCCAGGTTCCCGGCTGATTCGGGCGCGGCTTCGCGGCGCACGCGCGGATCACGCGGTCGAACGCGGTGTCGAACCGGATCTCGTAGTCGCCGCGCCGCAGGATCTTCGCGAGGCTCCGCGGCACGTGGAGGTTCGCCGGGTCGAGCACGAAGCGGGGGTCCGGGGAGTGCCACCAGATGGGCTGCCCCTCGCTGTACCAGGGGAAGATCCCCGCTCGATACGCGGCAAGCAGGCGATCGGGGCGGAGGTCGCCGCCAACGGCGAGCAGCCCGCCGGCCTCGGAGAGCTCGGGCGGCGGGAAAATCGGCTGATGATTGAGCCGATACACGGGCACTACGACTCCCAGAGGCTCGGGAGCGTGTCGACCTCGAGATCGGTGGCGTAGTCCGCCAGGAAAGGCGCGAGCGCATCGCGGAGCCGAGCGGTGCCCACGAGCGCGTCCGTCAACGGACCGGCCCAGGGTTCGCCTTCCGCGCGCGCGAGGGCCACCCGCGCGAGCGCCACGACGTCGTCTTCGTGGGGCCAATTCGGGAGCGGCTCCAGCACATCGGCCGGAATCGCGTCGTAGTAGGAGCGGAACTGGCTCGTCGGGGAGAGCATCCGCCGCAGTCCGTACCGCCCGGTGAGCCCCGCCTGGAGCCGCAAGCACGCGTGCTCGCGCCAGTCGAGCTCCGCGTCGAGCGCGAAGCCCCAGTCCCGCTCGCCGAAGGTCTCGACCCCGTTCGTCATCCAGTGGCAGAGCTCGTGGAGGATCATCTGCGCCGTGGTGTCGTCGGCGTCGAGCGTGGGGAACGGGCCGAGCTCGAGGAGCCCGGTGCCGTCCGTCGCGGAGAAGATCGCGGGGTTGCGACGCACGTGGAGCCCGAGCCGACGCGCGGTCGCGAGCCACACGAGGTCGAGCGGGTCGCGGTAGCGGGCGGTGATGGGGCGCACGTAGTCGGACACGGCCGGCTTCTAATCCGATCGGGCCGCGCCGGCCCGAAGCCCCGGCGGGGACCTCGCACCTGAATTAGACGGCCGCATGCCCCTCCTCGTCGAACAGCTCCGCGGTGGTGGTCTCGTGGAGACGGTCCACCCGATCATCGCCGCCGTGGCCGACGCCACGGGCGTGCGCGCCTCGTTCGGCGGCACGTTCGCGTGCTTCTGGCGCAGCAGCTCCAAGCCGATGCAGCTCGTGACCTCGCTCGAGCAGCTCGATCCGGCCCTCGTCGCGGCCCTCCCGCGCGAAGCGCTCGCCGTCGGCGCCGCGAGCCACGGTGCAACGCCGATCCACACCGAACGTGTGGCGTCGCTGCTCACGACGCTCGGGTGCACCGAGCACGGACTCCGATGCGGCGCGCACTGGCCGGGCGACGAGGAGAGCGCGCGGGCCCTCGCGCGGGCGGGCGGCGAGCCGACGGCGCTGCACAACAACTGCTCGGGGAAACACGCCTTCATGCTCGCCGCGACCCTCGCGCGCGGCTGGGACCCCGACTACCGCCCCGCGGATCACCCCCTCCAACGCCTCAACGCCGCCCGGATGGCGGAGTGGTGCGGTACGCCCGCCCCCGCCAGCGCAATCGACGGCTGCGGCATCCCCACGTTCCACCACCCGGTCGATTCAATGGCCCGCGGGTTCGCGCGCCTCGCCGCCGAGATGTCCGCGTCGAACATGGGTAGCCTCGCACACCGCGTCGGCTGGGCGATGCACCTCGCCCCCGCGATGACCAGCTCTCCGGGCGAGCTCGACGCCCTCCTCGCCACCGCGGCCACAGAGCCCGTCACCGCCAAACGCGGCGCCGAAGGCCTGCTTTGCCTCGCGCTCCCCAACCGCGGCCTCGGGATTGCCGTCAAGGCGCTCACGGGCGTCTCGACGGCGCTCGGGCCGGCCGTGCGCGCGGTGCTCGACGAGGTAGCTCCCGGCGTACTCCCTGCCGATCTCGTGCTTCCCGGCGAAGAGGTCCGCAACGTGGTGGGCGCACGGGTGGGGGAGCGGCGCGCGGTGTGGTCCTGAGCGCCACGCGGCGTGTGGGCGCGCCCGGCGCGCGCGGCGCGCGCCGGCCGGGTGTCCTCCGGGGTCGGGCCGGGGGCCCTCCGTCGGCGGCCCGCGTGGCCGCCGACCGCGCCGGGCTCGCGACGTTCGCGCGGCCTCCGGCCGTGTGCTTCACGAGGCCCGGCGCGCCCTCCGGCCCCCCTCGCGCAACCCTTCGGCGGTCCGCGTGACGCGCTTCGCGCCGGGGCCGCGGCGCGGCGCGGTGTCCACGACCGCGCGCGCCGCCCCCGCCCCGCTCGGCCTGGAGGCGCTCCTCGAGGGGGCGCTCACCGACGCCGTCGGCGGCGATCCCGCCGGGCCGGCGCTGGCCAAGCGGCTCGAGCGCGAGGCGCGGGCAATCCTCCTGCGTCACGGCCTCGGCGCCGCGCGCGTGGTGGTCCGCTCCGACGCGCGCGAGACTGTCGTGCACGTGGTCCTACCGCCGGGCCCGGCGCGCGTGCGCGAGCTCGTCGTCCGGGTAGAGTCCCCGGGGTAGCCCTACTTGCGGGGCGGGTGCTTGTGCGCGGGGGTCGGGAGGGCGGAGGCCATGCCCAACCGTAGCCGGTGCGCCCCGTATGTTCAACGGGGCACCGCCGCGTCTCCCGCGGCTCGCGACGCTCCTCTCCCACCGAGAGGCCCGCGCCCCGACTTCCCACCTACTCGGCCGGCTTCTCGAGGTACGCCTTCACGTCGTCGTAGAGCCCCGCCTGGTTGGCGTAGGTGACGTACCGGCGCGCGACGTCGAGCCATTCCACCGTGGTGGGCCGCACGCGATCGAGGGAGGCGAGCACGTCGGACTGCGTGATGGCGCGCACCTTGCCCGTGCGGAGGGCCTCGGTGAGCGCGCGTTCGCTCGCGACCTCGGCGAGATGCGTGAGGTCCGCACCGGAGTAGCGCGCGGTCTTCCTTGCGATGTTCGCAAAGTCGAGCGCCTCCACGGGCCGGTCGCGGAAGGCGATGCGGAGCACCTCGGCGCGCGCGGCGACGTCGGGCGGCGGCACGAACACGACGCGATCGAACCGACCGGGGCGTCGCAACGCAGGATCGACGTCCCAGGGCGCGTTGGTGGCGCCGAGCACGAGCACACGGTCGTTCTGGGCGCCCACGCCGTCGAGCTCCGCGAGGAGCTGGTTCACCATGCGGCGGCCGGGCCCGTGGCGGAGCTGGTGACGCGCGGCGCCGATCGCCTCGATCTCGTCGAAGAACAGGATCGTCGGCGCTTCGTCGCGCGCTTTCTCGAAGATCTGGTGGAGGCGCTTCTCGCTCTCCCCGAGCCACATGTCGAGCACCTGCTGGATTTCGACGACGACGAAGCTCGCCTCGCACTCGCCCGCGGCGGCCCGCGCGAGGTGCGTTTTCCCGACGCCAGGCGGCCCGTAAAGCAGGACGCCGCCGCCCACCTTCTTGCCGTACGCCTTGAAGAGATCCGGCCTCTGAAGCGGATAGATGATGTCCATCCGCAGGCGTTCCTTCAGCGTCTCGAGCCCGCCCACGTCGGCGAAGGTGATGGCGGGGCGCTGGCGAACCACCTTCGGCGGCTCGGGCTCCGGCGCGGCGGGCGTGTCCACCACCTGGAGCCGGAGCCCGCGATCCAGCTCGAGATCGCGGAGCGTCGGGTCGCGCGCGAGCACGTCGTCGTAGGCGACCTGGGCCTGATCGCGGTGGCCGGTGCGCAGGGCGGCGCGGGCGAGATCGCGAAGGTCTTCCGGGTCGAGATCGTTCCGAACCGGCCACCAGTGTTCCACGACGCGCGCGTCCTCGCCGAGCTCGCGCGCGGCGAGCCCGGCCGCGAGCCGCGCATCGGCGCGATCCGGCGCCCGCGCGAGCACGTCCCGCAGCTCGGCGGCCGCCTCCGCCCACCTCCCGGCGTCGAGCAAGGTGCGCGCGAGGTGGAGCCGCAACGGCACGTTGTCGGGGGAGAAGGCGAGGGCCTCGCGAAGGGCGGAGACGGCGTCGGACAAGGGGGCTCCGGTCAGGTGCGGGCGCGCCGCGCGAGGGCGAGGCGCGCGAGGGGACCAACCGAGGCGCCC
>CAXNIN010000161.1:0-9531 GCA_964202365.1 Myxococcota bacterium | reverse complement strand
GGTCGCCGAGCCCGAGCGCGGCCACCCTCCGGCGCGCGCCCACCAACGGGCCTTCGCGCAGGTCGATGGCCCAGGCAAGGGGAACGTGCCCGCTCGCCGCCAGCCACGCCGCGAGCGCGCCGTGATCGGTGCCGATGTCGGCGCACGGGGCGCCCGCGGGCACGAGCTCGGCCACCGCCGCGAGCCGCGCGGAGAGCGCGAAGCCCGCGCCTCTCGCGTGGGTCAATGCGCCTCGTCCCAGGTCCGCGCGACGCCGGTGTCCACCTTGAGCGGCACGCACAACGTGGCGACGCCCTCCATCAGGGACTTCACCACCCCGCGCACGTGCTCGACGTCGGCGTCCGGCACCTCGACGACGAGCTCGTCATGCACCTGGAGCAGGAGGCGGGCGTCGGTGGGGCGCAGGGCCTCCGCCACGCGGATCATCGCGATCTTGATGAGGTCGGCGGCCGATCCCTGGATGGGGGTGTTGATCGCCACGCGCTCGGCGGCGGCGCGGTCCATCGGGTTCTTCGCGTCGAGCCCGGCGACCGGCCGGCGGCGGCCGTAGAGGGTCTCGGCGTAGCTCTTCTCGCGCGCGCGGGCGACAGCACCGTCCATGTAGCCGCGCACCTGTGGATAGCGGGCGAAGTACCCGTCGATGTAGCTCTGCGCCTCGCTCTTCGGAATGCGGAGGTCATTCGCCAGCCGGAACGCGCCCATGCCGTACACGATCCCGAAGTTGATCGCCTTCGCCGCCCGCCGTTGGTCGCCCGTGACGAGCCCGGGCATCACCCCGAAGATCTCCGAGGCGGTGCGGCGGTGGATGTCCTCGTCGGCGCGGAAGCTCTCCACCAGGGGCCCGTGCTCGCAGTAGTGCGCGAGGATGCGCAGCTCGATCTGCGAGTAGTCGGCGGACAAGAAGACGTGCCCCGGCTTCGCCACGAAGCACCTGCGGATACGGCGGCCCTCGTCCGTGCGGATGGGGATGTTCTGGAGGTTCGGGTCGTACGACGAGAGCCGTCCCGTCGCCGCGACCGCCTGTCGGAAATTCGTGTGGATACGCCCGGTCTTCGGGTGCACCGCGGGCGGCAGGGCGTCCACGTACGTGCCCTTGAGCTTCGAGAGCTCGCGCCACGCGAGGATCGCCTCGGGGAGCGGGTGCTCTTCGCGGAGCTTGTCGAGCGTGTCGGCGTCGGTGCTCCAGCCCGTCTTGGTGCGCTTCCCGCCTTTGAGGCCGAGCTTCTCGAAGAGCACCTCGGCGAGCTGCTGTGTCGACCCGACGTTGAATTCCACGCCCGCCAGGGCGTGGCACCGCTTCTCCTCAGCGGCGAGCCGCTCGCCGAGCTCCACGGACAGCGCCTGGAGCGCCGCGGTGTCCACGGCGATTCCGGCGCGCTCCATCTCCGCGAGCACGGGCACGAGCGGCAGCTCGATGTCGCGGTACACGCGGGTGACCCCGTGCTCATCGAGCTTCGGGGCGAGCGCGACATCGAGGAGCGAGGTGAGCTGGGCCTCCTCGCCGAGCGCGGTGCCCACGGGATGGTCGAGGTAGCGCTTCCCGAGGTCGTCCAGGCCGTGCTTCTGCTCGGGGACGAGCAGGTAGTCGGCCAGCATCGTGTCGCCGGCGATGCCCGCGAGCGGCGCGCCGTTCTCGACGAGGATCTTCAGCGCATCCTTCAGGTTGTGGCCCGTTTTCTCCACGGTGGGGTCGGCGAGGATCGGCCGGAGCGCCGCGAGCGTGGCGTCGTCGGTCGGAACCCGCGCAAGGTGGGTGTGACCGGCCTCGGTCCACGCGAAGAACAGGCGGTTGGGCGCGGCGGTGAGGAAGTCGGCGCTCGTCGCTTCCAGGGCGAGCGTGAACCGACCGGCGGCGCGGAGCCGGGCGTCGAGGTCCGCGAGGGGGCCGGGGCCCCACACCGCCGGGCACTCGAGCGCGTGGAACCCTTCCCCGGCCTTCGCGAGCGGGGCGGGCGCGCCCAGACCGAGGTCGTTCATCAAGCTCTTGAAGTTCCAACGCCCGAGCTTCTCGCGCAGGGCTTCTTCGTCGCGGGGGCGCGGCCGGCACGTCTCCAGCGTCACCCCGGGGAGCGGCAGCTCCGTCTCGATGGTGACGAGGCGCCGCGCGAGGCGCACCACGTCGGCGTTGTCCGCGATGCACTGGCCGGTCTTGCCGCCGATCGCGGCCGTGTTCGCGAGCACGCCGTCGAGGTCGCCGTACTTCTGGATGTACTGCGCCGCCTTCTTCTCGCCGACGCCCGGCACGCCCGGCACGTTGTCGGAAGTATCCCCCATCAACGCCAGCAGATCGATGATGCGGTCGGGCCCGACGCCCCACTTCTCGCGAATCTCGGCGGGGCCGTAGTCCACGCCCTTCATCAGATCGAGCAGGTGGATGCGCTCATCGACGATCTGCCCGAAGTCCTTGTCGCTGCTCACGATTCCAACGTGCACGTCGTCCGAGGCGAAGCGGCGCGCGAGGGTGCCGATGACGTCGTCGGCCTCCGTGTTCGGCTCGGCGAGAACGTGAAACCCGAAGGCCTCGATGAGCGGGCGCAGCTCGCCCCACTGCTGCCGGAGATCGTCCGGCATATCCGGGCGTTGACCCTTGTAGTCCGGGTAGAGCGCGTTGCGGAAGCTGCGCCCCACGTCGAACACGAAGGCGACGTAGTCGGGCTGGTGCTCGCGCACGAGCGCGAGGAGCATCCGGCTGAAGCCGTAGAGGCACCGCGTCGGGAAGCCGTCGGGGGCGCGCATGTCCGATTGAATGGCGTGGTAGGCGCGAAACGCGTGGTTCGGCGCGTCGACGAGGAGCAGTTTCTTGGACATGGCGCCTCCTAACCGGCCGCATTGGGGCGGGCGCGGGCCTCTCGCTGGCGGTGGCGCGTCGCGAGCCGCGGGCGGCGACGGAAGCGGTTCCGCCTGCGCCCGCGGGTCGGCCGAGGTGTCTCGACCAGGTCTCGTATGGCTCGCGACCGTCCCGTCACCACCGGGAGGTCGGCGCCCGGTTAGCTTGGCCCGCCCCCCGAGGAACCCGATGAACGCCGGATTCGACGAGCTGTACATCCCCACGGCCGAACACGGAATGTTGCGCGACATGGTTGCCGACTTCGTCAAGAACGAAGTGGAGCCCCAGGCCGACAAGCACGATCGCCTGCAGACGTTGAACCGCCCGTTGTTCTCCCGGCTCGGCGAGCTCGGGCTCCTCGGCATCACGATCCCGTCGGAAGACGGCGGCGCCGGCATGGACACCACCGCGGCTGTCATCGCCCACCACGAACTGTCGAAGTCCGACCCCGGCTTCTGCCTCGCGTACCTCGCGCACGCGATGCTCTTCGTGAACAACTTCTACTACTGCTCCAACGGCGAACAGCGCAGCCGCTACCTGGAGAAGGTGCTCTCCGGCGAGTGGGTCGGCGGCATGGGGATGACCGAGCCCGGCTACGGTACCGACGTGCTCGGCATGGGCACGACCGCCGTGCGCAACGGCAGTCACTACGTGCTCAACGGCACGAAGACCTACATCACCAACGGCCCGGACGGGCACGTGTTCCAGGTGTACGCCAAGGTGGAAGGGCGCATCAGCGCCTTCGTCGTCGACCGCGACTGCCCCGGGTTCCGCACGTCGAACCCCATCCACAAGATGGGCATGCGCGCGTCGACCATGTCCGAGCTCATCTTCGAGAACTGCGAGGTCCCCGCCGAGAACCTCCTCGGGCACGAAGGGAGCGGCCTCACCCACATGATGCGCAACCTCGAGATCGAGCGCCTGGCGCTCGCGGCGATGAGCGTCGGCATCGCGGACCGTTGCCTCGACATCATGGTGCGGCACGCCGAGGCCCGCATCGCGTTCGGACAGCCGATCAATCGGTTCGGCCAGATCCAGCGGTACATCGGGGAGAGCTACGCGGCAACGGAAGCCGCGCGCGCGCTGGTGTACGCCGTGGCGCGGTCCGTCGGGCCGAACCAGCGCAACCGCCTCGGGAGCGACGCCGCCAAGCTCTTCGCGGCGCCGGTCGGCAAGCAGGTGGCCGACAACGCCATGCAGGTGCTCGGTGGCGGCGGCTACTGCGACGAGTACCCCGTAGAGCGCCTGTTCCGCGACGCGAAGCTGCTGGAGATCGGCGGCGGCACGCTCGAGAGCCACCAGAAGAACATCTCGAAGGACCTCACGAAGTCGGTGGTCGGGTGATCCGCGCCGCGGGGGGCCTCCTCGCCTTGGGGCTCCTCGGCGGCTGCCTCACCTACCCCTCCGGCCAGGCGGAGCGCGGCGCGCTGAACTGCGAACTGCTCGACGTCTGCGGGAACCTCGACGCCCTCGGATACGACAGCGTGTCTGCCTGCAAGACGACGGCGGCCGCGCAGGAGGTCTCCGAGGACGACTGCCCGAGCTTCGACGTCGGCCAGATGACCGAGTGCCTCGACGCCTACCGCGAAGCGATCGACGCCGCCGCATGCGACGCCGACCTCGGGAACATCTGCCTCGTATGTGGCTGATCGCCTTCGCCGTCGGCTGCGTTGGCCCAGATGTCGCCGGCTTTCTTGACGAACGCGCGCTCGCCATCTGCGCGCGGCACGGGCGGTGCGAGACGCTCGCGGACGCCGGCTACGCCACCGAGGGCGACTGCGTCGCGGCGATCGTCGCGTCCGACGCCGCGCGCGCGGACGCCGGCGAGCTCACCTGCCCCGCGTTCGACGAGAGCGCCGTCGCCGGCTGCCTCTCCGCCTGGGACGCCGCGTGCGACGCGCCGCCGGACCTCACCCCGTGCGACGCCGTGTGCCCCTGACGCACGCGCAGGGGGTCAGGCCTTCTTGACGCGCCCGAGGAGCCCGCCAATCCCCGTGGGGGCGGGCTTGGGCGGATTTCGGAGGTCGTGGAGCCGGATCTGGCGCAGGGCGTCCCGGTTTTGCGGGTCCTTCGCGGCCGCCGCGCGGTAGCGGGCGAGCGCCTCCGCGGCGCGGCCTTCCTGTGCGAGCACGTTTCCGGCGTACACGAGCACCTCGGCGGCGCGAACGTCGTCGGGCGGGCGGATGGCGTCGAACGCGGCGAGGGCGTCGGCGGCCGTGAGCCGGCGGGCGAGCCACCCGCACCAGGCGGCGAGCACCGCGTGCGGCCACGTGATGCCGTCGAGGCGGGCGGCTTCCTGGAAGAAGGGGTCGGCGCCGGCGTGGTCGCGCGCGCGAAGGAGCTGCTCCGCGCGACGGAACGCGAGCCGCGCGGCGACGGGCTCCTTCTCGCCCACGACCCCCTCGCCCCGGGCGCGCGCTTCGAGGTACCGGCGCGCTTCGGCGAGGCCGCCCGGTGCGCGGAGCACCCCGTACGCGTCGCTCACCTTGGCGAAGCAGGCCTCGGCGAGATCCCGCACGGTCGGAGGCGCGTTGAAGAAGTAATCCGGGTGGTACCGACGGGAGATCTCGCGAAAGGCGTTGGAGATGTCCTCTTCGGTGACGACGCGCCGCTCGGAGAGCTCCAAAACCACGAGCGGGTGGGCCCCGTTGAGCTCGAGGAGCGCCTTCGTGAGCCGGTCCGACCGACTGTCCTCTTCGGTGGGCTCGGCCGGCGCCGGCGCCGGGGCAGCGCGCGCCGGCTCGACCGGGGCGCCGTCGATGACGAGGACGCCGAGGATGCGGAGCGTGTCGAGCGCGCGGAGCACGTCGACGCGGCGGTTCCCGCCCTCGTGCCCGGAGACGAGCGTGGCGGACGGGGCCGCGATCGCGAGCACCCGCTCCACGGTTCCGGCGCGGCCCGCGACGCGCAACACGCGCATGGCGGCGGCATCGAGACCCCAGGAGGAGTCCGACGCGTCGTCCGGGAGCCGGCGGCGGATGCCCGACGCGCCGAGGGTGTCCCAGGTGCGCGCGACCACGGTGTCGGAGCGCACGCGGGCGAGACCGCGCGCGACGAGGCGCGGGAGCGACTCGGGGAGCGGGAACGAGCCGGGGGGCGGAGTCCACGTGGTGTCGAACGTCACGCTCCCGCCCGTGCTGTCAACCATGCCTGCGAGCCAGAGGCCGAGGCCCTCCACCGCGGCCTGAAACACGGCGTCCGGCGCGTGGCCCTTGCCCACGGCGACCCCGAGATCCACGGAGAGATCGCAGGTATCCGGCACCGAAGGCCGCAGCGTGCCGAGCAGCCCCTGGATACCGCTCACCTGCACCACCTTGCCGACACGCAGGCCCACGAGGGCAATCACGCCGCCGCGCGCGACCGTGAGCGACCCCGACGCGCCGAGGCGGTGCGCCAGAAAGAGCAAGCGGATCGGGGGGAACCGCTCCAACGGCCCCGACACCTGCTCGAGGAACCCGAGGCTGTTCCACCGCTCGCCCGCGGCGCCGGCGGGCTGGGCCCGCTTCGTGGCGTAGAACGTGTCGAGGAAACGCCCGAGACGGTCGGGGTCGATCGGCTTGGGGAGGAACCCCACGCTGGCGGCGCCCGTGAGGTCGGGGCGGCTGGCGCTCGTGATCGCCACGGGCACCGGCACCGCGCGGCCGGCGCACCGCGCGGCGAGCTCGACGCCCGCGAGGTCGGGAAGGTTCGCCTCGCTGATGACCAGATCGAACTTGCCGGCGTCCAGCAGCGCGAGCGCCTGCGCCGCGGAGCCCGCTCCGGAGGACGTGTGCCCGAGCGCGCGGAGCGCGTCCGCGAGCACCGCACGCGCGAGCGCGTCGTCGTCTACCGCGAGTATCCGCCCCATCCGAACCTCTACCGGCCCGTTGCCCTGACCGTGGCCAGATCATAATGGGTTGGGAACCGAAGGGAGTCCTCATGGCTGGAAAGGTTGCCTACATCTCCGACGCCGAGTTCACCGGAAAGGTGCTCGAGAGCGACGTTCCCGTGCTCCTCGACTTCACCGCCGTCTGGTGCGGCCCGTGCAAGGCCATCGCCCCGCTGCTCGACCAGGTGGCCGAGCAGCAGGAAGGCAAGATGAAGGTCTACAAGATCGACATCGACCAGAACACGGACACGCCGAACAAGTTCGGCGTGCAGTCGATCCCGACGCTCGTGTTCTTCAAGGGCGGCAAGGTGTTCGAGCGGCGCGTGGGCTCGCTGAATAAGGCCGCGCTCGACCAACTGGTGTCGAAGGTCCTCGCGTAGGGCGCCGTGCGGCGGGGCCGGGCCCCACCGCGTCGGGGGGGCCTTGCGGGGGGGGGGCGAGCCCCCCCGCCCCCATCAGCTGATGAGCCCCAAGAGGTCGATCTCTTCGAGGGCCCGGCCGGAACCCTTCACCACGGCGGAGAGGGGGTCGTCCGCCACGATGACGGGCAGGCCCGTCGCCTGCGAGATGACGTAGTCGAGGCGCTTGAGCAACGCGCCGCCGCCCGTCATGATGATGCCGCGATCAACGATGTCTCCGAGGAGCTCGGGGGGCGTGCGTTCCAGCGACGCGACGACGGCGTCGGTGATGAGCTGGATGGGCTCCTCGAGCGCGTCGCGGACTTCGTCGGAATGGACGGTCACCGTACGCGGGAAGCCGCGGACGAGATCGCGCCCCTTCACCTGCATCTCGACCATCTGGCCGTCGCACGCGGCGTTGCCCAGGTACATCTTGATTTGTTCGGCGGTGCGCGGCCCGATGAGGAGCTCGTGACGCCGGCGGATGTGCTGGGTGATCGCGTCGTCCATGTGGTCGCCGCCGACCTTGATGGAGCGGCTGTAGACGATGCCCGCCATCGAGATGACCGCCACTTCCGTGGTGCCGCCGCCGATGTCGACGATCATGTTGCCGGTGGGCTCCGTGATCGGGAGATCCGCGCCGATGGCGGCCGCGATCGGCTCTTCGATGAGGTGCACGCGGCGCGCGCCCGCGGACTCCGCGCTCTCCCGAACCGCCCGCTTCTCCACCTCGGTGGTGCCGTACGGGATGCAGACCACCATGCGCGGGGCGACGAAGCTGCGGCGGCCGTTCACCTTCTCGATGAAGTAGCGGAGCATCGCCTCGGTGACCTCGAAGTCGGCGATGACGCCGTCCTTGAGCGGGCGAATCGCCTGGATGTCCGTCGGGCAACGGCCGAGCATCGCCTTCGCGTGGCTGCCCACGGCGACCACGCTCTTGTTCCCCTTGCGATCGTGGTGGATCGCGACGACGGACGGCTCGTTGCAGACGATGCCGCGGCCCTTCACGTAGACCAGCGTGTTCGCGGTGCCGAGGTCGATGGCCATGTCCTGCGAGAACATGCCGAGGACGGAATTGAACATGCGAGGCCCCGGGGAGGAGGGGAGTGGCACGACGGACGACGTGCCGGGGAGGACCCCGCGTATAGCACGTCCGGGCTTGACCTGACAAGACCGGGGCTCGAAGGTGCGCGCTTGAAATCCGACGCTCCCCACCATAGATGCCGGCGCTTCCCGGCGTGGCCATGTCCGTCCTCGAGAACCTCCGCAAAGGCACCGACAGCACGAGCACCCGCTTCATGATCGGCGTGATCGTGGCCGTCTTCATCTTCTGGGGCGCCGGCAACGGGGGCGGCGACCAGACATCCGTCTACGCGACGGTCAACGGCAGCAGCGTGACCGACAGCGACTTCCGCCGCGCGTACGCGCTCGCCGCGCGCCAGGAAGGCCGGAACCTCACGGAAGAAGAGGAGAAGGAGCTCGGGACCAAGGTTCTGACGAACCTCATCGAGCAGGAAGCGCTCGTGCAGGAAGCCGACCGCCTCGGCGTGACCGTGTCCGACGAAGAGGTCGTGCGCGAGTACGTGAAGATCGAGAGCTTCCAGGTAGACGGCAAGTTCGACGAGAAGACTTACCTGCGCCTGCTGAAGGCGAACAACCTCTCGCGCGCCCAGTTCGAGGGCGACCTCCGCCGCGACCTCACCGTGCGCAAGCTCTACGACCTCGCCGGCTACGCCGTCGCGCTCACGGACGCCGAGCTCCGCGCGGCCTACCTCCTCGACGAGACCACGCTCGACCTCTCGTTCGTGCGCCTCCCGGCGACCGCGTTCCTCGACGACGTGACCGTGTCCGACGCCGACCGCGACGCCTTCGTCACGCAGAACGGCGACAAGATCAAGGCCCGGTACGACGAGGGCTTCGAGCGCTTCTACAACCTCAAGAAGCGCTACCAGCTCCGGACGATCCTGCTGCGCACCGACCTCCCCGGCGCCGACGAAGCCGCCGTGCGGGCGCGCGCGGACGCCGTCGCGGCCGAAGCCGCCTCGGGCGCGGACTTCGAGACGCTCGCCCGCCGCTGGAGCGAGGATCTCTCCGCCGCCACCGGCGGGGAGCTCGGTATCCAGGCGGTCGACCAGCTCGACCCCGCGCTCGTCGCCGCGGCGGACGCCGCCGGGGTCGGCAAGGTGTCCGCCGTGACCAAGACGCTCCGCGGCCTCCAGATCCTCCTCGTCGAGAAGGTCGAAGACGCCAAGGTGATCTCGCTCGACGAAGCGAAGCCCGACATCGCGGTTGCCATGATCAAGGAAGAGCGCGCGCCCGCCGTGGCAAACGCGTTCGCCGCCAAGGTGATCGAGGCGTGGAAGGCCACGGGCACCGCGCCGCTCGAGCTCCTCGCCGAGAAGCGCCTCTCCGCCGACACTACCGGCGAGTTCAGCCTC
>CAXNIN010000160.1:0-9566 GCA_964202365.1 Myxococcota bacterium | reverse complement strand
GTCGACATCGTCGAGCCCGGGGTCGACCCCTACCGTGCCGCCTACGTCGTGCATCTTTTCCTCACGACGAACGGCTACCACCACCACCGCTTCAAGTTCGATCTCGTGGGCCTCGGCCCGAAAGAGCGCACGCGGATGACGGGCCACTTCGCCCTCCGCGCGTGGCTCAACGACGGCTACTGGGGCATCGGCAACGGCACCGTGCGCGAGGTCGCCTACGACGATCTCCCCGAGGACAACCCGGGCCGCGATCGCTATCGCTACAGCTTGATCCAACCTTTCGGGCAGGTGGCGCTCCGCCACGCCGTGTCCGGCCCGCTCCTCGTGTACGGCTCGCTCAACGTGCGCTACGCCATCATCGACGCCGCGCCGGGCTCGCTCCTCGAGGAGGAGCGCCCCCTCGGCTACGAAGGCGGCCTCGGCGTGCAGGCGATCGGCGGCGTGTTGTGGGACACGCGCGAGCCCGAGGTCACTCCCGACGGCGGGTGGCTCCTCGAGGCGTCCGGCCGCGTCGTCACCGGCACGTACACGTTCGGCGGGCCGTTCGTCTCCGGGCGCGTGTACGCGCGGCTCGGAGAGCGCGTGGTCCTCGGCCAGCGCGTGATGGCCGAGTGGCTTCTGGGCGACGTGCCTTTCTACGAGATGGTGCACTGGGGCGGCATGGTGCCCATCGCCGGCATGGGCGGCGCGGACTCCGTGCGGGGATTCGCGTTCGGGCGGTGGCGCGGCCCCGGGAAGGCGGCGTCTAACACCGAGCTCCGGCTCGACGTGCTGCGGATGCGCGCGTTGAAGCAGGAGCTCCGCTGGCAGCTCGTCCCCTTCGCGGACATCGGCGTGGTGTGGGGCGCCGAGGCGGCCACCGCCCCCGCCCCCGTCTTCCCGCTCCACCCCACCGCGGGCGCCGGCATCCGCGCCATCTGGGGCGAGACCATCGTGGGCCGCGTGGACGCCGCGGTGAGCCCCGAGTGGACCGACGCCGGCACCGAGCTCGGCTGGGGCCTCTACGTGGTGTTCGACCACATGTTCTGAAGGCGCCGCGCCCCTCGCCGCGACCGCGATAGACGCGCGCCATGTCGCTGCTCCTCGCCGCCCTCGCGCTCTCCCTCGCGCCGCCCGCCCGCGCCGACCAGACCCTCCCGCCGCCCGATGCGAGCGAGCTCGTGGTCCCCGCGCTCCCCGTGGACTGGGCGGCCGCCGCCGACGAGACGGCCTCGCTCTTGTCCCGCTACATCCAGGTGGACACGACGAACCCGCCCGGCAACGAGGAGCGCGGCGCCGACTTCCTCGCCACCGAGCTCGCGAAGGCCGGCATCCCGTCCGAGAAGATCCAGCACGCGGACGGCCGCGCCTCGCTCGTGGCCCGCCTCGACGGCGCGGATCTCGAGCCGCCGCTGTGCCTCCTCTCCCACATCGACGTCGCCACCGCGGAGGCCGACAAGTGGCCCGCCGACCGCGGCCCGCTCTCCGGCGCCATCGTCGACGGCGTGGTGTGGGGCCGCGGCGCGCTCGACATGAAGGGGCTCGCCGCGGTGCAGGCGATGACGCTGGTGCAGCTCGCGCGGCTCGGCGTGCCGCTCCGTCGTGACGTGATCCTGCTCGCCGTGGCCGACGAAGAGGTGGACAACGTCGGCATGATGGAGATCGTCCGCGATCACTGGGGGAAGATCGGCTGCTCCCAGGTGGTGAACGAAGGCGGGCTCGGCATCAAGGATCTGCTGTTCGAAGGCCAGACCGTGTACGGCATCTCGGTGGCCGAGAAGGGGCTGTTGTGGGTGCGCATGGTGGCCACCGGAGAAGCCGGCCACGGCTCGAGCCCCAACCCGGACTCCGCGCCGTCCCGCCTGCGCCGCGCCCTCGCCGCGCTCGAGACGTACAAGCCGAAGCCGAGCATGCACCACTCGCTCCGCCAGCTCTTCTGGAACGTCGGAGAAACCCAGAAAGGAATCGTCAAGTTCGCGCTCCGGAACCCCACGCTCCTCTACGGCCGGCTCCAGCAGCAGAACGCCGGCCGGGCGCTCCTCACCGACACCATCCACGTCACCGGGTTCAACGGCGGCCTCGCGCCCAACGTGGTGCCGTCCGAGGTGTCCGCCAACCTCGACTGCCGGCTTCTCCCCGGCACCTCCCCCGACGCCATGCTCGCGCGGCTCCAGGCGCTCGTCCCCGACCCGAACATCCGCTTCGAGGTGCTCCAGAAGTCCGACGCGAACGAGAGCCCCATCGATGACCCCTTCTACCGGGCCCTCGCGCGGCACGCCGTCGCGGGCCGCACGGACGCCGTGGCCGGCCCCGCGCTCTCCATCGGGTTCACCGACTCGCTCCTGTTGCGGCCCCTCGGCGTGCGGGCGTACGGCCTCGCGCCGTTCGAGGTGACCGTCGAGCAGGCCGAGACCCAGCACGGCCACGGCGAGCACGTCTCGGTGGAGAACCTCCGGAACGGCCTCCGCATCCTGCTCGGCGCGGTGGTCGAGGTCGCCGCGGCCGACCCCGCGGCACCGCTCGCGAACGCCCGCCCGTTCGTGCGCGTGCCGACGAGCGGCCCCGCGGTGGGCCCGGCGCTCGACCCCGTGGCGCCGTCCCTCCCGGCGCTTCCGACGCCGTAGGGGCTACCAGCTCCAGCGCTGGCCGAGCCCGAGCACCACGGCCCGCGCGCCCGCCGAGCGGATCTCCGCCACGAAGCCGTCGACGTCCACGCCCGGGAGCTGCCGCGCGGGCGCGCCCCACGGCAGGCTGAAGTCGTCCCAGTGGCACGGGATCACCACCTCGGGCTTCACGAGCTCCACCACGCGGCGAGTGTAGTCCTTGCGGTACTGCCGCCCAACGGCGCAGAGACACACGACGTCGGCGCGCACACTGGCGAGCTGGTCGTCGTCGAACTCCGCGCTGTCGATGTGGAGAACCTTGGCGTCGCCGAGGTCGAGGTGCCAGTTGTACACCTGCCCGTGACGGAGCTCGCCCACGCGCGGCGGCCACGACGGCGGCTTCGGGATGTCGCCCGGGAGCGGCACGCGCCCGAACACCGCCTTGCCGTGTTTCGCGGGGAGCGGCGTGACGGTCGCGTGGCCGCACCGAATCGGCCCGTCGGCCCGCGTCATCTGCGCTTCGGGGAGCCCCGCCGCGCGGCCGATGTTGAGCGTCGCCTCCGACCCGATGAGGCGCGCGCCGGTCTGCCGGCACACGATCGGCGCGTCCAGCGCGTGATCGTAGTGGGCGTGGCCCACGAGAACGTCGTCGGCGTGCGGGATCTCGCGGGCCAGGAGCGCTTCGTCGGGCACCAGCGGAAAGAGGGCCGTGGCGAGGAGCCCGGGCCGTGAGAGATACGGATCGAGCACGAACGTTCGGCCGTGCCCGGTGAGCACGAAGCCGGCGGTGCCGAGAAAACGAACGCGGTCGCCTGCGGACGCCGGCTCGGGTGCGGGGGCAGGCTTGAGCAGCCGCTGGAGCAAGTGCCCGCGGCGGGAGGGGGCGGAGAGGCGCGCGTCCATGTCGCAGCGTAGCGCGCGCCGCCACCGACGCCCGTCCCGGCTCGCGACGCGCCACGCCCATCGAGAGGCCGGCGCCCCCGCCCGCGCCCCCTATCGCTGCGACATGTTGTTGCCGCTCGGGTTGGTCTTGTGCGCGACCCCGAGCAGCTTCGCGGCCGCGAGGAGCGCGGCTTCCCGCACGCCGTTCGGGGCCACGGCGCGCATCGGCGCGGTCACGATGCGCTTGAGGAGCGCGAGGGCGGGGCTCGACTTCACACGTCTCCCCTACCCCGCGCGCGGGGCCGCGGCGCCTCGTTCACTCCGCCGCCGCGGCGTCGGCGAGCTCCTGCTCGATCACGGAAACGAGCGCTTCGTACTCGTACTCGTTGGCGTAGTACTCGATGACGCCGTCCGTGCCGATCACCCATTCCTGCGGGTAGGCGCCCGTGGGGAACGCCATCGTCGCCTGGTAGAGCGCGGCCACGCTGCCGTCTCCGTCGAGGAGCACGGGGATGTCGATGTCGAAGGTCTCCGCCCAGTCGCGAACCGCCTCCTCGCGCTCACGGGACGCGATCGCCCACACAACGAGCCCCTGGTCCTTGTACGCCGCCGCCACGTTTGCTTCGATGTCCGAGACCTCGGACGGACAGACGGGTCACCAGGTTGCAAAGTACGCGAGGAGCACGGGCGCGCCGAGCTGTTCGGAGAGGCGGTACACGGTGCCGTCGAGCCCGGTGAGCGCGAAGTCCGGCGCCGGGACCCCCGCGGGCGGCGCCGCGGAGGCGCGCACGTCGAGGGTGCGGGGGGTGTCGTCGGGGTCGTCGGTTGCGACGCACAGCGTCGTGTCGAGGGTGACGTTGGCCAGGCGGAGGGTGGCGGTTTCGCCGGGCGCGAGCGTCGCCGTGGACACGTCGATGACGACGGCGGGGTCGGCCGAGGTGGCGCCCGTGAGCGCGAGCGGCCCGGAGCCGCGGTTGGTGATGGGCACGCGCGTTGTGCCGGCCGTGAACCGCACGGTGTCCGACGCGAGGTCGAGCGCGCCGGCGTCGAGGTCGGGCGTGAGCTTCCACACCTCGAAGAGGTTCCAGTCGCCGACGAAGCCGCGGTCGCCCTCGGCCACCACGGCGAGCGCGAACTGCTCGGTGTCGTCGCGCTGAATCGGCGTGGGCGCGCCGTCGCCGAGCGCGAGCACCGCCACCCCCTCGTGGTCGGCCACCCAGAGGCGGCCGTTCGCCACGTCGGTCATCACCGCGGAGCCGCCGGTGGCGACGGTGTGGAGCACGGTGGGCGCGCCGCGCGACGCCACGTCGAGCACCACCACGCCGGCGGCCCCGGCGGCCACGTAGAGACGGTCGTCCGCGAAGCGCGGGTGGAGCGCGCCGTCGAGCGCGACGGGCGCGCCGACGACCGGCGCCGTCGGCGTGCGGATGTCGATGGGCACCACCCCGAGGGCGAGATCGGCGGCGTAGAGCCACCCGTCGCCGCTCGCCGCGATCTCCCAGGGCGACGAGAGCCCGGCGGCGCGCGCGGTTTCGACGGGGGCCGCCGGATTCGACACGTCGTACGCGCGCAGTCCTTCGCCGCGCACGGTCACCCACAACAGCCCGTCGACGTACGCGAGCCCCTCCATGCCCGCCCCGGACAGGAACCCCACCTGCGCGGGCGCCGCGGGGTTCGCGACGTTCCAGAACGACAAGCCCTGGTCGCGGTGGCTGGTGACGACGAAGCCTTCCGCGAGGGGCTCGACGCGGTGAAAGCGCTGCATGCTCGGGCCGGCGAGCAGGGCCGGCGCGCCGCGGTCGGCGATGTCGAACACGATGAGCCCGCCCTGGCCCACGGCGTAGGCGACATCGCCCACGAGCTCGATGTCCAGGGCCTCCATGAAGGGCGAACGGTCGGTCTGGGTGACGCGCACCTCGCCTTCGAGCACGAGGGGGTCGTCCGCGACGGAGGCCGGCGGCGCGCACGTGGCCGGGAGCGTGGACCACGTGACGTCGGTGTCCGCGGTGTCGCCGGTGTCCGACGTGTCGGGGTCGGGGGCGGTGTCGCCGCCGGGGTCGCCAGAGTCGGCGGCGTCCGCGGGGTCCGCGGGCGCCTTCCCGGGATCGACGCACGCGAGGAGCAGAAGCAGCATGCGTTCATCGTCCCAAAGGAGACGACAATCCGCCAGCGAGCGGGGCTACCGAACCCGCCGACGCGCCACCGCACCGGGCACCCGAGCCGCCGGCGCCCCGCGCGCCCGAACCCTCGCCGCGGCGGCGGAGCCGGCCGCCCCCTTCCCGACCCCGATGCCGCCCCGCTCAGAACACGAGGTACACGAACGGCGCCACGTAGTGCACGCTCTGGAGGAACAGCAGAAGCGCGCCCGCGGCCAGCAGAATCACCACGATGGGGAGCATCCACCACCGCCCGCCGCGCCAGAGCAGGGCGAGCAGCTCGCCCGCGGTGCCGAGGCGGAGGAGCGCACGTTCGAGGGCGGTGGGGGTGTAGGGGGCCTGATCGGGCATGGCAAGTCGCACGATACCGCAGTCGGGGGGCGTCAGGGCGCGGGGGGCGCGGCGACGGAGGCGGCCGGCGGGGAAGACGGCGCGGGGCCGGCGAGGAGCCCCGCGACCACGGGGGCGAGCACCTCCGCGAGCCGCGCGGTGCCCGCGTGGGAGAGGTGGTTGCGGTCGAACAGCAGGCCCTCGGCGGCGTACGGCGCGAGCGCCCCGTACACGTCGACGTACACGACGCCGGGGAGCTCGCCGCCGAGGCGCGCCATCAGCGCGGCGTAGGGCGCGAGCTCGGGCGCCGTCTCCGGCGCCACGAACTCGGGCGCGAGCACGAGGCGCGCGCCGGCGGCGTGGGTGGCGGCGGCAACGCGGCGCAGGTTCACCTCGGCGTCCGCGAGCGGCACGTCGGGCACGTGCGGCGCGTCGAGGTCCACGGCCGGGCGCCCGAGCAGGCCCAGCCCGGTCACGAGGCGCGAGCGGCTGGCGAGCGCGTCGACGGCGCGCTCGGTGGGGCTGCGGTCGCGCTCGATGGCCTCGCGCTCCGCGCGGGTGAGCGCGCTCTCGCGCGTGAGGAGGTCGTTGACGCCCAGGTAGGCGACCACCACGTTCGGCGTGTGCGCCGCGATCAGCGCGTCGATGCTGCGCGACACGGTGAAGCTGTCCCGGCCGCCCCGTCCCGTGTTCCGGGTGTGGAGGGAACGGCCGCTCGCGCAGAGCGCTTCGTGCACGCGCGCGGGGAAGAACAAGGCGCCGTCGCCGCCGAACTGGTAGGCGCCGCCGGTGGACGAGCCGCCGACGTACAGCACGGAGGCGCGCGCGCCCGACCCGCACGTGTCCTCCCAGAACGGCGTGGGGTCCATCCACTCCTGTCCCGAGAGGTGCGCCGCGTCCCAGGCAACGTCGAGCCACGTGCTCCGCGCGGCCAGCTCCGCGGCGGGGACGAGCGCCAGCGTGCCGAGGAAGAGCGCATCGGCCGCTACCCGCGGAGAACGCCGAAGAAGCGTGCCGGCCCCCGCGACGAGCACGACGAGCCGCCACGCGAGGGCCGGCAGGAGCCCCACCCCCCATCCGAGCGCGCCGACGAGCGCGTGGGCGGGGAGGTCGCGGAGGAGGATGCCTCGGGGGTCGAGCCGCGTGGCGCGCGCGAAGAACACCGGGAGATAGAGGAAACCCAGGCCGAAGGGAAGAAGTACAGCGGTGGCCATCGTCGCGTCGCGCGAGGCGAACGCGGCGGTGACGAGGGGGGCGGCGAGCCAGATCGGGCTCGGGTCGCGCTCGGCCGCACCGCCGCCAGGGAGGGCGCGCCCCGAGGCCGCGAGCGCCTGGCCGACAACCGGCACGCACGTCACGAGGAGCACGAGCGTGGCGAGCTCCCACGGGGAGGCGCGCACGAGGCGAAACGTCTCGATGAGCCAGAGCCACGTGCCCGTCGGCGCGAAGAGCACCCCGAGCGGGAGCGCCGCGGCCACGAGCCCTATCCATCCGCCAACCGCGGCGAGCGCGCCGACCGCGGCGCCGAGGAGCGCCCCGGGCACCACCGGCGCGCTCTCCCGCCACGCCGGGCCGGGGTTCTCGTCGAGGACGACGGTGCCGTCCGCCGCCGTGAGCGTGATCCGCCGGATGCGGACCGGCTCGTCGATGGCGGAGATCTCCACCGTCGGGGCGGACGCAAGACCGATCCGTACGTCGCCCAGCCGCACGACGCCGTCGGCGACCAGGATGGTCAAGCTGTCGGTAGCGTGCGCCCGCCACTCGCCGGCGTCGAGACGGGATCGCCCCGGCGCGAGGTCGACCTTGAGCAGCGTGGGGCCGTCCCGGAGCCGGAGCCGGAGGGGGCCGCTGTCCTCGGCGAGCGTGATGTCCGCCCGCGCGATGGGGGTCGGGCTGCGCTGGACCACCATGTCCGCGCGGGAGAACACGTGCGGGACGAGCTCCATCACGCCGCCGGTGATCCCCGTGCCCCGGCCGCGCATGTCGACGATGGACTCGTTGCGGCCGGGCACGATCACCTTCCACCGGGCGTCGTTGAGCGTGTGCGGCGCGACGAAGGGGCCGCCGCGCGCCTCGGCGAGCCACGCGCCGAGCGCGCCGCCGAGCACCACCCCGAGCACGCCGCGAACCGCGACGCGGCGGAGGGCGGCGCTCGCCGTCACTCCGCGCCCACGCGGAAGTCGTATCCGGTGCGCCGCAGCGCTTCGACGTAGGCGGGATCGAGCTCGAGCTGCTTCGCCGTGCCCGCGCGCGCGGCGCGGAAGGCGTCCCAGCGGCCGAGGAGGTCCGTCACGACGTCGGGGTGGGCGCGGGCCACGTTGGTGGCCTGGGGGGCGTCGGCGTCGAGGTCGTAGAGGCACGTGGCGGGCTCGCCGGGGCCCCGCGCGGGCTCGCCGCCGTTGCAGCCGCGGTCCTGCCGGAGGAGCGCCCACGGGGGCGCGATCACCGCGCCGCGGGGGATGGTGCCTTCCCGCCACGCCACGCCGCCCTCCACGAGGGTGGTGGTGCGTACGGAGGGCGCGCCGTCGAGGAGTGGGAGGAGCGAGGTGCCGTCGATGTCGGCGGGGGGGAGCGCGCCGACGAGCGCGAGCAGCGTGGGGGCGATGTCCACGTGGCTCACGAGCGCGGCGGTGCGCGCGGGGGCCACGCCGGGCACGGAGAGGACGAGCGGGACGCGCGTGACGGTGTCCCAATAGGCGTCGCCGTGGAGGAGCTCGTTGTGGTCGTCGAGGGACTCGCCGTGGTCGGCCACGAGGAGCACGACGGTGGGCCGGCCGCGCTTCGCGACGGCGTCGAGCACCACCCCGATGTCGATGTCCATCCGCTCCACCGACGCGGCGTAGGCGGCGCGCCACGCGGCGTCTCCGGCGGCCCCCGCGCGGTTCATGAGGCCCTGGAGGGGGTCCTCGCCCGGGAGGGGCACAACGCCCTTCTGCGCGGTGCCCCCGGCCATGCCGGGCCGCGGGGCGTCGGCGCGCGAGGCGTCCATCCCGGCGTCCCACAACCCCTGGAGCACGCCCGTTGGGTCGGCGCCGGGCGCCGGGGGCTCGAGCACGAAGGGGAAATGCGCGGTGCGGGAGTGGAACATCACGAACACCGGCGCGTCGGTGGGGGCCTCGGCGAGCCACGCGGCCACCGGGCGCGCGGAGTCGCCGCCGGGGCCCGGGGCGCCGCCAGTGGCGCGGCCGTCGGGAGTGTCGCGGGGCGGCGGGAGGATCTCCATGCGGGAAAATCCGCGGTGGAGGCCGTAATCGGGGCGAAAGCCCGAGGGTGCGTCGATGGTGAACGCGGCGGTCTGGTAGCCGTAGTGGCCCAGCACTTCGGGGAGCGTGGGGATGTCGGCCACCAACCCCTTGTCCCAGCCGGTGACCCCGGTCGAGCTGCCGTACCGACCGGTGAGAATGGCGGTGAGGCCGGCGAGGGTGAAGTTCGAGGCGGAGTAGGCGCGGTCGAACCGGACACCGGTGGCGGCGAGGCGGTCGATGTTGGGCGTGAGCGCGGGGTGCACGCCGTAGGCGCCAACGTAGTCCTGGCGGAGCGAGCACACGGTGACGAGCACGATGTCGCACCCCTCGCACCGCGCGTCCGCCGCGGCGGAGCGGTCGCCGGGGGCCGC
>CAXNIN010000159.1:0-9639 GCA_964202365.1 Myxococcota bacterium | reverse complement strand
CCGAACGACGGCGGCGGCGCCGGGCGGCCGGCGACGGGGGCGGCCGCGGGCGGGGTCTGGGGCCACGGCTCGGCGGCGGGCAACCCGAGGAGCGGCCCTGCGGGCGCTACGACGGCGCCGGTGGCGCGCCACGACTCTACAGCCGCGAGCGTGTCCGCGACCAGGGCCGCCAGCTCTTGGGCCACATCCGACATGAAGGCCGCCTAACGCGCCGGCGGTGCACAGCCTCCCGTTTCGACCGCGCGCCGCTCGGGTTAGGTGCGCCCATGCAAGACCGCCCCATCGTGCTCGCTTCCACGAGCGCCGCGCGGATCGCGCTTCTTCGCGGAGCGGGAATCGCGTTTCGCGCGGAGTCGCCTCCGGTCGACGAGTCGACGATCACGGCCGACTCCCCCGGCGAGCTCGCCCTGGCCCGGGCGCGCGCGAAGGCGCTGTCGGTCGCGGCGGCCGCCCCGGGTGCGCTGATCATCGGCTCCGACCAGGTGGCCCACTTCGAGGGCGAGGTGTTCGGAAAGCCCCTCGACCCCGACGACCACCGGCGCCGTCTCCGGCTGCTCCGTGGCCAGACGCACACGCTCTCCACCGCCGCCGTGGTGCGCCTCGGCGCCGCGACGGTCGAGTGCCTTACACACGCCCGCATCACGTTCCGGAGCGACCTCGGCGACGACGAGCTCGACGCCTACGTGGCCACCGGCGAGGGCGCCCACTGCGCCGGCGGGTACGCGGTCGAAGGCCTCGGCGGGAACCTCGTCGCCACGATCGAGGGCGACCACCCGAGCGTGCTCGGTCTGCCGCTCTACCGCGTGGTGGACGCGCTCCGCGGCTTCGGCTGGCGCCCCTCCTTCCCCCCGGCCGCACGCTGAACTACACTCGCGTCCAATCACGAACCGAACGAATCGGAGCAACTAGATGACAACCCGCGCGGTCGGTATCGACCTCGGGACAACCTTCTCCGCGATCGCCCATGTAAACAAATACGGGGTGCCGGAGATCCTCCACAACGCCGAGGGAGAGCGGATCACGCCCTCTGTCGTGCTGTTCGAAGGCGAGGAAGTCATCATCGGGACATACGCCAAGCAGTCGTCCGTTGCGTACCCCGAGCAGGTCGTGGAGTTCATCAAGCGCCACATGGGCGACGAGGACTTCACCTTCGAGTACCGCGGCGAAGCGTACACGCCCGAGCGGCTCTCGGGGTTCATCCTCGCGAAGCTCAAGCATGACGCCGAGCTCCGACTCGGTCACCGAATCGACCAGGCGGTCATCACCGTCCCGGCCTATTTCGGCGACAAGCAGCGGCGCGCGACCATCCGCGCCGGTGAATACGCGGGGCTCCGCGTGCTGTCCTTGCTCAACGAGCCCACCGCCGCCGCGTTCGCCTACGGCTTCACCCGCACGGACGAGCGCAAGCGCCTCCTCGTGTTCGACCTCGGCGGCGGCACGTTCGACGTGTCGATCGTCAACCTCAACGGCCGGGAGATCTCCGTCGTCGCGACGACGGGCGACCACCAACTCGGCGGCAAGGACTGGGACGACGCCCTCATCCGGTACGCCGCCGAGCAGTTCCGGGCGCGCCACGGCCTCGACCCCCTCGACGACCTCGCCGCCTACCACGACCTGCGACAGAAGTGCACGAGCGCGAAGCTCGCGCTCTCGAAGCGCCCGCGGGTCAACCTGTTCTACGACTACCGCGGAAAGATCCTCCGCCTCGAGCTCGCCCGGGAGAAGTTCGAGGACCTCTCCTCCGGCCTCCTGCGGCGCTGCGAAGCCCTCACCCGCGACGTGCTCGAAGACGCCAAGCTCACCGTCGACGACATCGACACCGTCGTGCTCGCGGGCGGGTCCACCCGCATGCCGATGGTGCGGGAAATGATCAAGGGCCTCTTCGGACGCGAGCCCGCGACGGACATCAACCCCGACGAGTGCGTCGCCCTCGGCGCCGCGCTCACCGCCGCGATCGAGTCCTCGCGCATCTCCGGCGAGGCGCCGCCGGTCGACATCCGCACCCACGACGTCACCTCGCACTCGCTCGGGATGGTCGTGTACCGCGAGGGGCGGCTTCACAACAGTAGGATTATCGCGCGCAACAGCCGAATCCCGTGCGAGCGCACACGCGACGACTACGTCACCACGCACGACGGCCAGACCACGATGGACCTCTGGCTCGTCCAGGGGGAGAACACCGACCCGCTCGAGTGCAACGTCCTCGGCCACTTCGAGTTCTACGGCATCCCGGCGCGCGCCGCGGCGCGGTCCAGGCTCTCGGTGACCTTCCGCTACAACGCGAACGGCATCGTCGAAGTCGAGGCGATGGACCTCGACTCCGGCCAGACGCTCGCGCACCGGCTCGCGGCGGGTACCGTCACGCTCGAGGACCTCGCGCGCAACCGCGCCCCGATGAACATCGTCCTCCTCATGGACTGTTCGGGTTCGATGTACGGCCGCAACATGGACGAAGCGCGGAAGGCAGCGCTCACCTTCGCCCAGGCCTCGCTCGGCCCGAACCGCCAGATCGCGGTGGTCGGCTTCCCCGGCGGCGTGTTGGGCCCCCTCACGCCGGACCTCCGCCGCATCCAGGCGGCCGTGGAGAGCCTCGCCCCCATCGGGTCGACCCCGATGGCCGAGGGCCTCGCCGCCGCCCGGGAGCTCATGAAGTCCAAGGCCGGCGTCCAGCGCGTCTACGTGGTCCTCACGGACGGCCACCCGGATGATCCGGACGCCACCACCGGCGAGATCACCCGCATCCGCACCGGCGGCGGGCGCATCATCACGATCGGCGTGGGCGCGCAGGTGCGCCCGGATTACCTGCGCGGCCTCGCGTCCCGGCCCGAGGACTACCACTTCTGCAACGAGTCGGTCGAGCTCCAGGGCACCTTCATCAACCTCGCGACGGAGCTGGGGAGCAACTGAAATGGCCAACGACCGGACCGTCGACGAACGGGTCGAGGAGCTCACCGAGCTGTTCCGTGAGCGGCTCCGGACCGACGCGGTCCAGCAGAAGGCGTTCGACCAGCTCTACGAAGAACTACGCCAGTACAAGGACGACTTCATCTTCCAGGCGGAGAAGCCGTTCCTGCTGGACCTGCTCCTCTTCTACGACAGCCTGAACTGGTTCCAGCAGAGCCTGCAGAAGCAGGAGATGAGCCCGGACGTCGTCGCGGACAGCTTCCAGTACCTCCTCGACGAGTTCCTGGAGCTCCTCTACCGCCGGGACGTCGTGCCCAGCGAGAGCACCTCCCGCTTCGACCGCCGCGTGCACAAGGCGGTCCGCGTCGTCCCGTCATCCAACCCGGCCGACGACTGGCGCGTGCAGGCGATCCTCAAGCGCGGGTTCGTTCGCGGCGACCGCCTCCTGCGCGCCGAAGAAGTCGCCGTGTTCCGCTCAGGTGCGGACGCCGACGAAACGAAGGAATGAGATGAGCGACGACGGCATCATCCTCGGCATCGACCTCGGGACGACGTTCTCGGCGATGGCCTACGTGGACCGTCACGGCAAGCCCGTCATCCTCCCCAACGGCGAGGGGCAGTCCACCACGCCTTCCGTGATCCACTTCTACGACCGCGAGGCCTGCGTCGTCGGCGAAGAAGCCGTGAAGATGGTGGTCGTCGACTCGCTCAACGTCGTGCGCTTCATCAAGCGCTCCATGGGCGAGCCCAACTACGCGCTGGACTTCTTCGGCAAGCAGTACAGCCCGCAAGAACTCTCGGCGATCATGCTACGTAAGCTCAAGGATGACGCCGAAGAGGCCCTCGGCTTCGAGGTCAAGGACGCCGTCATCACCGTCCCGGCGTACTTCAACAGCGCACAACGCGGCGCCACGCATGAGGCCGGCACGCTCGCCGGCTTCAACGTCCTCTCGATCATCAACGAGCCCACCGCCGCCGCGATCGCCTATGGCGTCGAGCGCATCGGCGGCGACCGCAACCTCCTCGTGTTCGACCTCGGCGGCGGCACGTTCGACGTCACCGTGATGGAGATCCGCGGGACAAACCTCCGCACGATCGCCACCGACGGCAACGCCGAGCTGGGCGGCAAGGACTTCGACGATCGCCTGCTCAACCACGTCGCCGAGCAGTTCCTCCAGAAGTTCGGCCTCGACCCCCGCGACGAGCCCCAGCCCTACCAGGAGCTCTATGAGCGCTGCCTCCACGCGAAGATCTCGCTGTCGAGCAAGCCGCGCGCCGTGATCCCCGTCAACTTCCGCGGACAGCGCACCGTCGTCCCGGTCACGCGCGAAGAGTTCGAGAGCATCTCGCAAGACCTCGTGGAGCAGTGCGCCGACACCTGCGCAATCGTCCTCGAGAAGGCGAAGATGCGCTGGTCCGACATCGACGACGTGCTCCTCGCCGGCGGCTCCACCCGCATGCCCATCGTCCAGGACATGCTCCGGCGGCTCTCGGGCAAGGTCCCGGTTGCCGGGGTCAACCCGGACGAGTGCGTGGCCCTCGGCGCCTCCCTGGCGGCCGTGTTCCGGCACCGCCCGAAGCACCCCGCGATCCAGGCCTACCGCCAGAACCTCGCCCGCCGCGGCCGGCCCGAAGCCTTGGACGACCCGCGCTCGAGCCCCTCGAGCGGAACCCAGCCATCCGGCTCGACCCACACGCCGTCCTCGTCCCCCGGGCTGCCCGGCGTCCGAATCGCGGACGTAGCGACCCACCCGTTGGGCATCGTCGTCCTCGACTCCGCGCTCCGCGAGCGGATCGTGCCCCTGATCCCCGCGTTCACCCCCCTCCCCTGCGAGAAGCGCGGGCGGTTCGCGTACGCCCAGGACGGCATGACCGCCGTGCGCGTCGAGGTCACCGAGGGCGTCGGCGAAAGCCGCGACGAGGTCACCGTGATCGGCGAGGTCATCCTCGACAACCTCCCGCCCCGGCCTCGCGGGACACCGATCGAGGTAGTGTACCGCTACACCCTCAATCAGATCCTCGAGGTCGACGTCACGGACGTTGAGACGCGCCAGACGCGGCGCGCGACCATCGTGCTCCGCGGGTCGCTCGACAGCGAAGGTCTCGACGCAGCGCGGAAGCGCATGGCAACGGCGAGCATTCACTGATTCGGGCGGGCCGTCGTCCGCGGCCGGGGTTGACGGGAGAGCGCCGACCGGGCACCCTCCGCGCGAATGGACCGCCGTGACCTCGATGAGATCGAGCGATTCCTGACTTCGGTCGGTCGCCCGACGCTGTTCGTCTACTATGGGCTCGACCCCTCCGCCGACGCCGCTGCGACCGACGAAGCGGTTCGCAAGCGCCGCACGTGGGCCCAGGGCCAACAGTCGAACCCAAAGTTCAAGTCGGAGGCGCTGTTCCTCATCAAGAGCAACAGCCTACTCAAGCGGGTGTTCGTCGATGCGCTCGATGACTACCGCGTGCACGTCCGTGACGACACGCAGCACCGCAAGATGGACGTGCTCGGCCTCTTCATTCGCGGCACGCTCGCCTCCCGCGAGCTGACGCCGCAATCCGAGGCCGCGATCCTGCATCAGGGCCGGCAGCTCGAGCTGTCCGAGGCCGCGGTCGCGCGTCGCATCGAGGAGCTGCTCGCCGAGACCGAGTCTACACGGGTCGGCTTCGAAACGGCGGACCTCTCCTCCGAAACGATGGCGATCGACCACTACGCGATCCTCGGCGTCGCGACGGACGCCGGTGCGCCCACGATCGAGGAGACGTACCGCACGCGTTACCGCTGGGCGCGCAACCTGAAGGACCTCAAGCGCTCCGCCGAGGTCCTCGAGGCGCTCGACGAGGCGTGGCGCATCCTCTCGGACCCCGCGCGCCGCGTGATGTACGACGAGCGTCGCCTCAAGATGCTCGAGATGACCGACGAGGTCGAGAAGCGCTCGGCCATGCTGATGGGCCTCCTCGGCGGCCCCACGGACGCCCTCACCGGAGAGGCGCCGCTCCCCGGCGCGCCGCTGCCGCTCGGCGCGCCCGCCCCCGCCGCTCCGATGCCCTTGCCGCCGCCCGTGCACGAGGTTGGCCTTCGCTCCGCGACCGCTCCCCAGGGAACCCGCCTCCCCCTCGCGATCGGGCGCCCCGATTCGCCTCCCGCGGCCCCTCCCCCCGCCGAGATGCCCTCCATCAAGTTGGCGCCTCGGATCGACGCCCCCTCGGGAGGCCGCCCCGCGCCGCCGACCATCACGGGCCGTACGATCGGCATCACGGCGGGGCCTCAGGCCGTCGCCACCCTCGGCCCGCGCCTCGCGGTCGACGGCCCGGAGGTCCTCACGCTCCAGGTGGGCGGGCGCCCGCTCTCTCGGGCGTGGACCGTGCGGAACGCCGGGCAGGGCAAGATGCCCGGCCGCGTCGTTACCGACCGCGAGTGGCTCCAGATTGACCAGCCGCGCCTCGACCCTGTCGCTCCGAGCCAGACCGTCACGGTGCACATCGTGCCGCAGCAGGTGCCGTGGGGGCGAACGGCCGGCACCGTCACCGTCGTGACCGACCACGGCGAGCGCCGCACGGTCACGGTGCACGTGCACCGGCGCTCCTGGCTGCCGCTCGTCGGCGGCGTGGTCGCGCTCGGGTTCCTCGGCGTCGCGGCCGTCGCAGCGTTCCTGCTCTTGTGGCCCACCCCCGCGGCGCCCACGGAGCTCGCGCTCGCCGTCGACCCCGTCGCGGACAGGGTGTTCGTCGACGGCGCGCCCGCCGGCTCCGGCCGCGCGCTCACCATCGCCGATCCGCGCGACGGCAAGCCGTTCCAGCTCAAGGTCGAAGCCGACGGCTTCGCCCCTCAGGAAGAGCTCGTGACGCTCCGGCCCGGTGAACGCACGACGCGCACCATCACGCTCGCCCTCGTCGACGACATGACGTGGGCCCCCCCGGCGGAAGCCGCGCGTGTCGACGCCCCCGCGCCCGTGCGCACGGCCCTCGAGACCGCGGCGGCTGCGAACCTCGGCGCGTGCTTCGCGGGCGTTCCCGAGGCCGAGGCGACGGCCACCTACACCGCGTGGGTCACCCCCGACGGGCAGGTGCGCCGCGTCGACGTGACGGACCCGAGCTTCCCGCTCGCCGCCGCCGAGCCGTGCATCCGGCGGGTGTTCCGCGGCCTCCGCCTTCCTATCTTCGAAGGCGATCACGCTTCCGTCGAACTCCGCCTCGCGGTGCCGGTGACCAAGTGAAGTCCACGCGCTCAGTCGACGATCTCCGGGAATCCGCGCTCGAGATGCTCGAAGAAGACCCCGGCCGCGCGCTGTCGCTTGCCCGTGAGGCCCTCGCCCGCCAGCCGGACGCCGAGAGCTTCTACGTGTGCGGGCTCGCGCTGTGCGAGACCGACGACCCCGAGGAGGGCATCGACGCCCTCCGGATGGCCGTCAAGCTCGACGAGGGCCACGTCGACGCCTGGGTGGCCCTCGGCCGCGTGCTCTTCGACGCGTGCGCCTTCGACGAGTCCCAGGGCGTGCTGCTGACAGCGCTCCGGCTCGACCCGCACCACCCGGAAGGGCTCTACTACCGCGCATGCCTCCGCGAGCGCCGCGAGGACACCGACGGCGCCTCCCGCGACTACCAGGCGGCTGCCCTCGTCGACCCCACCACCTTCCCGCGCCCCATTCTCCTCGACGACGACACCATCGAGCGCATCGCCGAGGAGGTCGTCGGGATGCTGCACCCCTCGCTGCAGAAGTACCTCGAGGACGTGCACATCTACATCGACGAGGTCCCCTCCGTGGACCTGCTCCGGCAGTTCGACCCGCCCGCGCGCCCGGGGGAGGTCCTCGGGTGTTTCACCGGGCACGCGCTCACCGAGCGCTCGAGCGACGACCCCTGGAGCGCCCTCCCGGCGACCATCGTGCTGTTCCGCCGCAATCTCATGCGGCTGGCGCACGACGAAGAGATGCTCCACGACGAGCTCCGCATCACGCTTCTCCACGAGATCGGTCATTTCCTCGGGCTCGACGAGGAAGATTTGGAGCGTCGCGGGTTGGATTGAAGCGGGGTGCGGCGTCTGGTTCCACCAATCGCGTGGGAGAGCCGCCTTCCCGCCTTGACGATGTGAGGAGGGTCCGATAAGAGCGTGCCCGTTCGGGGAAGTAGCTCAGCTGGGAGAGCGCCGCGTTCGCAATGCGGAGGTCGTGGGTTCGATCCCCATCTTCTCCACCACCTGAACGAAGCCCCGGTCGGACATCACGTCCGGCCGGGGCTTCTTCAATTTCGGGTTGAGTCCCGGCGCGTCTCCCCTTTGGGACGGGCCTGCCCTCGGCGGTTACGAATCGAACGGAAGTCCACCCGGATGCTCGCCCCCACCCAGCCCCCGACCCCGCCCGCGCCGCTCGGCGAGCCGCCCGTTCGCGCGGGGTTCGCCAAGGCGGAAGACGGCACGCGGCTCTACTGGCGGGCGGTGGGCAGCGGCCCGGCCATCCTCTGCTGCAACGGCGTCGGGGTCAGCCACTTCTTCTGGAAGTACCTCGTCGAGCACTACTGCCGCACGCACACCGTCGTGTTGTGGGACTACCGCGCGCACGGCCGCAGCGACCGCCCCGCCGACATCACCGGCGCGGACCTCTCCATCGCCCGCCACGCCCGCGACCTCGCCGTGGTGATGAATGCCGCCGGCGTCACCGACGCCCTCCTCATGGGCCACTCGATGGGCGTGCAGGTCATCCTCGAGTTCAACCGCCACGCGCCGGAGCGGGTGCGCGGCCTCGTCCCCATGCTCGGCACGGCCGGCCGGGCCCTCGAGACGTTCTACGACTTCCCAAAGTCCCCCGTGATCTTCGAGGGGATCGCCCGCGTGTTCGACCGCGTGGGCGACCGCGCCCACTACTTCGTGCGCCCCGTGCTCGAGTCGCCGCTCGCGTGGTGGTTCGCCAAGAAGGCGTTCCTGGTCGACCCCTACTACACGCGCCAGGAGGACATGCTGCCGTACATGCGGCACCTCGCCTCGCTCGACATGCGCGTGTTCCTCCGCTCGGTGCTGAGCGCGCAAGACCACGACGCCTGGGACACCCTCCCCGGTATCCGCGTGCCCACCCTCGTGGTGGCCGCCGAGCGCGACGCCTTCACGCCGATGTGGCTCTCCCGCAAGATGGCGGCCACCATCCCCGGCGCGGAGCTCCTGGTGCTCGCCGAGGCCACGCACACGGCCATCATCGAGCAGCCGGACACCATCAACCACCGGCTCGATCGTTTCCTCGCCGAGCGCAAGGTGTTCGCGGTCTGAGCGCGGGGCGTGGGAGACGGGGGCGCGCCCCCGGGCCCGAGCGCCCGGGGTCGGGTGTCTTCCAGGGTCGGCCCGGAGGGCCTCCGTCGGCCCTCTGGGGCCGACCGGGGCGGGCCCGGGCGGGTGAGCCGGCACGAGGGCCTCCCGGGGGCCCGTCCCGCCTTCCAGCCCCCCTCGCGCGGCGTGGCGGACGCTACTCCCGGAGCCGCTCTTGGAGCGCGGCGGTGTCCGCCACGTCGAACCACGCGCCGTCGATGCGGACCCGTACCCGTTCGCCGAAGAGGGCGCGCCGCCAGCGCACCTCCACGCTCCGTCCGCGGACGGTCCCCGACGCACGAACGCTCGGCCCGAACCCCTCCCGTTGCCAGGCGAGGCCGAGCGCGCGAACCGTCGCGTCGGTGTCGTTGCGGAGCTCTACCCGGCGCAGCCACCAGGCCCCCCAGAGCGCCCACAGCGCCCCGAGGAAGACGATCAGCCCCGCCAGA
>CAXNIN010000158.1:0-9643 GCA_964202365.1 Myxococcota bacterium | reverse complement strand
GGGGATGCTCGCGGACTCGGACCTGCGCGCGCGCGAGGCCGCCGTCGCGATCCTCGGCGAGGTCGGTGACGAGGCCAGCGTGGCGCGCCTCGAGGCGTTCCGGCGCGCCGAGCCCGGCGACATCCGCGCCGACGCGCAGGGAGCGATCGCGCGCATCCGCGGGCGCGGCGCCCCCACGCTCACGAAGAACGAGATGGAGGCGCGCATGAAGGCGCTCGAACAGCGCGTCGAGGAGCTCACGAAGGAGACGGAGACGCGCCGGTAGGGCCTACTTCTGAAGCGTGACGGCCACTTGCACGGGCACGGTCCCGGCGCGGGGGAACGGCGCTTCCTGGAGCGCCCGCTCGATGCACGCGCGCGTCGGCTCGTGGGGGTAGTTGAGGAGCTCGGCGCCGCGCACCTTTCCGTCGGGCTCCACGACCACCTGGAGCGCGAGGTAGGGCGGCGCGCCACACTTCGCCTCGGCGGCCACGCCGCGCTCGCCGAGCGCGCGCGCGACCACGCGCCAATCTTCCACCGCGGCGGGGTCGGCCTCCGTGCCGGTGAGCACCACGGGGCGCGCGGGGAGCAGCAGCCACGCGGCGAGCGCGGCGGTGACGAGGGCCGCGGCGGTCCCACCCGCCACGAGGACGCCGCACCCGAGGCGCCCGACGGTCGAGGACTCCGCGCGCGTCTCGCTCGTGTTCGTGCGGGTGGGGGGGCCGGGGCGCGGCCCGCCCGGCTTCGTCGGCGTTCCGCGCGTGTCGTGGGCGGTTGTCCGCTCGGCGGGCGTCGGGCCGAGGGCGGCGCGCACGTCCGGCGAGCGCCACTCGCCGGAGACGCCGGCGCTCGACGCGCGCTGCGGGCTCGCGACGGTGGGCGGCACGGGGGGAGGAACCCGGTGCGCGCCCGACGCGCCCGGATCTTCCGTGGCGAGGGGCCGCACGTGCGACGTATCGAGGGTGGCGACAGGGAGATCGTTGCCGTCGATCGTGGCGGGGGACGCAACGGTGATGCCCTTCGGCGGGAGGCGGACGAAGCCGGGGTCCCGCAGCTCCTGGATCGCGGTGAGGCGCGCTTCGAGCTGGGTAACGTCGCAGCGATCGCCGGGGTCGACCGCCATGGCCACCGCGAGGGTGTCCTCGAGCCACTTCCGCGCCTCGGGCGGCCCCACCGACGCGTCGAGCTTTGGCGGCAGGTGCCGCACGAGGTGCTCCTTCTGCGACTCGGGGTCGAGCTCCGCCATGAAGTCGGCCACGGGGCGTGCGGTGAGGCAGAAGTAGAGCAGGGCGCCCACGGCGTACACGTCGGTGGCGGGCTCCGGCGCGAGGCCGTCGAACTGCTCGGGCGCGGCGTACTGCGGCGTCCCGACGAAGGCGCCGACACGCGTGAGGCGGTCGCCGACGCCGCCGAACACCTTCGCGATGCCGAAGTCGGCGACGCGCAGCTCGGGGATGTCGTCGAGGCCCACCGGCTGCACGAGCAGCACGTTCTCGGGCTTCAGGTCGCGGTGAACCACGCCCTGGCGGTGCGCAACGTCGAGCGCCCAGCACACCTGCCGCCCGATGCCGGCGACCACGCGGATGGGCAGGACGCCGACGCGCCGGAGGTGGTCGAGCAGGCTCCCGCCTTCTTCGTAGCGGGTCACGAGGTAGGGCGAGTGCCCGGAGCGGTGCACGAACCCGCGGCATTCCACGATCTGCGGGTGGTTCATGCCCTGGAGAATCTGGGCCTCGGTCGAGAGGCGGCGCAGGTACGGGCCCTGGTCGCGCTGCTGATAGAGCACCTTGATGGCGACGCGCGGCCCGACCTCGGTGACACCGTCCGGACCGAGCTCTCCGCCGAGGTAGGTCACGCCCGCGCCGCCGATGGCGAGGCGCGCGTGCAGCCGGTACGTGCGGTCGAGCACCTCGCCGGGCTCGAGCAGCTCGCCCCACCCCGCGGCGGGGCGGGCGGCGCGACAGCCGAGGTTCGGGCAGCGGGGGGCATCCGCCGGAAACGTCGTGAGGCAGCGGCTGCAATAGCGCGTTCGCTCGGACGTGCCGGACATGCGAAGGCACTATATTCCTTGGCGGACACCTATGCTCCTCGCACTCCTCCTCGCATGTCGCTGCACCGCGCCCGAAGGGCCGCAGGAAGCAACCTTTCCGACGCCCGCGCTCCGGGAGGTCGGCGGTCGATTCCGCGGCGAGCCCGACGCGCCGCTCGATCCCAAGGTGGCGTTCACGCTCCAGTCACGATGCCCGCAGATCGAGCGCGCGCGGCTGCGCAAGGCGAACGACGCGATCGCCGAGGTCACGGTGCGCGGCGCGCGCCTCGACGCCGTCACGCGCATCGGCGCCGCGCTCCCGGACGGCACCCTCGCGAACGTCCAGTTCATCCGCGAGGACGGCGCGCTCGTCTTCCCGGTCGCGTGCGCCGCGTGCGAGGTCTACCTGGGCGTGAAGGCCGACGATCGCACCGTCGCGTGTATCGGCCCCGGCTACTCGCTCACCGTGTTGAACGGGCGAATCGTCGTCGAGTGACGATTCGGGGGCGGGCGCCTCGCCCGCGGCGGGGCGCCTGTGGCAAGCTGGGCCGTCGGAGGACGGAATGGAATTCGGGATGGTCCGCGAGACCACGCCGCAGGAGCGTCGGGTTCCCCTGACGCCCGAAGGCGCGCGCGCGCTCGTCGCCGCCGGCCACGGCGTCGTGGTCGAGGCCGGCGCCGGCCTTGGCTCCGGGTTCAACGACACGGAGTACCTCGCCGCGGGCGCGCAAGTCGTCTACGCCGCCCGGGAAGCCGCCGCGCGCGCCGACGTGCTCCTCAAGGTGCACGCCCCGCTGCTCGACGAGCTCGACCTCGTGCGCCCCGGCGCCACCCTGGTCGGGTTCCTCCACCTCTCCAGCGGGCCGCCCGCGCTCCACCAGCAGCTCATCGCGCAGCGCGCCACGACGCTCTCCTGCGAGCTCGTGCGGGAGGGCGCGGACGAGCATCCCATCCTCCAGCCGCTCTCGGCGCTCGGCGGCCGCGTCGCCGTCACGCTCGCGGCGTTCCACCTCACGGCGCCGGGCAACGGCCCCGGCCTGCTCCTCGGCGGCGCGATCGGCGTTCCGCCGGTGCTCGTGCTGGTGATCGGCGGCGGCACCGCTGGCCAGGCGGCCGCCGCCGAGGCCGCCGCGCTCGGCGCCCAGGTCGTCGTGCTCGACCGCGACCCGCGCCAACTCCAGCGGATGGAGCGCACCATCGGCCGCGTCGCCGTCACGGCCACCGCGAGTGAGTACCACCTCTCGCGGTACCTCGAGCAGGCCGACGTCGTCATCGGCGCGGTCGCCGTGCGCGGGGAGCCCGCCCCGAAGGTGCTCCGCCGCCAGCACATCCGGCTGATGCGCGAAGGCGCCCTCTTCATCGACATGAGCATCGACGAGGGCGGCTGCGCCGAGACCAGCCGTCCCACCACGCCGGAGAGCCCGTCGTACGAGGTGGAAGGGGTGCGCCACATCTGCATCCCGAACCTCCCGAGCGAGGTGGCGCGCACCGCCTCCCGCGCGCTCGGAAACAGCCTCCTCCCGTACCTCGTCGACCTCTCGCGCGGGGTCGACACCGCCCTCGCGCGCTCCGAGGCCCTCCGGCACGCGTGCAGCTACCACGCCGGCCGGCTCGTGAGCCGCTCGTTGCAGCGCTACGTCTCGGCACCGCTCGACGACCTCGAAGCGCTCGTGCCCCGCGAGTTCTGACCCGGTCGCGACGGCCGACAGCCGCGCGCGGGGGGCGTTGCGGGGGGCGGCAGCCCCCTGCCCCAAGCGCCCCTCGCCGACCCGCTAGCCGCGGCTCGACCGCAGGCGCTTCCAGAGCTTCCGCCCCGCGAACAGCTCCACCGCCGGCATCAGGATCTTGCCGCTCGCGGCCTCTTCGCGGAGCACCCCGACCGCGCGTTCGGGCGACATGCCTTCCTTGTAGGGGCGGTCCGACGCGGTGAGCGCATCGTAGATATCGGCGATCGCCATGAGTTTTGCGCCGAGCGGGATCTCCACGTCGGTGAGCTGCCGCGGGTACCCTGTGCCGTCGAGCTTTTCGTGGTGCGCGTAGGCGAGGTTCGGGACGTTTCGGAGCTCGCGGGTCCACGGGATGACCTTGAGGAACCGGAACGTGTGCTCGACGTGGCGCTCGATTTCGAGGCGCTCCGCCGGGTCGAGCGAGCCCCGGGGGATGCAGAGACGCTCGACTTCGCGGGGGCGAAGCACGAGCTCGTCGCGGTCGCCGCTCGCGAGGCGCCAACGCTCGGCGACGATGCGCACGGCGGCGCGATCGGCCTCCGTCAGGGGGACGTTCGGGCGGTTGAGACGGCGTACGAACGCCAGATCTTCGTGGAGCACGGCGAGGCGCGCCTTGAGGGTGTGCTCGCCCAGCTCTTCGCGCAACGACTCGAGCACCGCCTCGAGCGCGGCGAGCCGAAACCGCATCTCGACCTCGGCGATCTCCCACGGGTAGAGCTTGGTGGCCTTGAGGAGCACCTCCTCGCGCACGCCGACCTTGCCGAAGTCGTGGAGCATCGAGGCGTAGTGCAGCTCGGTCAGCTCGGCCGCGTTGAAGTGCGCGGCGCTGAACGCCGGCTCGTCGCAGTCGGAGACCTCGCGGGCGAGCAGCGTCGTGAGCTCGGCGACGCGGTGCGAGTGGCCGCCCGTGGTCGGGTCGCGGGCCTCGATGGCGGTCACGGCGGCCTCGACGAAGCCGTGGAACAACAGCGAGATGTCGCGGTAGAGCCTGTGGTTCTCTAAAGCGACCGCCGCTTGCCCCGCGATGGACCGCGCGAGGGCCACGTGCCGGTCGGAGAACGGCATGATCTTGTCGAACGCCGCGAGGGGCACGCCCGGCACCGGCTTGCGGTTGATGAGCGCGAGGGCGGCGATGACGTGGCCGTCGCGGTCCTTCAGCGGCACCATCAGCAGCGAGCGCGTTCGGTAGCCGGTTTGTTCGTCGAACGAGAGGTTCGGCCGATACGGCACGTTGGCGTCGATGCGGCGCACATCGTCGATGTTGAGCGGCACGCCCCGCATGGCCACGAAGCCGGCGAGGCTGCGGTCGTCGATGGCGAGGGTGCGGCGCGACGGGAAGAACGGGACGGTGTCGTTCTGGGCCGCGGCGAAGTGGAGGAGGCCGTCTTCGACGAGGTACACGGTGCCGCCGTCGGCCTGGAGCAGGCGGCGCGCGTGCGTCAGCAGCTCGTCGAGAAGCTGGTGGCGGTCGGTGATCGCGGAGAGCGCGTAGCCGATCTCGTTGAGCGCCTCGACCGTGCCGCGCTCCGCGTCGACGCGCGCGCGGAGCTTTTCCTGCTCCACGAGGTTCCGGAGCGCGCGGGGCAGCCGGTAGGGCACGCTCGCGGGCTCCACGATGTCGTAGGCGTCGAGGTCGGGCTGGCGGCTGATCGCGATCACCCGCGGGCCGAGCCGCGCCGTCGCGAGCGCGCGGGTGAGGTCGACCACGTAGAGCCGCGAAGCGATGTCGGTCGTCATCGCGGCGTCGGAGCGTACGAACGAAGCGCCACAGGCGACGGCCGCGGCACGCACTTCGCGCGCGTACGGGGATGCGTCGGGAACGACGGCGACCTCGATCCGCGGGAGGTCACCGTGCGCGTGCGGTGGGTTGGCGTCCACGAAGCGCGATGATAGCGCGGATCGGCGTTCCCCGCCCGCTCCAAGGGCGCACGGGCGTACCTTTGCGAGCGTGCTCACCGCGGCCTCGACGGCGCGTCCTACTCGGTACCCGCAGGTTCGGGGTGGCGTTCTTCGAGCTCGGCCGCGAGCTCCGCCATCGCCTCGATCAGCGCGTCCAGCCGCTCGGGCGTGGTGAGTTCGGGCGCCGGCCGCACCCAGCGGGTGACCAGCGCGGCGTCGGAGGCCTCGGTCCACGGCGCGCCGCTCCCGACAGCCGGCCCCACCGGGGGCAGCGGCTCCGCGACGCTCGCCGCGCAGTCCACGCCCACGAGCAACACGTCGCCGCCGCCGGCCGGGCGCTGCCAGGTGACGGTGAACGCGCGGCCGCGCACCTGCCCGAGCACGGTGAGCGGCGCGACACGGCCGTCGCCGCGGACGAGGGCGCCCCGGGCCTTCGCGAACGCGCGGAGCCCCTCCGCGGGCCGAAGCCGGCCGGGAATCCACACGAGCCCGAGCCACAGGAGCGTGCCCGCGACCGCGCCCACGAGGAAGAGGAACCAGGGGCCGACGCTCCACCTCTCGCCAAGTCCATTAGACTATCCAGATGTCGCCCCCCTCAGTGCGCCCGCTCGTCGCCGCTCCGCTGCTCCTCCTGGCGCTCGGCGCGTCGCTCCTGGGCGGCTGCGAGCCGATGGCCAGCCGCGGCGACCCCTTCGCGCCGGCCGTCGCGCCCGCCGCTCCCGCCGTGGCGCCCGCCGCCGCGCCCGCCTTCGACTTTCCGAGCGAGCCGCCGCTCGTCCTCTCCAGCGAAGAGCTCGCCAACGGCGACCTCCCCTCCGCGATGACCGACGCCGCCGGCGTCGACCCCGCCTCCATCGTCGGCACCGAAGCGCCGCCGGCCCCCGCGCCCGTCGCCGCGGAGGCCGCCCCCGCGCCGCCCCCGGCGCCCGCGCCCGTCGGCCTCCCCGCGCCCACCTCCTGGCCCATCCGCCTCGTGTCGACGCTCCCGCAGGCCCAGCCCCCGCGCGCCATCGTCGGGCTCCCCAACGGCGAAGAGCGTGTGGTCTCCCCCGGCTCCATCCTCGCGGAGCAGGGCATGGTGGTGATGTCGATCACGGCCGACCGCGTGCAGATCGCGAGGATCCAGCCCGCCGGCGACCACGCCCGCATCGAGCCCCTCGAGCTCACCGCCCAGTACGGCGCGTCGGGAAAGTAGCGGCGCGGCTCCGCGCGCCTACGGCTGCCGGAGCCACAGCGGCGCGCTCACGGCCCACGCCGGCTCGCCCGCGCCCGGCGAGGCCTGCCGGCCCTCCGCGACGGCGATCACCCACGTGGTGCCGGCCGGAACGCGCCATTTCCACGCGCCGGCGCCCTCCACCGGGCGCGGGAGCACCTCGCCCGTGTTCGTGCGGAGCGTCACCGTGTGCATGCCCATCCACCGCGGGGCGTCGAGCCGCAGGCCCACGTCCCAGCCGGCCCACGCGCTCCCGTCGGCGGTGAGGGTGAGCCGCGGGCCGTTGCCGGCGGTGGTGCGGGCATCGATGATCCCAGCCTCGTACGCCACGAGATTGCGGTCGGCATCGACCTCGATCCACGTGCGGGGCCCGATCGGGGCGACATCCACCCACGCGTCGAGGAGGCTCACGTAGGCGTCGAGGCCGCTTGGGTCGCGCAGGTAGAAGGCGTCGGGGCGAGGATCCCAGTCGAACGCCGGCGCTTCGTCGAAGGCCCGCTCCAGCCACAGGGAGTCCACCGCCGTGATGCGCCCGCCCGACTGCCCGCCTTCGCTCGCGGCGAGGAGGTCGCGGGCGTCGAGCCCCTGCCACGGGACCGCGCCGTGGGCCGCGCGTTTGCTGTTGGGCGACCACGGCCAGGACCACACGATGCCCGCGGCCCGCGACCCCGCCACCGCCACGAGGGCGTCGTGGGGATCGATGTCGGCGGTGGGCACCTCGTCGTCGGCCACGAGCACCGCGAAGCCCACGCCCTCTCCGGCGAGCAACGAGGCCGCGGCGGTCGGTGTCGTGGCCACCCCGGCGTCCGGCGCAACTTCCTCGACGAGCGCGGCGAGCACGGCGTCGTCAGCGGCCACCTCGCGGATGAGCGTCACGTCGAGGGCGACGTCCCCGCCGGGCAACCGCGCCGTGTACACGCTGTGCGTCGGGCCGGCCCAGATCCACAGCTGCCGTGGGTCGGGCCCCACCGGCACCCGCCCGCCGCCGCGGGGCACGGGGAGCCGCGTCCCGCGCCCGTCGGTCAGCACGGCCGCGATGTCCGCGCCGGTGTCGTCCGCCACGCGGAGCTGGAGCCACCCGCACCCGCGCGACGTGAGTCCCTGATACACGCACCCCTCGCGATCTCCGATGGCGCCTGCTCCTACGGGCAACCAGCCGTCGGCTACGCCGTCGGTCACCGCCATGCGGTACAGGAGCGCGTCGCCGTCGAGCACCACGAGGGTGTCGGCGTCCACCACCTCGGCGGCGTACGCGCCCTCGGGCCACACCTCCTCCGGGGTGAGCGCGAGGCGCGTCACGCCTTCGAGCGCCGTGGTCGACCCAAAACTCGGCCCCGCCGGCGCCCCGCCGCCCGACGACACGAGCACTTCGGCGCCGTCCAGGCCGAGGAAGTTCGTGCCGTCGCCCAGCGAGGGGCCGGTGCGCGTCACGCCCACGCGCCCCTGGAGTGTCCCGGTGGGCGCGCCGTCGAGGTGGAGCACGCCGTTGTCCGCGCCGAGGCGGTAGGTGAGCCCGGGCAGCTCGAGGCGCGCCTCGCCGTCCTCGTTCACGGCGGCGATGGCGGTGCGGTCGCCGTCCGGCGCGTACTCCAGGAGGAGGTCGGGCCCGTCGGGGCGCGCGGCGTCGATGAGCGTGCCGCCTTCCTGGCCGAGGAGGGTGAGCGCCGCGTACGTCCCGCGGATCACGTAGCGGGCGTGCGCGTTCTCGAGCAGCCAGTCGCCCACGCGGCCTTCACCGCCGGAGATCAGCTCGTCGCCGCAGGGGATCTGGCGCGCCCGCACTTCGCCCGGGGCGAGCGCACGGGGGTCGCATCCGTCGCCGTCGGCGGCGGAGACCGGCGACGGCGGCGTGCAGCCGAACAGCGCGAGGACGATCACCCGCGGCTATTCTGCCCCGGCAGGGGCGCCGCCGCTGAAACGAATGGCGACGGGCACCACGCGGGCCTGCTTCGACCAGCCTTCGGGCACCTCGCCCGTCGAGTAGCTCCACACGCGCTTGTCGTTCGGCGCCATCGGCTTGGTGTACTCCTCGGGGAGCGGGAGCCCACCGGGGCCGGTCTGCCCGGCGAGGGGGTAGCTCTTCGCGACGAGCTTGCCGCCGTCGGCGCCGAGGAGCTGAACCTCGAGGTTCAGGTAGTCGATGGTCTTGTCGCCGGCGTTCTGGACTTCCACGGTAAAACCCCAGCCGTCCTTCGGGCCCTTCGGGTCCTCGGCGAGGTTCACCTCTTCCACCTTCACTTCGCCGACCACGAGCTTGTCCTTGTACCCGGCCACGGCCACGCGGTTCGTGGCCTTCTTGCGCATCGTGGCGTCGGCGGTGGCGTTCTCGTCGAGGAACTTCTGCCACTGCTCGGGGGTGTCTTCCGTTTCGGCGATCTTGAAGTGCGCGGCGGCCCGGCCTTCCTGCACCTTCTTCGCCTGGCGGGTGTTCGGAAAGCGCTTGAGGACACCGTCGTAGTCCTCGAGCTTGCTGCTGGTGAGCGCCTTGTCCACCAGAAGCTGCTCGATGCGCGCCTCGGCCTTGAGCTTGTCGGAGCCGCCCGGCCCGCTCGCGAGGAACGACTCCCAAGCCTCGATGGTGTCGATCTTCTGGGCGTCACCGAACGGATCGGCGCAGGCGGCGAGGAACAGGAACAGGATCGCGGTACGCATGGGCGGCCTCCAAACGCCCATCTTACCACACCTCGCCCGTCAAACCGGGCTTTCGACCTAGCAGGCTGCTGCAGAACGTCGCCCGGCTCCGCGCTCGCCCATCCCTGCTGAGGTCCGTCCGGCTCGGGCGGCCGGCGTCGGCGT
>CAXNIN010000157.1:0-9699 GCA_964202365.1 Myxococcota bacterium | reverse complement strand
TCGACGGCCTCGACTCCGCCGGCCTCAACCGCGCGCTCGTCCTCGCCGGCGTCGACGTGACCGAGCTCGTGCCCCGCACCGGCTCGCTCGAAGAGCTCTTCCTCTCCGTCACCTCCGCCGAACCCGGCGTCGAAGGGAGGGCCTGATGCCCCGCCAGCTCCCCTCCATGGTCGCCGCCGAGATCCGCAAGGTGTTCACGCGCGGCAGCGCGCTCGCGACGCTCGCGGTCGCACTGATTGTCGGGCTCGGCGCGGTTGCCGTGCTCTGGCAGGTCGAGCGCATGGCCTCCGGCGGCCCGTCGCTCAACGGCACGCCCGTCTCCGCGCTCGTGAGCGCCTCGGGCATCGACGCCGCGGGGGGCGCGCTCCTCGCGCGGAACTTCTTCGTGCTGCCGCTCTTCCTACTTCTCGCCGGCGCTTCGGCGGTCGGCGGCGAGCTCGGCGATCGCACGCTCCGCGAGCTCGTCGTACGCCCCGTCCCCCGCTGGAGCATCCTCGTCGCCAAGCTCGTGGCGTTGAGCACGCTCTCGGCCGTGAGCCTCGTGCTCACGCTCGTGCCCAGCCTCGCGCTCGGCACCGCGCTCTTCGGCCTCTCCGCGCCGGACGCCGCGGTCGACGCCCCCACCGTCACGGCGCTCCTCGGCGGCTACGGCGCCAGCTTCCTGTCCGATCTCGGGCTCTTGGCGATCGTCGCCGCGGTGTCGCTGGTGGTGCCGTCCGTAGGCGGCACCGTGGTCGCGGTCGCGCTGGTGCTCCTCGTCGATCTCGGCCTTCGCGCGCTGCTCTCCGTGCTCGGCATGATGGGTGTCACCGAGGCCGCATCGCTGCAGCCGTGGACCCTCGGGAACGCGCTCGCCTGCTGGAAGGGCTGGCAGGATGGCTGGGACCTCGCGCAGTTCGGCGCCCTCGGCGTATTCGTCGTGGGTTCCATCGCGTTTGCCGTTGCGCGATTCCATAGGATGGATGTACCCTGATTCCATGTTCGAGCCCGTCGTCACCGCCAACCTCCCGAGCCTCTTCGCGGTGCCCGTCGCGCGGTGCGACGCCGCCGGCGTGATCGCCGCCTGGAACCCCGAGTTCGAGGCGTGGGCCAGCCCGGTGGCGGGCGACCGCGTCTCCATCCACGGCGCGCGCGGCCTGCTCCTCTCGCAGGGGGCCAACGCGCGCCCGCTCGTGATGGTCGCCCTCGCCGACGGCGGCTGGCTCGCCATGGGCAGCGTCGGCGAGAACCACGGGGCCGTCGCCGCCGTGGCCGCCGTGGTCGCGCAGCGCCTCGAGCGTGTCGAGAGCTCCCTCGTCTCGAACGCGCAGATCGGCTTGATGGAGGTGCCGTCCGAGCCCGTGGCCGGCTGCCTCCGCGAGACCCTCGCCACGGCGGACGAGGTCCGCCTCCTCCGCCGGCAGGTCGCGGCCCTCGGGGCGCACGCCACCACCGAGCGCGTCCCCGCCTGCCTGCGCGCGCTCGTCCGCGAATCCGCGGCGGCCCTGCGCCCGCGGCGCATCGTGCTCGCCGCCGTCGACGGCGACTACCCCGTCGAGCGCGACCGCGCGCGGTTCTTCCCCATCCTCGTCGAGCTCCTCGGCGACCTCTCGCTCACGCCGTGCCCCGACGCGCCGCTCCACGTGGCGCTCCGCGGCGGCGACTTCGTGCGGCTTCACGCCACCGGCCCGGCGGTCCCCTTCGTCGAGTCCGCGGGCGTCGCCGCGATGCGACGCTTCCTCGCGGCGGCCGGCGGGCGGGCCCTCTTCATCCCCGGCGAGTCGGTCACCCTCGAAGTCCCCGCCTTCGCCCTCGGCCTTGGCGCCGGCGGGGGCTACGGCACCGTGCTCGTCGTCGATGACGACGAATCCACCCTCGCGATGATGGCCGCCGTCCTCCGCCGCGCGGGGTTCCAGGTGCGCTCCGCGAGCGACGGCGTCGCCGCCTCCTCGCTGCTCCGGCAGCACCCCGGCGAGTTCGTCGCCATCGTCGCGGACGCCGTCCTCCCCGGCCGCAGCGGCGTCGAGCTGGCCGCCGAGGCCCGCCGGAGCTCGCCGGATGTCCCCGTGCTCCTCGTAAGCGGCCACTCCTCCGATCTGCTCGGCGTGCACGATGTCGAGGGCCTCACCATCCTCACCAAGCCCTTCGGCGCGCGCGCCCTCGCCGACCGCGTGCGCGCGCTCATCCACGCCGCGCAGCCCCACGGATAGGGCCCGCCGAAACCACGTCAGGGGTTCAGAAGCCCGGTTCCGAGCGCGTAGCGCCACGCCAGGATGCCGCCGAGGAGTGCTATCGACATCGGGACGGTGGCGAGGAGCGCCTGGCGCGCCGCCGGCCCCGCATCGTGGCGGTACCGCCACCACACCGCGTAGCCCACGAGCGGCGTGACGAGCACGTTCGCAGCCACCAACCCCAGTACCTGTCGCGCGGTGAGCCGGGTTGTGTGGACGACCTCGCCGGAGAGCACCTCGCGTGCGCGCGCGAGCAGCGCCTCGGTCGGCCGCACGGCCTCGCCGCGGCGGATGCGCTCCATAGCGGCGCGGAGCGCGTCGGGAGGCAGCACCCGCGCCGAACACACCACCGCGAGGGCCCGCTCCTCGCCCGTGGGCACGTGCGCGCACGCGGGGCAGCGGCCGAGCGGAAGGTCCTTCTCGGCGCCGCAGCGCACGCAGAGCGCCGCGATGTCAACCAACCTGAACCCCGCCGGGCACGCCGAACAAGAGCACCTGCTCGAGCGGAGAGCCGTCGGCTTCCGCCTGGTCGGCCAGCCACACCTCGAACCCGGGCAGCGGACGCTCGACCACGAGCACCTCCGCCCCCGACAAGAACACGGCCCCCACGAGCCCGGCGGCCTCCTCCGCGGCGTGCCCCAGGTGCCGAATCGGCACGAGCGCTTCCCCGTCGAACACGGCGGGCCCGTCCGGAAGCGCCACGGCCTCCCCGAGGCTCGCCGGCGCGTCCCGCAGGGCCTGGAGAGCACGCGCGAGGGCCCGCTGCTCCTCCGGCTTGTACGAGCGCGCACGTTCGCCCCAGACACTCGGCGCGAGCCGCCCGCGCATGAGGCGGCCGGAGAGCCCGAGCAGGAACGGGGTCATCCACGCGGGCCTGTCCGCCCCGGCGATGGGAAAGGCCTGATTCCCGAGGATGAAGCCAAGGGGATCGAGCGCGAGCGCGTCGAGCGCCGGGCTCAGCCGCGCGCCGACCCGGAGCGTGAGCCGCGCGCCTTCCCCGAGGGCGTCCACGAGCCGCGAGTCGCGCGCGGCGAGGCGCCGGAGCTTGCCGAACTGCGGAGGATCGAGGCTGATGGTGATGCCGACCGTCACGAGGTGGTCGCTGGCGGGGTCGAGCACGGCACCGAGCCCCGGCGCGCTGTCCCAGACCGCCCCTTCGGGCAGGCCCTTCCCTTCGACAACGGGGTTCACTGCCCCCCAGCGTGTCAGCAACGTCTTCAGCGCCACCGCGTCCCACGCGGAGAACGCCAGCAGCAACGCATCCTGCAACGCGACGAGCGCCCGCGGCGGGCCGTCGAGCCGCGTGGCACGGCCAAGCTGGGTTTCGAACTGCCGAAGGCCGCCCAGGCCCGCCACCTCGATGTGCTCGATGAACATGCCCCTCCCCTAACCGCCCGGGAGGGCCGGCCCCGGGCGGAGGCGCGCCCCACGGACAGAGTTACCAGGGCACATGCTGCTCCTGCTCGCCGCCGCCGCGAACGCGTCCGTCCTCTTCGGCGGCGCCTGGACCCCCGCCGGCGTAGGCGGGCTCGCGCTCTACGCCTCCGACGGCTTCTCCGGCACGCTCGCCGGCGAGTTCGACGGCCTCCTGCGCCCGCCGCTCACCGCGCACGGCGGCTGGGTCGGCAAACAGGACGCGATCCTCGGGAACGCCGCGCTGGTGCAGATCACCACGGCGCGCTTCGCCGACACCACCGCGGTCGACGCCGTGGGCGGCGTCCGCCTCGGCCTCGACTACCGCCGCTACGTGTTCGCCCGGGCCGCCGGCGCCGCGAACCTCTACGCCACCGTGGGCGGCTTCGGCGTCCTCCCGAACGCCGCCGACACGGACACCGCCTACACCGCCGACGAGCAGGCCGACGCCGACGACAGCGCCGCGGCCGACAGGGCGCGCATCGGCGGGTTCGGCGGCCAGGGCGGCGTCGGCGCGGAGTACGTGTTCGGCGACAAGCAGGACCAACCCGCGGTGGCCCTCGGCGTGCGCTGGCTGGTACGCGGCTTTCGCGGCCAGGAGATCGAGGACGGAGCCGCGCGCGTGTCCACGCTCGTGGCCTCCGAAGCGGCCCTCGTGCTCGAGTTCACGCGGTAGGTCTTGGGGCGGGGGGTTCCCCCCCGCAACGCCCCCCGTCCGTCCCGGCTCGCGACCTTCCCCCCGCCTTCGGGAGGCCCGCGCCCGCTTTCCCCACCGGCCCCAGCTACTCGGCCGGCGCCTCGGACGCCGCGTTCTCCTTGGCCTTCTTCATCATCTCCTCCATCGTGAGGGGACGACCGGGAGCCGCGGGAGCCGTCGTATCGGCGGCGCCTTCGGTACCGCCGGCGGCGTTCTCCTTGGCCTTCCGCATCATCTCCTCCATCGACATCGGGCCGCCCGCGGGGGCAGCGGCGTCGGCAGGGGGCGCGTCGGAGGGCGCGGCATCTTCCGCGACGGACTTGGCGGGGGCCCCGTCCCACGGGAAGGGCTCGTAGAACGCCACGCCTTCACGAAGGTTCAACGGGCCCTTCGAGATGGTCGGCACGTACATGATCACGACGAGCGCGGCGCAGATGATGAGGAGCGTCGGCACGACGGCCTTCGCGACGTTCACGAACGGCTCGCGGAAGATCGCCGCGGCGACGAACAGGTTCGTCGCGACCGGGGGCGCGATGTACCCGATCTCCATGTTCACCACGAACACGATGCCGAAGTGGATCGGGTCCATGCCGTAGTGGTTGATGGCGACGGGCGCGAGCATCGGCGCGAACACGAGCGTGGCGGAGATGCTGTCCATGAGCGCGCCGAGCACGATCAGCACGACGTTCACAAGCAGCATGAACTGCCAGGAGTTGAGGTCGGCGTTCTCGACCCAGGCGCGGATGACGCCGGGGGCGTCGATCTCGGCGAGGAAGTCGTTGAGGCCGAACGCGAGCACCACGATCAGGATGAGGCTCCCGATGAGGGTCGCGGACTCCACCAGGATCGCCGGCACCTTTCGCCACGGAACGTCCCCGTGGATGCCGCAGGTGACGAGGAGGCTCGCCGCGAAGGCCACCGCGCCCGCCTCGGTGGGCGTGAAGATGCCGCCGTAGATGCCGCCGAGCACGATCGCGGGCAGGGTGAGCGCCCAGCTCGCTTCCTTGAGCGCGCCGAGGAAGGCGCCCCCGTCGAACGGCTGCTTCGAGCCGGGACTTCCCATGCCCACCCACACCGAGTACACCGCGAGGCTCCCCGCGATGAACAGGGCGGGGACGATGCCGGCGAAGAAGAGGTCCGCCGGGTCGACCGCGGCGGAGCCCTGGACGCTGATCGCGTAGATCAGCATGGCGATGGCGGGGGGGATCATGCAGCCGAGGCTGCCCGCGCTGGTAATGAGGCCGATCGCGAACTTCTTCGGGTACCCGCTCGCGACGAGCGCCGGGTACATCACGCTGCCGACGGCCACGAGCGTGACCGGAGACGAGCCGGAGATCGCCGCGAAGACGATGCAGGCGACGACGGAGGCCACGGCGAGCCCGCCGGGGAGCCAGCCCACGGAGGCGCGCGCGAGATCGGTGAGGCGGCGGGCGATGCCGCCCTTCGTCATGATCGAGCCGGACGCGATGAAGAACGGGATCGACAAGAAGACGTTCTTCGTGGTCAACGACTCCATCTTCGTGACGATGCGGTCGAGTTGGATGATGGTGTCGACGTCACCCGTGAACAGCAGGAAGCACATCGCGGTCGCGACGCCCACCACCACGAAGAGACGCGCGCCGAAGAGCGCGAGGGCGAGCATCACCGCCGCGAGGAGAAGGCCGCTCATTGGGCGCTCCCGGCGGCGCCCGTCGCGGGGTCGCCCTCGATGCCGAGTTGATGGAGCGTGTCGTCGCCACCGACCGCGACGAGGCCCGTCCAGGTCTTGGCGGCCTCGAGCCCGAAGCGGAACGCGAGTACGGTCATCCCGTACGGAATCGACAGGAAGGCCGCCCACTTCGGGATGCCGGTGCCGGAGAGCGTACCGGCCGCGCCGTCGCTCGACCGCCACTCGTCGATGTGGCCGGGAACGTGCGAGCCGTCGATGGAGTAGCCGAACAGGGACCGGCTCGCGAGAAACAGAATCCCGACGCAGAAGAGCGCGGTGAGCACGTGCCCCAGCGCCGCCACCTTCGGGGCGATCGACGGCGGCCAGAGCTTCGACCCGATGTCGAGCGCGAGGTGCCGACGGGAGTGCGCGGCGAGCGACGCGCCCATCGTGCCGAGCCAGAGCGTGAGGCCGAGCGCGAGTGTCTGCGACCAGACGAGCCCGTTCGGCACGAGCCGAACGAACGCGAACTGCGCAGCCGCGAGGCCCACGCCCACGCCGACACCCTTCGCCGCCGCGTTGTCGGCGCCGCGGGTGCGGAACCCGAGCACCGCTACCACGGAGCCGGCCACGGCCACGAACGCCGGGTTCGCGAGGAGGCTCTCGTTGCGCGTGCTGACGCGGTGGAACACGTCGAGAAAGACGACGAGGCCCATCACCGTCAACATGCCCGCTACGGCGAAGCGCTCCGCCCGGACGATCGCGGCGTCCAGGCGGTCCAGGGCGCTGATCACCGGGCGCCCCCGCGGTACGCCGCGATACCCTTGGTGATCTGGTCGTAGAGCGCCTTCTCGCCGGCCGAAGCCTTCGCCATGTAGGCGTCGCGCGCGGCCTTGGCGGGCGCCTCGAACGTCGCGAGCTCGGCGGCGGTGGGCGTGTAGACGCTCACCTTCATCTCGGAGAGGTTCTGGATGAGGATCGGGTTGAGCGCCCGGATCTCCTTGCGCATCTGCGGCGCGAGGCCGGTGCGGGCCTTCATGATGATCGCCTGCAGGTCCTTCGGCTGGGAGTCGAACCAGGACTTGTTGAAGACGATCGCCGCGGGCTGGTAGATGTGCCGGGTCAACGAGAGGTACTTCGTGGCACCGGTCCATTGGGCGGCGAAGGCGAAGAGCGGCGTGTTGTCCCAGCCGTCGATGACCTTCGTCTGCATCGAGGTGAGCACCTCGGTGACCGGGATCGGCGTGGGAGACGCGCCGAACGACCGGTACATCTGCAGGTGGAGCTCGTGCTCCTGCGACCGCATCTTGTGGCCCTTGAGGTCGGCGGGCGTCTTCACCGGGCCCCAGTTGCTGCCGAAGCTGCGGTAGCCGTTCTCGCTCCAGAACCCGAGCACGAGGCCCTTGCTGCGGAACGCGGCTTCGATCGTGGTGAGGATGACCTTGTCGAGGACGTAGTCGGCCTCGGCTTCGCTCTTGAAGAGGTAGGGCAGCTCCAGCACCGCGAGCTCGGGCACGATCGACGCGATGGCGCCGGTCGAGGCGCCGACGCCCTGAATCTGGCCGCGCTGGCACGCCTGAACGGACTCGTTCTCGTCGCCCAGGACACCGCCCAGGAACGTGCGTACGGCGATCTTTCCGCTCGAGTCCGCCTCCACCTGCTTCTTGAGCTGGCTCAAACCATCGGCCCACGGCGTGCCTTCGGGGGCGACCGTGGCGATCTTCAGCGTTGTGACCGGGGCGGGGGTCTGGGCCTCGGCGCTCGGGAGAACCACGAGAAGGGCCGCGGCGACGAGCGGAAGGATGGAACGGAGAAGCGTCATACGGGGTCCTCGGAGCGCTCTTCTACCACGAACGGCGCCGCACTTTCATTCACGGCGCGGCGCGCGGGAGGCAAGCGCGGGAGCGAACGCCGCGCACGACGGCGTCGGATGCCCTTGCCCTGTTGGGCTCCGCGCGATAACTCGCCGCCCCTTTACGGGTGATCCGATGAACATCATCCCGGATCTGGTGCTCACGGCCTGGCTCATGGCACCGTTCCTGGTGCTCGTGGCAGGCATGCACTTCATCCTCTACAAGCCCATGTTGGCGTACCTCGACGCGCGTGCGAACGCGACGATCGGCGCGCGCAAGGAAGCGGAAGCGCTTCAGGCGCAGGCCGGCAGTCGTCTCGGAGAATGGGAAGCTGCCCTCGCGAAAGCGCAGGCGGAAGTCACGGATTTCCGTGGCCAGCGTCGCGCTGCCGCCCAGGCCGAGTACGCGCGCATCGTGGCGGAAGCCCGCGGCGCCGCGGACCGCCGCATCACCGATGCGCTCACGACGCTCCGCAGCGAGACCGTCGCCGCGCGCGGTGAGCTCGCCGGCACCGCGCAGGCCCTCTCGCGCGAAGTCGCGGTGAGCGTGCTCGGCCGCACTCTCCCCCAGGTGGAGGCCTGATGCTCGCCCTGTACGTCTCGAGCCTCGCCTTTGCCGCCGGCGGCGGCGAAGGTGCGCACGGCGCCGAGGCCCACGGCGTGCCGTGGGACATGATCGCCCTCCAGGCCGTCAACCTGGTGATCTTCCTCGCGATCCTCGTGTGGTTCGCCCGGAAGCCCATCGGCGACTCGCTGAAGAACCGCTCCCTCGGCGTGAAGGGCCAGCTCGACGAAGCCGCGCGTCTGAAAGACGAAGCGGCGGCTCGCGCGGCGGAGATCGAGTCCAAGCTCGTCTCCCTCGGCAAGCGCGTCGAGGAGATGAAGGCGGAAGCCGCTGTCGAGGCCGACCGCGAAGCCGCCCGCATCGCCGAGCGCGCCGAGGCGGACGCCGCCCGCCTCAAGGACACCGCCGAGCGCACCATCCGCGAAGAGACGACGCGCGCCCGCAACGAGCTCCGCGGTGAAGCCGCGCGCCTCGCCGTGCAGCTCGCCCGCGAGACGCTCAAGCGCTCGGTCACCCCCGATGACCAGGAGCGGCTCGCCCGCGAGTTCCTGGTGGCCGTCGACAAGGAGACCCCCAATGGTTGATGGCTCCCTCGCCCGCCGCTACGCGAAGGCGCTCCTCGAGATCGGCCGCGACGAAGGCCAGATCGACCGCTTCGGCGACGATCTGAACCGCTTCGCCCGCCTGCTCCAGGGCGCCGAGGTGGCGAACGTCATGGCGAACCCTGTGTTCACCCTGGCGGAGCGCCGCTCCGTGCTCGACCGGCTCCTCCCCGGCGTCGCCCTCCACCCGCACACGGTCAACTTCCTGCGCCTTCTCCTCGACAAGGAGCGGTTCGCGGCGTTGCCCGAGATCGTGCGCGAGTACCGCGACCTCGCGGACACCGAGGCCGGCCGCGTCCGCGCCACGGTCACCACCGCGGCCGACCTTACCGCCAGCACCCGCGAGGCCGTCACCCGGTCTCTCACGCAGGCCACCGGCAAGAAGGTCGTCCTCGAGACCCGCGTCGACCCCGCCCTCCTCGGCGGGATCGTCGCCCAGGTCGGAGGCCGCGTCTTCGACGCGTCGCTCCGCACCCGTCTCGAGCGTCTCCAGCTCTCCCTCGTCAACCCTTCCCAGGCCTAGTCGCCCGGCGGTACGCCGCCCACCGAGGACTCCATGGACATCCGCGCCGAAGAGATCAGCCAGATCCTCAAGCAGCAGATCAAGAACTACGAAGCCCGCGTGGCGATCACCGAGACCGGCACCGTCCTCCGGGTCGGCGACGGCATCGCGCGCGTCTACGGCCTCGAGAACGCCCTCGCCGGCGAGCTC
>CAXNIN010000156.1:0-9735 GCA_964202365.1 Myxococcota bacterium | reverse complement strand
GCCCCGTACCACCCCGTTCGCCCCCGCCCCTAGGCGCGCGCGTCCGCGTGGTATCGTGCGGCACTCGGGCTCCGGAGTCCCATGCTGCTCGCCCCGCTCTTCGTGCTTCCCTTGCTCATCGGCACCGCCGACGCGCAGGCGCGCGGCCTCGTGATCCGCCTGGAGGTGGCCGACAGCGCCCCGTCCACCGCGGTTGTGATCCTCAAGCCGCCCACCGGCGACCCCGTGCGCGTGGAATGCAAGGACAACGGTGCGAACCCCGATGTCAGCGCCGGCGACGGCGTGTGGGCGGGGGCCTCCATGGTGGACGGCGACACGCTCGCGGTGTCGGTGGAGGTGGACGGCAAGGTGCTCGAAGGCGGGACCGTCTCCTGGAACCCCGAGGACACCGCGCGCGACCTCGCGGTGAGCCTCTCCGGCGGAACTATCGTCGTTGAAGCCGGTGTTTCGACGGGAGGCCCCCCGTCTGATCCGCCCGCGGGGCAGGGCACCCCTCCCGGCGGCGAGCCCGGGACACCCCCCGGAGAAGGCGGAACGCCCCCGGGCGGCGGCGAAACGTCCCCCGGGGCGGGCAGCGGCGGCGCCACGCTTTCCCTCCCCGGCGCGCGGCGCGCGGCCGGATCGGGCGACGACGGCTCGCTCTACATCGGCTTCGGGCTCGGCGTGCTCGTGCTCGTCGGCGTGGCATGGTTGTGGTTCCGGAACCGCCCGAGCGCGCCCGTCACGCGCGCCGGCAGCTTGACGGTGGTGCCCGAGCCGGGCCTGCTCGGGTCGGGCTCGCCGTCGCTCTCGGACGGGCTGCACCTCTGGATCGTGCCGGACGCCGACGCCGACGCCGTGCTCAAGCCGCTCCTCGCGACCATGGCCCGGCACCACCGGGTCCTCGTCGTGGTGCCCTCCAAGGTGACGGTGCCCGGCGTGTACGGCGGTCCGGTGTATCGCTCCGCCAACCTCCGCCCCTCCCACGTGGGCGACGCCGCGGAGAGCCTGCTCCGCCAGGGCGGCTCGGTCGCGACGCTCCTCGCCGGCACCGCCGCCGATACCGCCACGATCACCGACTACGCCGACCTCCTCCCCACCGGCATGGGCTGCGTGTGCGTGCTCACGCAAGATCCGGGCGTGGCCACGTTGCAGCGTGTGACTGCGCGTCGCGACGGGCCCGTGTGGGTGGTGCAGACGGCTGAGCGCACCTTCCGCCTCGTCGAGACGGCGGCCGGCTTCGTGGAAGAGTCCGCGGCCCGATGAGCGGCGCGGCCCCGCGGCGGTCGCTCCGCTTCAAGCTCGTGGCCGCCGGGGTGCTCCTGGCGCTCGTGGCGGCGGGAGCGGAGGCCGCGGCGCGCTCCGTGGGGGCGGAGATCCCGTCGTGGAAGCTGGTGGACAACCCCGGCATCGTGATGACGGGGCACCCGTCGCGCCTGTGGGGGCTCTCCCCCGGCGTGCGGCAAAACGGGACCGTTACGGCCACCGTCAACGCGCTCGGGATGCGGGGCGCCGAGCCCGACCTTCCGAAGCCCGCCGGGCGCCTGCGCCTGCTGCTCGTCGGCGACAGCACCTGGTTCGGGCACGGGGTCGCCGACGACGCCACCTTCTCGGCGCGCCTCGAGGCGGGGCTGCGCGCCCAGGGCCTCGACGTCGACGTCCTCAACGGCGGGGTTCCCGGCTACTCCACCGAGCAGTCGCGGCTGTTTCTGGAGGAGAGAGGCTGGTCTCTCGAGCCCGACCTGCTGCTGGTCGGCAACGTGTGGAGCGACAACAACGTCGACCCCTACCACGACCGCGACCTCCTCGAGACCGCCCGCGCCGCGCGGGAGAACCCGCTCTTCGCGAGCCACTTCTTCCGACTGCTCGCCACCAACCTGGACTCCGTGCGAGGCGGCACCGGCGCGCGCCTCGTGACCTGGACGAAGGAGAGCCGCTACCCGACGGACGGCGTGCGGCGCGTCCCGATCACCCGCTACGGCGAAAACCTGGATTGGATGGCGCGCACCGCGGCCGAGCGCGGCGTGGGCGTGGCGTTCGTGGCGCCGTGCAACATGGGCATGGTGCAGGGGCTCTACCAGGACGGCGCTTCCTGGGACGTGTACTTCAACGCCCAGAAGAGCGTTGCGGAGCACCACGGCGCGCCCTGGATCTCCACGAAGGAAGCGATGCAGGCCGGCGGCGACACGGAGGCGCTCTTCGTCGACGTGCTCCACCCCTCCGCCGCGGGACACGCGATCTTCGCGGACACCGCCCGCGCCGCGCTGAACGCGGCGGGCTGGCCCGGCAACCAGCTCCTTGCGCGCGACACCCCGTTCGCGTGGGAGACGCTCACCGAGGGCCGCATCCCCGGCCAGCTCGACCCCTCCTCGCCCCAGCGGAACCTCTTCCCGGGCTCGCGCGCCGTCGCGACCAGCGAAGGGGCCCCGCCCGGAGAAGGCGGCCCCGAGCGCCCCGGAACGCCCCCCGGCCCGCCCGAGCCCGGCGAAGGCGGCCCCGCCGTGGGGAACGCGCCGCGGTGGGCGGTCGAGGGCACGGTGCGCGCGGCGGCGCCGCCCGTGAGCATCGAGGTGCGCGGCGACGGCGGCGCGGTCGTGTCGAGCGTTCGGCTCGGGGCCGCCGGGCCTTTCCGCGTGAACGTGCGCGGCGACCTCGCCGCGGTCGACCTCGTGATCACCGACGCCGCCGGCGCGACGTCGAAGCGGCGTGTGGCGCGCGGAGAGGCCGTGGGCGAGGTTGTGCTGGGCGGAGGGCCGTAGGGGCTACGGAGCCGCGGGGACCGCCGGTGCCGCCCCGGCGCCCACGGGGGCCTCGACGGGGAGCTCGCCGAGGCGGATCGCGATGGCGTCCGGAAGGGCGTCCTCGAGGACGGCGAGGAACACGAGGGCTTCGAGCTGGAACCCTTCGAGGCGGCGATCGGGCCCCGCCTGCATGGCCTCCACGCTCCAGAGTCCGCCGAGGTCGAGGTGGCCCTCGTCGGTGGGCCGCACGGTGGCGCGGAGCGAGCCGAAGTCGCCGCCGTCCCACATGGTGCCGACGAGATCGCCGTAGTCGCCGGGGTTCACGAAGGGGCCGAGCTTCCTGCCGAGGAGGAACCGGCTCTCCCCGAGGCGCATGCGCTGCTCGTCGGAGAGCGTGGCGATCCACGGGCGCACGGCGGCGAGCGCGGCGCGGATGCGCTTGTAGTGGGCCATGCGCGGATCTTCGCCGGCGTACACCGCGGTTCGCGCGGCCGCGAGCTGGGCGGCGAACGCCGCGCCCTCGGCCTCGGTGAGCGGCTCCGCGCGCGCGAGGCGGGCGTCGATGGCGGCGTAGATCGGGCCGAACGCAGCGGTCTCCTTCGCGTCCACCTCGGCCCGGCCCGCGCGCACCGCCGCATCCCCCGCGCGCACCTCGTCTGCCGCGGCGGCGAGCCCGCGGAGCTGGTCCTCCGTGAGGGCGAGCGACGCGAGCCAGACCACGAGGCGCGTGCGCTGGCCGCGCGCGGTCGCCGTTTCCCCCAGCTCCCCCGCGTACAGTTGCTGGTAGAGCTTCTCCTCCTCGGGGCCGCGCGCCGCCGGCGGGGAGGCCGGATCGAGCGGGGCCAGCTCGGCCGAGGCGGGGCGCGCGAGATCGGGCGCCGGGACCGTACACGCGAGGGCGAGGAGGAGGAGGCTCACCCGCGCGAGGCTACCACGCGGGACGCCGTGGTTAGGAGCCCGTAGCGACGCTACGGGCTCCTAGCGCGACAGGGTGCGGATCACGTACGGCGCCACGGCCACGCCCACCTGACGGTTGCCCTCGGCGCTCAAGTGCCCGCGATCGTCGGCGAGCACGAGGTCTTCGCCGTGGCAACACGCGCGCACGTCCACCACGGAGTTGCCGTAGCTCGCGGTGTATTCCTGCGCCCAACGCACCCCGATCCGATCGCCTCCGCGCCCCACGAGGTCTGCGTGAAAGGGAAGGAACCCGACCATGAGCTCGCCGCCCCACGTCGCGAGGCGCGCACGCATGGCCTCGAAGCCGCGGGCGCGCTCGTCGTCGGACACGCGGGGCACGCGCGGCTCGCCGGTGTCCTGGTCGGGGAGCAGCATCGCGGTGTCGGTGAGCGGCCAGATCTGCTGGCGCAGGAGCTGGTAGATGCGCGAGTGCGAGGCGAGGAGCACGCGCGCCTTCGCGCGGGCGTCCGAGCCGCCGTCGAGGAGCTCGCGATCCGAGACGAGCACGCGGTTGAAGTCGTGCATCGGGATGAACACGATGACGCGATCCGGCGTGTAGTCCGCGACCACGGTGTCGAAGAGCCACGCCGCCTGCGTGGTGGAGTACCCGGGCTGACCGGCGTTGAGGATCTCGACCGCGCCGGGCATCGCCGCCGCGACTTCGGCCTGGAGCCCGTCGGAGAGCGCGCCGCCGTCGTCTACACCCCACCCGAAGACCGTGGAGTCCCCCATCACGGCGACGCGCTTGACGCCGGGGGTGCGCTCCTTCGTGAGGGTCGTCCGCAGGCCGTCCGCGTTGGTCGTCACCTTGAAGTCGTGGCTGTCGCGCGGGCCGCGCAGGCCGCGCCCGTCGAGGTTGGGCGTCATCCGCCAGCTTCCGGAGGCACCCGCGCGGTACGCGGGCTCCACGCCGGCGATGCGGAGGCCCACTTCTCCGAGGTAGAGCAGGACGGCGGCGAACGCGCAGCCGAGCATCAGGCGGACAAGACGGCTTCGGACGCGATGAGGGAGGCCCATACGGCGCCGGTAGCGCGCGCATCGGCACACCGGTAGGGCAACGGGGTATCAGGGCACCGTGAACCGCCGCCTCTTCGCCGGGACCCTGCTCACCGTGGTCGTATTCGTGGTGTCGGCGTGGCCGACGCTCCCCTCCATGGTGGACGACGCCTACGTGTCCCTGCGCTACGCGCGGAGCCTCGCGCTCGGCCACGGGCTCGTCTACAACGTTGGCCAGCCGCCGGTCGAGGGCTACACGAACTTCCTGTGGGTGCTCTGGATGGCGCCCGGCACGGTGCTCCCGATCCACCCTTCCACCTGGGCGACCGGGTGGGGGCTCGCGCTCGGCGCCGTCGCGCTCGTCTGCGCCACCGGCCTCGGGACCGTGCTCTGCGGCCGCGGTTCTCCGTGGGCCCTGCTGCCGGCCGCGCTGCTCGCGCCCCAGCCCGCCTTCGCCGTTGCCGCCACCAACGGCCTGGAGACGGCGCTCTACGTGGCGACGCTGCTCGGCGCGGCCTGGGCCCTGCTCGACGGCCGACGGCCGCTCCTCGGCGGTGTGCTCGGCGGCCTGCTCTACCTCGTGCGCCCCGAAGGCATCGCCGCGGCGGGCGTCCTCGTGCTCGCGGCGGCCGCGCGCGGCTGGCTAGACAATCCGCGCCGTGCGCTCCTCCCCGCGATCGCGGCGGCCGGCGTCGTCGTGCCCTACTTCCTCGGGCGAACCGTCTACTTCGGCACCCTCGGCCCGAACACGTTCGCGGCGCAGGCGCGGGAGCCTTTCCTCGAGATGTTCGCGATGAACGCGCGGTACTACGGGCAGTCCGCGGAGCTGTACGGGGGCGCCGCGCTGTTGCTCGCGCTCGCCGCCGCCGTCGGGCCCCGCACCGTGCCGCGCGTGGCGCTCCTGCTGGTGGCGGCGGGCCTGTCGATCGTCGCGATGCGCGTTTACAACTGGATGCCCGGCGCACGGCTCTTCCTGGCGCCGATCGCGGTCACCCTGTGCGCGGCGGCGCCGGCGGTGCAGGGCCTCGCGCCCGCCGCTCGCCGGGTGGCCCTGGTGGTGCTCGCCGGCTGGGTGGCGTGGCTCACGTTCGGGCCGCCCCGCGGCGTCGAGGTTCGGTACGACACGCAGCACACCGCGCTCCCCGGCAACCCCGCGGAGGACATGGGCCGCACCATCGCCGCCCTCGCGCCCCCCGGCGCGTGGCTGCTCGCGCGCGACGCCGGCGTCGTGCCGTATTTCGCCGGGCCGAACGTCAACGTCATCGACATCCACCCCTACTCGCTCACAGACCCCCACCTCACCGGGAAGCCGTTCGACCTGGACTACGTTCTCAGCCGAGATCCAGCGTTCCTGGTCACCACGGCGACCACGCCGGACGACCTCCCCACCATCTACCCCTCCGAACGGACGCTGCTCCGCGACCCGCGCGTGCACGGGCGGTACACCCAAATCAGCACGGCCAAGCAGCACTTCCGCCGCTGGTACGCGTTGTGGGCGCGCGCCGACATCGCGCCGCCCGGCGCCGGGGCGCCGGCCGACACGGATCGAGGTACATCCTCCCCATGACGCTCCGGCTCGCCGCCTTCGCGCTCGTCTTCGGCGCGTGCGCGCCCGGCCCGACGGTGGGCGTCTTCGACGACGAGGCGCTCCTCGCCGAGCTCGAGGGGTACACGACGTGGGGCTCCCCGCCCGGGTGGGAAGGCCTGCGGTACGCCTGCGACGCCGACCACGGCCCGTTCGTGCGGCTCTATGCCAACCCCCTCGCGATCCGCGGCTTGGAGCTCGGAAGTTCGCTGCCCGACGGCGCGCTCCTCGTGAGCGCCTCCTTCCAGGACCCCGAGGGCACCCCGAAGCTCCTCACGGCGATGCGGAAGGTGCGGGGCTTCGCGCCCGAGGACGACGACTGGTACTGGAGCCAGCTCGACGAGGCCGGCACCCGCGTGGCCGTCGGCGGCGACATCCCGGCGTGCGCGGCGTGCCACGCGGCGTCCGATGGCCACCTACGCCATCGCGACGGACCGCCGGCCTGGAGCCCCGCCGACTGCGATTGAGGGGCCTCGCCGCCCGCGAACCGCGCGCCCCGCGGGGCGCAGGTTCACTCCGCCCAGGGCCCGCCGGTCAGACCGATGTCGTTGCGCGTGCCGTCGTGATCGTTCCAGCCGCCGTCGGGGTAGCCGGCGTCCACGAGCGGGCTGCCGCCCGGAATGGAGAGGTCGTCGGGGAACGTGGCGAAGCCCGGGTCGCTCGTGACGGAGCTCGACGCGGTGGTGCCGCACGCGTTCTGGGTGTTGCCCCAGAAGGCGTTGTACTGGGCCGTGTAGGGAACGTCGGCCGAGATTCCGCAGGCGCCGTTCATGAACACGCTCGCGATGACCCAGCTCGCCGAGCTGTTCGCGAGCAGCGCGAGGCCGGCCTCCCCGCCCCAGAACACGCTGTTCGCCACGTACACGCTCATGTATTCGAAGCGCGCACCCTCCACCCCGCCCCCGAACACGGAGTTGTAGACGTACGCCCGCTCCGACGGCGAGTCATCCACGTCGTAGGCGTAGATCCCCGCGATTCCGCCCTCGAGCCGCGACCGCTTGATGTGCACTTCGCCGTGGTAGGAGACGAGCCCGTACCCGCCGGCGCAGGTGAGCTCGTTGTCCAGGAGCAACGTGGCGTTGTGCTGCCACAACGCGGTGTCGCCCGCGCCGCAGTCGGCGCGCAGGCGCGTGGCCGTGAGCACCCCGCCGTCCGCCCAGATGGCGTGGCCGCCCGGGATGATGGCGTTGTCCTCGAACACGACGTCCACCATGTCGACGAAGCCCACGAGGAGGCGCGCGACCGCGTAGCTGTCGCCGTTGCCCGCGAAGACGACGTCCTCGAGCTTCAGCGCGGCGTAGGTGACCTCGAGCGCGGAGCCGCCGGACGTGTCGTAGCCATCCTCGATGGTGACCCCGGCGAGGCGGGCACCGTCGCTCTCGGCGTTTTCCACGTCGACGACGGTGCCGCCGTAGTCGCCGTCAATCACGGTGCGGGACGAGCCCTCGACGCCAAAGATATCGAGGTACTTCGAGTTGTAATTGATGCGCTCGTGGTACTCGCACGGCGCGAGCGCGATGCGGTCGCCGGAGGTGGCGGCGTCGATGGCGTCCTGGATGGTGGTGAAGTCGCCGCCGCCCTCGCAGTCCACGTACCAGTCCCACAGCGGGAGCTCGGGGCCGGCGGTGTCGCCGCCCGAGTCGACGGCGGTGTCGGTGTCCGTGTCGGTGTCCGTGTCGGTGTCCGTGTCGTCCGCGGTGTCGCCGGTCGGGCCGGGGGGGTCGTCCCCGGCGGTGTCGACGCCGTCGGAGAGCTTGATGCCGCTGGACGCGCAGCCCGCGGCGAAGAGGAGGGCGAGGAGCCCGACGGAAGCGCGGCTCACCAGCCACCCCCAATCGAGAGCGGGCCGCCGTACGCGCCGATGTCGTTGCGCGAGCCGTCGACATCCGCGTAGTCGTCGTCCTCCGGCCCGGCGTCGATGCCGGGGCTGCCGGCGGCGAGCGTCCAGTCCCCGCCGCGGGCGTCCGTGAAGAGCGGATCGGCCTCGACGTTGCCGTTGTCCCCAACGGGATCCGTCAGGACGCCGCCGCACACGTTCGCGCCGTTGTCCCAGAAGAGGTTGTTGCGGATGGTGTAGTCCGAGGTGTCCGACGTGATGCCGCAACGCGCGCCGGTGATGACGCTGCCTTCGATGCGACTGTCGAGGTACACGGTGGTCGTGCTCACGCCGCCGGTGACGACGCTGTTGCGCACGACGACGGAGCCGTACGTGGCGGCGACGGAGCCGTCTACGATGGTGTTGCTGACGTACACGAAGTCGTCGGGGTGGTCGTCTTCGGACAGCACGTACACGCCGCCGGCGAGCACGCTGCGCTGCAGGTGCCCCACCGCGTGCTCCCAGTTGACGGCGGTGCCGGTGCCGCAGTCGACCTGGAGGCGATCGAGGAGGGCGGCGCCGTGCCCGAGGTAGAGGCCCGTTGCCCCGGAGCACTCCACGGAGAGGTCCGACGCGAGCAGCCCGCCGCGCGACATGTAGATGGACATGCCGTAGCTCTCGCGGTTGTCGCGCAGGGTGACGCCCGCGAGCTCCACGTCGGCGCTCGCCCCGTAAATCGTCGTGTACCCGCGGTTGTCCTCGAGCACGACGTCCTCGAGGCGGAGCGACGCGAAGTCGACCACCACCGCGGCCTCCCCGTTGCTACCGCCGTTTCGGAGCGTAAAGCCCGCAAGCGTGGTGCCGGTGCCCTCGCCGGTGGCGGCGCGCACCACCGGAGACCCGCTCCGGCCCTCGACGATGGTGTCCGCCGACCCGTTCGTGGAGACGATGCGGAGCATCTTCCCGCCGAAGTCGATGGACTCCGTGTAGGTGCACGGACCGACGTGGAGAAGGTCGCCCTCCGCGGCGGCTTCGATGGCGTCGGCGAGGGTGGTGAAGTCGGCGCCGCCGTCGCAGTCGACGATCGCGTTGGGGGGGTCGACGTCGGCGTCGGCCGGGGCCCTAGCGGTTTCGGGCGGAGGGGCCTCGGCTAGCCCGAGCTCGACGGTGCCGCAGGCGGTCAGGAGCAGGAAGAGCTGCATGCGTTCGTTGTAGATCGGATCGCGGCCGCGCGGAACAAAAACTTACGTCAGTGTGACTTCCCGACAACTGCGATGCGGCGGGGTGACACCCCCTCGTGACCGGGGATGTCGTACCCGAGCAGCACCACCACGCTCTCGCCGTGCAGCCAGGCCGCCTCGGCGCGCCAGCTCGACGGACAGCCGTCGCGCGGGACGCTCTCCGTGGCCCACGCCCGCCCCTGCACGGAGAGCCCGAGGAGGTGCGGCTTCCCGCGCCCGTAGCAGCTCTCGATCTTGGCGTCGGTGGGAGTGCTCGTGACCGTCACGCGCAGCTCGTCCCGGGCGCGCGCGCACCCACCGCGCGCGTCCGGCGGCCCGCAGCGCCCCTCCGCGCAGGCCACGGCGGTGGCGGGGGCGTCGAGGTTCACCCCGGCCGCGGAGAGGGCGGCCGCGGCCTCCGCGCGGACGGCGACGCTCGCC
>CAXNIN010000155.1:0-9819 GCA_964202365.1 Myxococcota bacterium | reverse complement strand
CCGCGAACGTGCCGCTCGACAAGGTGCCGGCGGCGGCGCCGCCCACCCCCGACCGCACCGAGACCCCCGAGAGCCTCGCCGCGCTGGCCGCCGAGCCCGTCTCCAGCGGGCAGGTTCCCCTGCCGAACCCGAGCGGCACGTACGACGATTCGTCGCGACCGAAGAAGCGCTCGAACGCGCGCATCGAGGACACCGCCGGCTTCAAGTTCGGCCTCCACGGCCCGAACTGGCCGAACTTCCAGCTCGCGCTCTCCAGCGTGTTCAGCTACCGCGTGGACAGCAAGGACAACTTCTTCGAGGTCAACATCGGGCTCACGCTGCCCCTGGGCCTCGACGAGGGCCGCACGTGGGGCATGCTCTTCACCGAGGTGGGCCTGTTCCGCACGTTCCCGACCGCCGGGAAGGTGGCGTTCTACGCGGGTGGTGGCCTCGGTCCACGCATCGGCGGATACGACGACATCGGCTTCGGCGCCGGCGTGTACGGCGCCGCTGGCGCGCTCCTCGGGAAAGCAGCCCGCACGCGCACCTTCGTGCAGCTCCGCGTCGGCGGGGATGCGTTCACCGGGTACGCCGGGCCGTACGTGGTCAGCTACACGGGTGTCGAGGCCGGCGTCGGGTTCTGAGCCGGCCGCGGCGGCAGCCGTTCGCGCGGTCGACTGCGCCCCCGCGTGCCGCCGACCGCGGGGCGGTCAGGACACCGCCCACCAGTCCCGCCCCTCCACCAGCTCGGGGCGCATCTCCGCGATCCGCCCCCGAATCTCGTCGCGGGCCCCGCGGGCGCCCACCGCCACGAGCAGGAAATCGAACGTGAGATCCGGCAGCACCGACGGGTTGTGGATCGGCACGCCGTGGCGCGTGGTGCCCGGCTTCAGGTCGAGCACGGCGGGCACGTCGTGTCCGGCCGCCACGAGCCACCGAATCCACGGCGTCCCCGCCTGGCCGGCGCCCCACACCACCACGCGGCGGCGCTCCGGGAGCAGCACGCGGGCCACCCAGTCGCGCTTGAGCGGGAAGAACGCGCGTCGGGCGTAGCGCGGGTCGGTGCGCGTGAGGCGGCCCGGGCGGTCGCGGAGAAGCACGACGTCGTCGGGGACCGCGCCGATTCCGTACCCGGCCTCCACGAGGCGCAGCCAGAGGTCGTAGTCCTCCGGGAAGTCGCCGTCCCGGTAGCCGCCCACGGCGTCGACCGCGGCGGCGCGCAGGAGCACCGCCGGGTGAAAGAGCGGGCTCTCGACGAGGAGCCCGGTGCGCGGCTCCACGAGGCTGTTCACCCACTCCGTGTACACGCGCATGCCTTCGGGCACCACGCCGTCGTCGGCGCGCATCCGGGCGCGACCGCCCACGGCGGCGAGCGAGGGGTTTGCCGCGAGCAACGCGCGCTGGGCCGCGATGCGCCCCGGCAGGGCCACGTCGTCGGCGTCGAGCCGCGCGATGAGCGGGGTGCCCAGCTCGCGCCGACCGCGCTCCATGGCCGGAACGATGCCGAGCGGCGGCTGGTGGATCACACGGAGCCGCGCATCCGCCGGAAGGACCGACGCAGGATCGTCGCGACTGCCGTCGTCCACGACGAGCACGGTGTCGTCGGGGCCGCACTCCGCGAGCGCGGAGCGCACCGCCTCGCCGAGCCAGCGCGCGGCGTCGCGTACGGGGATGAGCCAGCCGATGCGCTCCATCCCGTCCCGCTAACGCGTCGCGACCCCGGCCCCGGGCGTACACGCCGGGTTCTCCGCGCCCACGAGCGCGCGACCGGGGTCGAGCTCGCGGTCGGAGCCCGGCGCGGCGAGCGGCGCCCAGCCGGGCTCGCGGCGCGCGCGCGCGGCGTCGACGTCGGCGCGGGTGTAGAGCTCGCCGAGCTCGGGGTACTCGTCGTGCAGGTGCACGGGGAGGCCCTCGGCGCGCACCTCGTCGGCCGAAACGCCCCACTCACGCGCGACCCGTTCGGCGGAGGGCTCGAGGTAGGTGAGCGTGAGCCACTCCGCGTGTTGGTGCACGATCGGCGCGAATTCGAGCACGGGCGCGCCGCCGCGCACGGCCCCCATCCACGCCTCGGCGGCGTCGACTTCGGCGATGAACCCGGCGTAGTCGAGGTACCCCGGCGCGCTCTCGTTCTCTGAAGTGCCGCGTTGCACGTTTCCTTCGTGGCACCACATGCACTTGCCGGGCTGCCCGGCGGGGCTCGCGGCGCCGGCGGCCTGGAGAACGCCGTCGGCGCCGTACACGGCGAAGCGCTGCTGCCCGTTCGGCATCACGTCGACGGTCTCGAACTCCACTTGTTCGAACGTGCCTTCGGCGAGGCTCCCCTCCCCTTCGGACGCGAGCCAGCCGAGGTTCGCCACGGCGGAAGCGGCGGTCTGGGCGTCGGCGGCGGCGGCGTCGCCCGGGGGGGCGGGGTTCAGTAAAATCAGGCGGTTGCCCGCCACGAGCAGCGAGCGCGTCACCGCGTAGGCGGTCGGCTCGGGCACCTGCCGCGCGGCCCGCCACGCGTCGACCGTGCCGCACGCGCCCGTGATCGCGTAGTAACGGCCGGGCTCGTAGAGGGTCGCGAGGAGGAAAGCCCCGACGTCCACCGGGTCGTCGGACCACGCGCGCACCGGCGCCACGGCGGCCTCAACGTCGGGCAGTCGCGCCTCCGGGAACCCGACGGCGCCGAGGTCGAGCGTGAACACGACGCGATCCGAGCGCTCCTCGGTGATGACGAGCCCCGCCTCGTCGGCGGGCGCCGCGCCCAGGTTCGCGAGCGCCCACCAGAGCCCGAGGCGCGCCTGTTCCCACGTGAGGTCGGTCGTGCTCGGAATCCAGACGAGGTCGACCACGAGCGGGTCGGCCGCGGCGGTGTCGGGCTCAACCGGTACGCACCCGGCCGAGACGAGCGCCGCGAGCCACACCCGTGACGCGGAGCGGAAGGCGACCATTGCCGGGGTGCGCCGCCCGGGAGACGCGGTGCGCGCGGGTGTCGCCATCGGGGCAGACTATCGCGGGCGCGGCGCCGTAGGGGGTTGACGAGGCACGCCAACGGCGTAGGCTTCCGCGCCGTTCGGAGAGGCCATGGCGATCGACGTCCGCCCCATCACGCTGCCCAAGGACGCCGGCACCTTCATCGACGTGTGGTGGTCCATCTACAAGGACGACCCCCACTGGGTGCCACCCTTGCGCTTCGAGCGCCTCCACTTCCTGAACCCGGCGAAGAACCCCTACTACAAGCTCGCCAAGGTCCAGTGTTTCATCGCCTACCGGGACGGCAAGCCGGCCGGCACCATCTCGGCCCAGGTGGACCACGGCTACCAGAAGGTAGAGGCCAACGTCGGCTTCTTCGGTTTCTTCGAGTTCGTGGACGACGAAGACGTGGCCCGCGCCCTGCTCGACACCGCGCTCGGCTGGCTCCGCGAACACGGGATGGCGCGCGTGATGGGCCCCTTCAACTTCAACACGAACCACGAATGCGGGCTCCTCGTCGACGCCTTCGACAGCGACCCCCTCGTGCTGATGACGTGGAACCGCCCGTACTACCCCGCGATGTACGAGCGCCTCGGCCTCACGAAGGCCAAGGACATGCTCGCGTACTGGCTGGAGAACAACGGCCCGTGCCCGCCGCGCATCGCCGCCCTCGCGGACCGCTTCCTGGAGCGCCACCCCGAGGTCAAGATCCGCCCGTTCAACCTATCTGACTTCGACGGCGAGTGCGCCCGCGTGCTCGCCATCTACAACTCGGCGTGGGAAGACAACTGGGGCTTCGTCCGCATGTCGGACGAGGAGTTCCTCTACATGGCCAAGGGCGTGAAAGACATGCTCGACGCCCGCTATTGCTACATGGCCGAGATCGACGGCCGCGCCGTCGCGTTCTCCATCACCCTGCCCGACTTCAACGAGGTCGTAAAACCGATGAACGGGCGTGTCTTCCCGTTCGGATGGTGGCATTTCCTCACGCGGCGCGCCAAGGTGGACCAGATCCGCATCTTCACCCTGGGCATCCACAAGGACTTCCAGCAGCTCGCGCTCGGCGCCCCGCTCTACCGGCGCACGTGGGACGCCGGCGTCTCCAACAAGGTGAAAGGGGCCGAGGCGAGCTGGGTTCTCGAGGACAACACGCGCATGCGCGGCGCGCTCGAGAAGCTCGGAGCGCGCGTCTACAAGACGTACCGCATCTACCAGCACGCGTTGTAGCGGCCGGTCGGCGGGGACAGGCGCGGGCCTCCCGGCGCCCGGGGGCCGACGGCAAGCCGAGACGGCGGCGTGCCCCCGCCCTACTCGACCGTGACGCTCTTCGCGAGGTTGCGCGGCCGGTCGATGTTGCGGCCGAGCGCGAGGCCCGCGCGGTAGGCGATGAGCTGGAGCGGAAGCACCGTGAGGAGCGGGCTGATGAGCGAGCGCGTCTTCGGGACGGCGATCGACACGTCGGCAAGGGCGGCCGAAGCGTCGTCTCCTTCCGAGTGCACGATGACAGTGCGGGCGCCGCGCGCCTTCACTTCCTGCACGTTCGACAGGGTCTTGTCGCGCATCACGTCATCGGGCACAATCGCGACGACAGGCGTGTTGGCGTCGATCAGCGCGATGGGGCCGTGCTTCATTTCGGCGGCCGGGTACGACATACACGGGACGTACGCCACTTCCTTGAGCTTGAGCGCACCTTCCATCGCGACGGCGTGCGAGACGCCGCGGCCGAAGAAGAAGACGTACTTGCCGCTCGTGCAGAGCTCGACCGCGGCGGAGATGGCGCCCGGATTTTCGAGGTAGCGGGCCACGAGATCGGGCACGCCGAGGAGCTCCCGGCCGAACCGGCGGCCCTCGTCCGCGGAGAGGAGCCGCGTGCGGCCGAACATGAGCGCCGCGACGAGCAGCGCCGCGACCTGCGACGTGAACGCCTTCGTGCTCGCGACGGCAATCTCCGGGCCGGAGTGCACGTACACGCCGCGCCCGCACGAGCGCGCGATCGACGAGCCGACCGAGTTGACCACGCCCATGACGCGGCCGCCCTTCACCTGAACTTCCTTGACGGCGCCGAGGGTGTCGGCGGTCTCGCCCGACTGGCTGACGGCGAGGAAGAGCGACGTGGGGTCGATCACGGGGTTGCGATAGCGGAACTCGCTGCCGATCTCCGCGAAGGCCGGCACGCGCGCCAGCTCTTCCATGGCGGCCGCGCCGACCAGGCCCGCGTGGTAGCTCGTGCCGCAGCCAAGCACGCCGACGCGGCTGATGTTCATGATGTCGCGCGGGGAGAGGTCGAAGCCGCCGAGGCGGGCGCTCCCCTCTTCGGGGACGACGCGGCCGGACAGGCAGCGGCGAAGGCTCTCGGGCTGCTCGTGGATCTCCTTGAGCATGTGGTGGCGGAACTCGCCGCGGTCCGTCCACACGAGCTCTTCGGCGAGCTCTTCGAGGGCGTGGGAGATCTTGCCGCCGTCAAGGCGGGAGAGGTCCCACCCTTCGGCCGTGATCGTCATGATCTCGCGGTCTTCGAGGTACATCACCTGGCGGGTGAAGCCGGCGAGCGCCTGCGGGTCGGACGCGAGGAAGGTCTCCCCTTCTCCCTTGCCGACCACGAGCGGCGAGCCGTTGCGCGCGGCGATGATGAGGCCGGGGTGATCGGCGAAGATCACGGCGATGCCGTAGGTTCCCTGCACGGGCTGGAGCGCGGCGCGCACGGCCTCGAGCGGATCACCCCGGTAGAACTTCCGGATCAGGTGCGGGAGCACCTCGGTGTCCGTTTGCGAACGGAAGTGGACGCCCTCTTCCTCGAGCAGCGCGCGGATCGCCGAGTGGTTCTCGATGATGCCGTTGTGCACCACGGCGATACGATTCGTAGAATCGAGGTGCGGGTGGGCGTTCGGCTCGGTGACGCCGCCGTGCGTCGCCCAGCGGGTGTGCCCGAGGCCGGTGGTTCCCGGGAGCTCGGGCTCGACCGCCTCCATCAGGTTCGCGACGGGACCGACGCGACGGGTGACGTGCACGCCCCCGTTCAGGAGCGCGATGCCAGCGCTGTCGTAGCCGCGGTACTCCAGGCGACGGAGCCCTTCGAGGAGGACCGGCGCTGCGGCGCGCGGTCCGATGTAGCCGACGATCCCACACATGCTGCGGCTCCTAACCGCGCGGGAGGTGGATGGTGATCGTGCCCTCGTTCTCCCCCCACGCGATCGGGAAGGAACAACGAAGCGCACCCACGATTCGCGCGGCGATACGAAGGCGTGCTCCTGCAAGCCCCGGGCCACCCTGCGCGAGCCACCGGGAGACCTGCGCCGCGGACCAGCCGGGCGCCTGCTCGGTCGCGGGCACACCCTCGATCTCGACGCACACGATGTCCCCGCGCGCCTCCACGGTGAGCGACGCGTGCGGGAGCAGGGCGATGGCGCGCTCCAGGGCCTCCGGAGGGCCGCTCACGCGCACCCACTCGCCGAGGAGCTGGACGCGCGCCGACGGGGCGGCGACGGGCTCCGCCATCGTGGAGACGAGGCCGCTCATGCGGTCGATGGCGGCTTCGAGCGCGGCGCGGGGGGGCGACGCGTCGAGCTCGGCGTACCCGTGCACCGCGGTGATGGCGCCGCGCAGCTCGTGAACGAGGCCCGACAGCAGGAGCTCACGGTCGAGCAGGGTGGAGACGGCATCCATCGCGCGCACGTACCGCGGCGCCCCCCGCCGCGTGGCCAACGAACGCTACCGGGGCGGGAGGACCGCGCGCAGCGCGGTGAGCGCGGGCTCCGGGAGGTAGCGGGTGACGTCGCCGCCGTTCGCGGCGATCTCCTTCACGAGCGAGCTGGAAACAAAGATGTTGCGCGGCTCGGTGAGGAGGAAGACCGTCTCGACGTCGGGCGCCATGTCCATGTTGGCGAGGCCGGTCTGGAACTCGAACTCGAAGTCGGTGACCGCCCGGAGGCCGCGGAGGATGACGCGCGCGCCGATGCGGTGGCAGTAGTCGACGAGGAGGCCCTCGAAGGTGTCGACGCGCACGCGCGGGATGTCGGCGATGACCTCGCGGAGCACGCGCTCGCGCACCTCGAGCGGAAGCGTGCGCTGCTTTCGGGCGTTGTGGCCGATGGCCACGATCACCTCGTCGAACAGCGTGGCCCCGCGACGGATGACGTCGAGGTGGCCGTGGGTGACGGGGTCGAAGCTGCCGGCGTAGACGGCGACGCGTGTGCTCAAGGGGCCTTCTTCTTTCGGTTCCACCAACTGTCCGCGCGTTCCCCGTAGTAGCGGTCGAGCAGGCGGCTGAACCGCTCTTCCTGGCGCATGGCCTCGAACACGGGGTCGACGCGAATGTCCTGTCGGAACTCGATGTTGTGGAGCGTATCGAGCTTTCGCATCATCGAGAGCGAGCGCTGGAGCGAACGGTACGCGCGCTCCTCCTTGCCCATCGCGGCGTGCACCTTCGCCCAGTGCAATTCCACGTAGGCGTCGTCGGGGCGGAGCACCTCCACCTTCTTCATGAGCGCCACGGCCTCGTCGAAGCGCTCCTGGTGGGCCATGCACACCGCGAGGTTCATCAGCGCGTGGTCGTCGTCGGGCGCGAGGGAGAGGGCGATGCGGTAGTACGCCTCCTCCTTCGTGTACTCGCCCTGCCGCTTGTACGCGAGCGCGAGGTTGTTCCACCCCGCGGGATCTTCGGGGTAGAGCTTGGTGAAGTGCTCGTACGTGCGCTTCGCGGCCTCGTAGTCGAAGGCGAGGTACTCGTAGTAGGCCCGCGTGACGAGCCCCTGAGGGTCGTCGGGGTCGAGGCGGAGGAGATCCCGGGCGAGCTCGAGCTGCTTCTCGATCTCCTGGGCGTCCTTCCGGGCGTCCTGCGTGTCGTACCAGTCCGTGAGGCCCCAGCCTTCGTCGACGTGCACGGCGATCGGCTTGTCCTCATCGGACTCCCCGTCGGCGGCCTCGGCGTTCTCGGCGGCGTCGTCCAGCTCGGCGACGGCGGGGGCGTCGAGCGGAGGGTCGTCCCCGCCGGCCTCCGGCGTGAAGCGCGCCGCGGCTTCGCGGCGGGCCTCCTCGCCCTCCTTGTCGCCGTCGCGGATGGTGTCGCCCACGTTCTCGCCGCCCCCGATCTTGTCGCGGGGGCCATCGTGCCCGGGCTGGAGGTAGTAGCTGTCGAGCGCCTCGCCGGTCTTCGGCCGGTTGGTGGCGGGCGCGAGTACCCCCTGCTCCTTGCCGTCGTACTGGCCCTCGAGGAGCCGCGCGATGTACTCGGGCGACGGCTCGGAGCCGCCGCCGCCGTCCGGGGCGGGCTGCAGGAAGAGCGCCCAGAACAGGCTCACCTGCAGGACGAGCACGCTCGTCGCGAGCATGATCACGGGCAGGACGAGATCGCCCTGTTCTAAATTGAACCGCGCGAACCGCACCCGCCGAATGGGCGAGATCCGCACCTCGAGCTCGCCCTGCTGGAGCGCCACGGACGCCGTGGGGTCGAGCCGGCGCTCGCCGCCGGGGCCGTCGATTACCCAGGTGGCGCCGTCCCTTCGGGCGCGGAGCGGCAGCGAGGCGTCGGGGAGAAGCTCGCCCTCGGCGGAGGTCACGCGGCTGTTGATGGCGCGGTCGCCGAGGCGGAGCGTCACCTCGAGGGCGTCGGGCCGAAGCGCGCCGGGCGGGCTCCGCGGGGTGGGAGGTGGCGCTGGCGGGGTCCCCGACGTGGAATCCGACACCCCCACAAGGTAGCGTCTTCGGGGCCTGTCGGCGCGGGTGGCGCGCGCGGAGGGACGCGCTTACCAGAGGCGGGATGCCAACCGCCGCGGTCATCGTCATCGGCAATGAGATTCTTTCTGGAAAATTCGCGGACGAGAACGGGCCGTACCTCGTGCGCCGCCTCCGCGAGCTCGGCGTGGATCTCGGCCGCATCGTCGTCATCCCGGACGTGATCGAGGTCATCGCCGCCGAGGTGCGGGCGGCCTCCGCGGCGTTCGACCACGTGTTCACCTCCGGCGGCGTGGGCCCCACCCACGACGACCTGACGTTTCCGGCTGTCGCCGTCGCGTTTGGCGCCCCGCTCGAGCGGAACGCTGCGCTCGTGAAGGTGATCGAGGAGCGCGGCCGGGGCCCGATGAACAGCGCCACCTACCGCATGGCGGAGGTGCCCGCGGGCGCCGAGCTCTGGTGGGACGGCGACGTGTTCTACCCGCTCGTGGTGATGCGGAACGTCGCCATCTTCCCCGGTGTCCCCGCTCTTTTTCGCATGAAGTTCGAGGCCGTCGCTCACCGTTTCGCCGGCGTGCCGCTGTCCACCCGGCGCCTCGTGACCGAGCTGGGCGAGCCGGAGATCGCCGACGCCCTCACCGAAGCGGCGGAGCGCTGGAGCGCGGTCGCGATCGGCAGCTATCCCCGCTTCGAGACCACGCCGTACACCGTGATCGTCACGATGGAGGGGCGGGACGCCGCGGCGCTCGAGGCGTGCGACGCGTGGCTTCGGGCGCGGATCCCAGCCGCAGGGTCTTCCGCGCGAGCGTAGAGAGCGCCATGCCGTCCACTTCTGCCACGGGCACCCACCGCACGTCCTGGTAGTCCGCGCCGCCGATCGCGGCGGGGGCGCCGGTGACCGAGGTAGCGAAGACGGCGGTGTGGAGCCGGAGGTGCGAGAACACGTGCGTCACGACGCCGAGCGGGGCCGCGTGGGCCACCGTGAGGCCGAGACGGCCGGCGAGCGCGGCGGCGAGGTTGTCGCCGAGCCCGCCGGGGAGCTCCCACAGGCCGGCGAGGAGCCCCGTCTCGGGGCGGCGGGCGAGGAGGATGCGGCCGTCTTCCTGGATGCGCGCGGCGACCGCGTGGGCCTCGGGGACCGCCGCCTTCGCCGCCTTCGCCGGGTACCGTTCGGGCGCGCCAACGCCGGCGCACGACGCGCGAACCGGGCACGTG
>CAXNIN010000154.1:0-9878 GCA_964202365.1 Myxococcota bacterium | reverse complement strand
GGGCGCCGACCTCCCGTCGCTGGGGGAGCGTCGCGAGCCGGGACAGCGTTGGGCCGCCCCCCGCCGTCTCGGCTTGCCGTCGGCCCCCGGGCCGCCGGGAGGCCCGCGCCCCTACTCGGCTCCGTCCTCTTCGCTGCTCGTGTTGGCCTGCGAACTGACGGCGATCGACCCCTTCTCTGCGGGCGGAACCGACGTGCGGCGCACGGTGCCCGGGTAGGCGATGCGGTCGGTGCGGCGCCACTCGGGGAGGCCCGGATCGCGGTAGCCGGGCATGTCCTGGAGCTTGAGGAACGCCTTCATCTGCTCGTCGGGCTCGGCCTTGGCGATGGCGGGGAGGTTGGGGTCGTTGCGGGAGGCCACGAGCCACTGGTACATCGCGGACAGCCCGTGGTGCACGTAGTCGATGCGCACCTTCGGCTCGTTCAAGGCGTACTTGATGCCGCCCATGATCTCGAGCGGGCGGCTGTAGTACACGGAGTCCACACCGTCGTGCTGCATCTGGAAGCCCATGCGGATGGCCTCGCGCGTGTGCTTCTCGAAGTAGGGGGCGCGGGTGGGGTCCATGCGGAGCGCCATGTCGTAGGCGGCGGCGGTGCCTTCGGCGTAGCAGAACGCCTGCATCGCGGGCAGCTCGCCCTCGAACTTGTAGTAGCCGCCCACGTAGTCGGGGAACGGGGCGTTCTCCTCGGTGTACTCGTAGGTGTCGATCATCCACTTGGCGACGTCGAGGCCGAAGTCGGAGACCTCCTTGGCGTCGGGCCGCACGCGGGTGTAGGCGGCGGCGGCCATGACTGTCCACGGGCCGAACTGCACGAGCTCGAGGCGCGTCGCGTTGTCGTAGGTGTACGCCGGCCAGGGGCCGCCGTCGCTGCGCTTGTTCTTGCGCTCTTCGTACCAGGGCTTGTAGTACGCGAAGAACTTGGGGAGCGGCTCGAGGTACTGGGGGTCGTCGAAGTACTCGTGGAGCATGACGAGCGCGAGCGCGGCCTCGCCGGGGACGATGTCGTTCACCTGGTTGATGAACTCGCCGGTCTGCGGGTTCCAGTAGCCGCGGAACGTGCCGGAGTCGGCCTGCATGAACATCACGAACTTCGCGAACTTGCGCATGAGCTCGTCGTTGGAGCGGTCGCCGGTGGACTTGGCCACCTCGATCATGCCCATGAGCGCGACGACGACGCTGCCGAGCTTGGTTTGCCCGCCGTGCGTCATGAACGCCATGCCGTCCTTCTCGCCGAGCGAGCGGAGCGACCAGTCCTGGGCGCGGATGGCGCCTTCGAGGAACTCGGGGCGGGGGTCGAGCGTCCAGGCCTGCCAGAGGTTCCACGTGGCGAGGGTGTGCCGTACGTGGTTGTACTCGTTGGAGTAGCGGTTGTCCTCGGGCCAGAACTTGTAGGTGACGACGCCGTCGGGCATGAGGTTCGCGAGGTACCACTCGCCGGCGAGGAGGATGGACTCCTTGGTGGTGGTCTGGTTGACGAACTCCATGGGGACCGGCGGGGTGCCGCGGTACATCGGGACGACGCCCTTGCCGGGGATCTCGAGGTAGTGGACGGACCGGAAGATCTCGAGCTCGGTCTCGGGCTCGCGCCAGGGCCGGAGGCTGTCCCAACGGAAGTCCTTCGCGACGCCGCGAAGGAAGTTGTCGGCCTTGGTGAGGCCGCGGCTCACGGCGACGGCGCCCGGCCACACGCCGCTCTGCTTCTTGTCGCCCTGGCGGTCGAGCAGGATGGCGCCGTCGATGCCCATCTCAAAAAGGTCCTGGAGGGACGACTCGTCGCGGGGGACGACGTGCGCGCGCTCCGTGATGCGGTGGATCTCGATGGCGAGACCGGCCATGTGGTCGCGGAGCGGGGGGAACCCGAGCGGCTCCTTGTTACGACGGTGGAACGCCTCGAGGTCGTTCGCGACCTCGAAGAGCGCGCGGTCGAGCGTGGCGCCTTCGGCGAGGGAGAACGCGACTTCCTGGCCGCGGCCGCGCAGCGAGGCGACCAAGGCCCAGCTCCCGCGCTCGGCCTTGACCGCGGGGAACGGGGGCGGGTTCTGGCCGGAGAGGTGCGCGCGGAGCCACTGGATGGACGCGCTCGCCAGCTCGGGCGTGAACTGGAGCTGCTTGTCGACGACGAGGTAGACGAGGGCGCCTTCCTCCACGCGCGCGAGCTGGAAGCGCTCGAGCGAATCGTGGTTGTAGAGCCGCGACAGCACGTTCTTCGTGCGGTCCATCGAGGGGCGGAGCGCGGAGTGGACGATGAGGACGCGGGCGCCCGTCGCGCGCACGGCTTCGGCGGCGGCGATCTCGTCCGTGCCGAGCAGGAGCTCCTTGAGCTTGGCGTCCGCGCGCAGGTCGCGGAGCTCCACACCTTCCATCGGCGTGACTTTGTCGGGCACGTCGACGAGCACGGGGCTCGCCACCTTCTTGATGAGCGCGGCGCCGTCGCCCGAGATGGTGACCTTGTCGGCTTCCTTCCAGGCCGCTTCGACCCGCGCCACGTAGCCGGGGGCGCTGACCACCACGCCCTCGTTGCTGGAGAGGACGGTGGCTTCGGCCCCTTCGCCGTCCGTCGCGGGCGCGCCGCCCTGACAGCCGAGGACGAGGGCGAGGGTGTAGGGAAGAAGCATGAGACCTCCGCGGGAACGCCGTGTCTCACACGTCCGCCGGGGGGTGTCCACCGCCGACCGGGGCGCTATTCCACGTCGATGCGCAGCTCGAAGTCGGTGCCGTCCGCGCAGGTGACGAGGAACTCCTGATCGGGGCCGGGAACCTGGGCGGTGATGTCGTAGGTGTACTTGGGGGCGTCGTTGCCCATGTAGCTGTAGATGGGGTCGGGGATGCCGAGGCCGGTGCTCGCGTCGAACGAGCAGAGGGATTCGGGCTCGTTGAGGTAGACGCTCACGTAGAGGTGGTCGCCGATGCCGAGCGCGTACCACCCGCAGGACTCGGTGACGACGCCGTCGGGCACGACGGGGGCGTCGGGCCACGGGCAGCCGCCGACGGGCTCCTCGTCGGGGGTGCAGGCGGCGAGGGACGCAAACAGGGCGAGCGAGGCGATGCGTGGGAGGGACATGATCGGAGCGCTCCGGGATACGGTCCGCGTATGCCGTCGTACATCAGCCCGGAGGGGCACAAGCGCATCGTGGACGAGTACAACTGGCTCCTCCACAAAGAGCGCCCGCGCATCACCGCCGAAGTGAGCTACGCCGCGAGCCTCGGCGATCGAAGCGAGAATTCGGAGTACCTCTACGGCAAGAAGCGCCTGCGCGAGATCGACCGTCGCCTGGGCTTTCTCGAGAAGCGCCTGACCGCGCTCGAGGTGGTGGACCCTACGAAGTTCACCGGCGAGACCGTGCTCTTCGGCGCGACGGTCACCTTCGAGGACGAAGAGGGCGAGACCCAGTCGTGGACCATCCTCGGCGAGGACGAGGTCGACACGGACAAACACCACATTTCGTACCTCTCGCCGCTCGGCCGCGCGCTCGTGGGCCGGAAGAACGGCGACACCGTCACCTTCGAGACGCCGAAGGGGCGCCGCGAGATCACCCTCGTGGCGGTAGCTTTCCCCCGTGCGTGAGCACGTGCGCGCGGCGCTCATCGCGTTCGCGCTCCTCGTGCACGGCATCGCGGCGTCTCCCCTACCGAAGTCGGTGCGGCGGGCGCAGTTCGACACGCCGATCGCGAAGGAGGAGATCGGGCGGTGGGTGCACCTCCTTACGAGCGTCGGCATCGTCACCACGCACGCCGAGATCGCCGAGGCCTCCATCACCTACGGCACCGCCCTCGCCGACCTTCGCACCACGCTCCTCGGCCCGTTCCGCCCGTGGTTCCGCATCTCGGGCACGGGCCAGGCGTGGGGCCTCTTCACCTTCCCGGACACGTTTCCCCACCAGCTCACGGTGGAGATCGAGCGCGGCGGCACGTGGGAGCGCATCTTCGCCGGCCTCGACGACGACGCCACGTGGATGCGCACCACCCTCGCCTACCGTCGGGTGCGCGGCGTGTACGACGGCAACACGCGCAAGCCCGCTAAATCGTACGACAACCTCGCCAACTGGCTTGCCGCGCGCGCCCTCGCCGACTTTCCGGACGCCACCGCGGCGCGCATCGGCTTCGTCCGGTTCCACACCAAGGCGCCCGGCGAGCCGCCCGACACCGAGCAGACCGTGAAGTTCCAGCGCGTCGTGCCCCGGTGAGCGGCCTGCGCGCGCGCTGGGCGTGGTGGGTGGCGCTCTGGTCGCACCGCGAGAGCCCGCGGGTGCTCGCGCTCATCCGCATCCTCGTCGCGCTCGTGCTCCTCTACGACTTCGCCACGGTCTACGCCCTCGACCTCGTCCTTCCGCTCTGGGGCACCCCGGAGATCGGCGGCTTCGGCGACGTGCGGAGCCGCACGCCCGTGCCCGAGCTGTACCGCTGGTTCCCGGCCGAACCCGCCACGCCGTGGGCCGCGTTTTCCGTGATGGTGGTGTCGCTGACGAGCCTCCTCGTCGGGTTCTTGACCCCCGTGGCCGCGCTCGTGGCCCTGTTCACCAGCGCCCAGCTCGCCGAAGTGCTCCCCCTCGCCGACCGCGGCATCGATCTGATGCTGCGCAACGTCCTGTTCTTGCTGGCGCTCTCGGGCGCGGGCCGCGTGTGGGCGGTAGACGCGCGCCTCTTCGGAGAGAAGGCCGAGGTGCCGGCCTGGCCGCGCCACCTGCTCGTGCTCCAGGTGCTCGTCATGTACTTCACCGCGGGCATCCAGAAGTCGGCGCTCTCCTGGTGGCCGTGGGGAGACTGGTCGGCGCTCTACATCGTGTTGCAGGACCCTTCGATCGCCGCGTGGAAGTTCGGCTGGCTCGACCGCGTGTACCCCCTCACCCAGCTCGCCACCGCCGCCACCATGGCCTTCGAGCTCCTCGCCGGCCCCATGCTCCTCACGTGGTGGTTCCGCGCCACGCGCACCCGCCCCGGTCGCCTGCGTGCCCTCTTCAACCGGCTCGATTTGCGGCGGTGGTGGATGCTCGTGGGGGTGGGGCTCCACGTGGGAATCGCGGCCACCATGGCGCTCGGGATTTTCCCCTACGCGATGCTGGCGCTGTACCCGGCGTTTTTCCACCCGGACGAGCTCCCGTCACGATGGGTGCGCGGGCGCGTCACTCCTTGAGCGCGAGGAACACGATGTCCCCGCGTTCGCCCTCGACGGTGCCCTGGAACACGCCCGCGCGCCGCAGCCGCGCCGCCGCGAACACGGCGAGCTCCATGGCGGCGCTCGTCTCCACGCTGAGGACCGGCTCCACGAAGGGGGCCTCCTCGCCCACCGGCTCGGGCGTGAGCCACTCGAAGCGGCTCCCGCGCGGCCAGTAGACGGCGATGGGCTCGGCGAGAAGCGCGCGGGCGCCGGCGGGCCCGGTGACGGTGAGGCGGCCGTCTTCGAGCGCCCAGGTGTCGTCGCGGCCGGGCGTGAGCCACCGCGCGCGGACCGGCGCGATGCGGCCCTCCCACGCGGCGAGCGCCTTGACGTAGTGGGGGTCCTCGACGGGGTTGGGTGCGCCGTCGGGGGGCGGGAGCTCGGCGAGGCGGAAGGTGTCGGCGTCTTCGTCGAAGCGGAACGCGAGCTCGATGACCCCGTCGCCGCCGCGCACCACGCCGACGAGGCCGCGCTCGAACGAAAACGGCGCGGGCATGCGGCGGTGCAGCGCCCCGAGCGCGGCCTCGACCCCGCCGATGTGGGCGTCGAACGCGGCGGCCGCGGGCGGGCCCCCGCCCTTGGGGAGCGGCTCGGACTCGAGCCCGGTGACGCGCGGGCGGCCGCCGCGCAGCTCGAAGCGCACCGCGAAGCGGCGCAGGCCGTGCACGCCCGCGGCGAGGTGGAGCGCCTTGGAAACGCCGGCCTGCTCGACGACGGCGCCGAGGCGCGCCCAGGCTTCGTCGGGCGGGAGCTCGCCGCGGCTACGGTCGAACCAGGACATCGGGACCTCCAACATCATCGGGGAGCGGCGCTTCGGGCGACACCCAGCCCGGTCCTACCACGCGCAGCGCGTGGAGCACGAGGCGGCCTTCGGCGCCGCCGTAGAGCGTGTCGCCGGTGAGCGGGATGCCGGCGGCGGCCGCGTGCACGCGGATCTGGTGCGTGACGCCGGTGCGAATCTCGGCCTCCCACCAGCCGCCGCCGAGGTCGCGCAGGCGCGTCCACGCGTCGTACCACTTGCCGCGGTGCGCGGTGCGCGGGCCGCGGCGGGTGACCATGCGGTCCTTGCGGTTGGGGTGGTGGGCGATGGGCTCGGAGCGCACCTGCTCGGCGAACGGCGCGGGCGCCGCCGACCGGAAAACGTAGAGCTTCCGAAGCGCGCCGCTGCCGAACTGCTCGCGGAGGGGGCCGAGATCCGCCGGCGTGCGCGCCGCGATCACGAGCCCCGACGTGGCGGTGTCGAGGCGGTGGGCGATGCCGCCCTCGAACCCCGCGGGCCAGCCTTCCGCGCGGGCGGGGTCGGCCGCGAGCAGCCGCGCGAGGAGACAGTCGCCCGCCGGGTTCGCGTGAGGCGGGAACACCGGGATGCCGCCGGGCTTCCAGAGGAACAGGCGGTGCGGATCGGCGGCGAGGACGGGCGCGTTCACGGGGCCGGCCTAACGCGTCCGGGGGCGCGACCGGCGCGTCGGCGTCTCCGAGCACGTGGAGTGACAACCCCACGCGCGACCCGGTGGTGCCCTGGAGGGTGGCGTCGGCGCCGTCGGGCGTCGAAGAGGGAGCCGCCGGCCGTCAGGGGCATTCCACCCCCCGCACCCGCCGGCTCGCGACGTTCCACCCGCGACGGGAGGCCCGCGCCCCCGGATTTCCCTGCCTTCGCCCTACGACGCCCGGCGCCGGCCGAACGCGACCGCGAGCAGCCCGCCGAGCACGCCGAGCGCAGAGATCGGTGACTGAGCGGCGTTGAAACAGCCGTACGTGGGCGTGAGCGTGTCGCAGAACGCGACGCCGTCGGGGTTGGGATCTTCGCCGGCGGCGAGCTCGTCGGCGTCGAACGTGCCGTCGCCGTCGCTGTCGACGGCGTCGGTGACGAGGGTGTCGAACGCGGAGGTGAGCACGTCGACCGCGCCGAGGCCGGTGAGCCCGCGTTCCATCAGCGCGACGCCGAACGCGGCGGTGACCGTGCCGGTGCCGCCGCTGTTGCTGGCGTGGCAGACGGTGCAGGTGGGCAGGCAGGGCATGCCGGCGAGGGTTTCGAGCTCGGCGGGGTAGTTGGGCGACGCCCACGCGCTCACGACGAAGAGAGAGAGCAACATGCGCGCCCCTACAGGTAGAAGTGGGCCTGGAGCAGGCCGTAGGGACGGGCTTCGCCACCGGGCGTGCAGAAGATGGTGCCGTACCCGCCGTCGAGGCGGATGTCGGCGCGGGACGCGAAGAACCACTGGACGCCGCCGCCGCCGCGCCACACGGCGTCGCCCTCGGCGGAGAGCGACTGCGCGCAATACTCGCCGAGCCCGAAGACGTGGAGGCCCTGGACGGGCTCGTAGTCGAGCACTGCTGCGGTCGCGACGCCGGTGAAGCGCTCGCCGTCCTGGTTGTCCAGGAGCAAATCCGCCTCGGCCAACACCGAGAACTTCTCGAACGGCGACGCGCGCGTGAAGATGCCGTGCGCCATCTGGCCGCGCGGCGCGAGCGTGTCGGTGTCGAGCTCGGAGCGCGTGAACATGCTGGACGCGCCGATCTCGAAGCGCTTGTTGACCGCGTAGGCGACCATCGCGCTGTACCCGCGCTTGCGGAACACGTCCGGGGAAACCTGCAGGTTCCCGGCGATGCCCATCACTTCCGCGCGGAGCTTGCGGGTGCCGTACGAGACGGCGAGGCCGAGCTGCTGGTCGTCGTTGATGGTGGTGCCGGTGGCGCTGCGCACGTAGAGGATGTGATCCTCCGTGCGGATGCCGAACGGCAGGTTCATCCTGCCGCCCTTGATCATCAGGCCCTTCGCGGGGCTCACCGCGGCCCAATACTCGCGCGCGACGAGGTTCCACTTGTCGTTGCTCGAGAGCCACGCGTTCTGGCCGCCCTCGCTGACCGCGCCGACCGACGCCGACGCCGTGAACAGGCCCGCCTGCACCGCGGCGCGCACGTCGCCCTGCATCAGGATGGCGCGGACGTTGCCGGGCTGGGGGATGACCATGCCGCGCACGTCGGCCTGGAGCTGGAGCGCCTCGGGCAGCTGCACGGCGCCGAACAGGAACTGGGAGATCTTCTCGGGATCGCCCTGCTCTTTTCCGTAGTGCGTCCGCAGCAGGATCTCGCCCTGCCCGCGGCCGTAGTCGGTGAGCGTGCCGGCGCCGGAGGGATCGACGTGGCACTGCGCGCACGCGGTGTAGCCGTGCTGCACCATCCACGGGTACGCGGCGGCCGGGCTCGGGAAGAGCCCGACCAGCGCGACGAGGAACGCCGCGAGCGCGTGGAGCCTAGGGCGCATCGACGAGGTCCATCGCGACTTCCGCGCGCATCTTCGGATCAACGGTGACGCCGAGGTAGCTGGGGATGGCGATGCCGTGCTGCGCCACGTCGAAGTCGAACTTGCCGGTGATCTTCCAGCCGGTCTTCGTCTTCGAGGTGGTGTAGGCGACGGTCGCGGGCTTGGTGACGCCGTGAATGGTGAACTCGCCGGGAACCGAGCCGGTCTTCTTCTCGCCGACCGCGGCGCCCCACTGCACGGCGGCCTTGGCGACCGTGAGGGTGGCGTTCGGGAACTGCGCGACCTTCACGTACTCGTTCTGCATGTGCTCGTCGCGGAGCGAGATGCCGGTGGAGACCGAGGTCATCGGGACCGCGAAGCTCAACTTCGTGCCGTCGTCGGTGACGACCGCGGTGCCGGACACGCCTTCGATGTCGAGGAAGCCGGGGCTGCCGGTAGCGAAGAAGCTGACCTTGGGCTTGCCTTCCACCTTCAGCGCCGCGGCGGCGGAGAGGGGGAGGACGAGCGCCGCGAGGAGCGCGGTGGCGAGGAAGGGGCGGGAGAGGGTCATGGCGAGCTCCTGTGCGGTTTCCGGGGGTGACCCCCGAGTTCGGCCGCGGCTTCCGGACCCCGGCGGGGCCCGTCGGCTCGCAGCATAAGCGCAACCTTCGACGCCTGCCCAACCCATTGCCTTCAATCCGACCCGAAACCGGGGTGCCCGGCGCATGGAAGTATCAGGCGTACCAGGATGTCGCGCGAACCACCCGCGCGGGTGTATCCTGCGCGGATGTTGATGCTCATCTCCTTCGCCGCCGCGTTCGACTCCGAGCCCGCCGACGTGCTCCTCCAGGATCGCGCCGAGCTCTTCACGAACGTCGAGTACTCGACCGGCCCGCTCCCGGCGGGCTCCCCGCTCGCGGTCGAGTTCCGCATCGAGGCCAACGGCGGCGCCGACGTGGAGATGGAGGGCGAAGGCGCGCTGTCCTGGCCCGAGGCGCTCACCATCGCCTTCGCGGGCGACCCCGGGAGCGGCATCTACCTGCTCAACGCCTCGCTCGACGCCGTCGCCGAGATCCGCGTGGACCTCTCGGACTACGGCTACTACGACACCATCGAGATCGACCGGCGCTCCATCGCGATGGACGGCGCCACGTTCTTCGACCCGTTCGTGATGGGCGGCGCCGACCAGGACCGCGTGGAGGTGATCGACACCGCCGCCGGCACCGAGCTCATCAACTACAGCTTCGACATCTTCCTCGGCGTCACGCTCAACTTCACCGCCGACATGACGCCCACCTTCACCGCCGGCTTCCAGGGCATCGAGTGGGCCGTGAACGAGGGCGTCATCAGCGCCGAGGGCGCCCCGGCCGCGCTCGCGCCCGAACGGGTGCCCGATTTCCTGGTGGACGGCGTGTTCACCGCCCAGTGGGACGCCCAGTTCGACCTCGTGTTCACCCCCACGTTCGGCGCCTGCTTCC
>CAXNIN010000153.1:0-9908 GCA_964202365.1 Myxococcota bacterium | reverse complement strand
CGCCCTACGCCACCCGGAACACGATGTGGTCGCCCTGCTGCTTGGCGGCGTACATAGCGGCGTCCGTACGCCCAAGCATCTCCTCGGCGCTGGCCGGCGGCGCGGTGAACGTGACGGCGCCGATGCTGAACCCCACCTGCCACCCGCGTTCGCGGGCGAGGGAACGGAGCGCCGCGCGCACCCGGAAGATGACCGGCTCGGCCAAAGCACCCTCGAGGAGCACGGCGAACTCGTCGCCGCCGAGGCGCGCGACGATGTCGCACCCGCGCACCTGCGCCGCGAGCGTCTGCGCGACCGCGCGGAGCACGGTGTCGCCGACCGCGTGGCCCTGGTGGTCGTTGATGACCTTGAAGCCGTCGATGTCCAGGTAGAGCACGGTGCACGGCGCGCCGTCGCGCCCCATGCGGCGGATGCGCGCGTCGGCGGCCTCCATGAACGTGCGGCGGTTCGGGACGCCGGTGAGGACGTCGGTGCGGGCCAGCGCGCGCTCGCGGTCGAGCGCCACGCGGAGGCGCACCACCAGCGCGGCCATCAGGATCACGTAGACGAAGTGCACCAGCGCGAGGAGATCGGGCCGCACGGAGAACGTCTCGTGCACCCCCCACCCTGCGGTGAGCACCCCGAACCCGTACAGCAGGTAGCGAGCCATGCGCACCTCCGCGTAGTAGGACGTCCGAGAACGGGCTTTCTCGCCACGCCGAGACGTATGGTTACACGGTGGGCGCCGCGCGCCGACGGCCCTCCGCGAAACGACAGAGCTCCAACCGTCTCTCTCTCGTCGCGTCCCGGCGGCGCCCGAGGTTATTCGTGACGGTCTTCCGTGGGGTCGTCCGCGCTCGGGAGGGGCTCGTCCATGCTCGTGGGGTCGTCGAGGAGCGGCAACGCGACGATGGCCCGCATCGAGGGGCCGTAGGGCTCGGGGAGCGGCGGCGGGGGGCGACGGGCGTCCTCCCTCTCGGGCGGATCGACGGTGACGAGGCCGTTCTGCCAGAGGAGAAACACCGCGAGGTTGCGGAAGATCGGGTAGAGCACGGCCCCGAACACCGCGGCGGCCGGCACGAGCACCCACGTGGGCCCGCCGACGCCGCGCACGAGGCGATCGAAGCCGAACGCGGCCACGGCGCCGACGAGGACCGAGAGCACGGTCGCGATGGTGCGCGTGCCGACGTACCGCTCGTAGCGCACGCCGCACGCCGGGCAGAGCTCGTACAACATGAGGAAATGCTCGTAGAGCTTCCCTTCCCGGCAGGCGGGGCAGCGACCGCCGAGCGACGCGAGCAGGGGGGAGGTCATGCCTCGACCGCGCCGCGCCGCTCGACGATGTTGCCCATCTTCTCGCGGAGGTCGAGGTAGGCGTCGGTCCACTCGCCGGCGGCGTCCCGAATCTGGAGGGGGGCGCGCCGATCGGTGTCACCGGGGACGTGGCGCCCCGCGAGCAGCACGATCATCGGGAGTTGCCCGGCGCGAAACACGACGTCCTGGCGAATGTGCAGGTGGAGGCCGGCGTCGGCGAAGGCGGCTTCCCCGCGCGGGTCGTTCGCGGCGAAGCAGGCGACGAACCACCCGTCGGGGCGCACCGCGCGCGCGGCGGTGACGGCGTAGTCGGCGATGGACCCGCGGAGCTCCATCCGGCACGCCGCGCGCTGCGGCACGGGCGAGACGACGCCCTTCCCGAGCGGGAGGTAGGGCGGGCTGCCGGTGACGAGGTCGAAGTGCGCCGCCTCGGGGACCGAGGCGGGATCGCGCAGATCGCCGTAGCGGAGCGTGATGCGTTCAGTGAGGTCGTTGTGCGCGACCGTGCGGCGCGCGAGGTGGTGGCTGATGTCCTGGGCCTCCACCATCGTGAGCCGGGCGTCGGGCGCCATCCGCCACAACGTCATGAGCCCGACGGACCCGATGCCGGCGCCGAGATCGAGGAGCGCGCGCGCGTCGGGGGCGACCTCGGCGGCCATCCACGCGGTGAGCATGTCGTCCGCCGAGAACCGATGACCGCGCTTGAGCTGCCAGATCTGCCAGTCTCCCGCCAAGCGATCGCAGGAGAGCTCCTCATCCGTCGTCCACATAGCGGCGCCCCTATCAAGGTCTGGGCGCCCGCGGGACGGCGCCGCGGCCGCCCCCGGGTCGGGGTCTCAGCGCGTGAGGACCGCGAGGAGGGCGTCGCGCTCGAAGGGCTCGAGCGCGTAGGCGACCTCCATCCCGTCCGCGACGATGCGTACGACGCGCGCGGGGATGAGGAACGCCTCGGGAATCCCGGGGCAGCTGATCTCGAAGACGCACTCGCGGCCGGTGGCGAGCGGCTTCTCCGTGCGAATCACGGCGCCGCCGCGGGAGAGGTTGGCGCGGTACTCGGAGACGAACTGGTCGCGGTCGCTGTAGGTGAGCTTCACGCGCGCCGGCTTGCGCTTCTTGATGGGCGCCGCGGGCTCGTCGTCCAACATCGGGAAGACGAACTCGGCGTCCTCGTCGAGCGGCGCGGGCCGGGTGAACACTTCGGTCGCCGCCGCGTCACGCCGCTCCACGGGGGTGGGGCGGGGCAACGAAGCGATGCTCCGGGCAGAGTGCTCGTCCGACGAGGACTCCGGCGGGGCCTCCGGAGAGGCGAGCGCGAACCCGAAGCGGTCGGCGCCCTCCGCCGAGCGCCGCGCGGACACCGCCACAGAAGGTTCGTCCTCGACGGACTCGGAGAACCCCGCGTCGGGCAATGGGTCGAGGAGGCTGAACCCGATCTCGCCGGCGGCGTCGGGGTCGCCGTCCTGCTCGGGCGCGGGCTCGGGCTCCGCGAAGCCGAAGCCGAGGCCGTCGTCGTCGTCGTCGGTCGCCGCACCGGGCTCGTCGACGCCGAAGCCGAGGTCGTCCACCGCGGGCTCGACCAGCCGCTCGAAGCGGAGCCCGCCCTCGAGGCGGGGGGCCTCCGCGGGGGGGTCGTCGAAGGGTGCGAGCGTGGCGTTGAAGCCGGAGAAGCGCCGGTTCGGGTCGGTCGGGGGGTCGTCCGTGTCGAGGTCGGCGAGGGCGGAGGCGAAGAGGTCGGCTGCATCGAGCCCGCCGAGGTCCATGTCGAGCGCGACGGGGGTGGGGCCCGCCGGCGGCGCCGGGGCGGCGTGCGACCCGTGGCCGCGTGCCGTCGGCGCGGGGCCGAGATCCGCGAAGGGATCGCTGCCGGACCCGCCCACCTGCGTGGCGCCGGCGAGGCCGAACGAGGCGGGGCCGGCCGTGTGGGGGTCGTAGAGGTCTTCTTCGCCGAGGTCGGCGGGCATCTCGAACGCCATCACGCCGTCGGGCTCGACCTCGTCGAGCGCGTCGCCGGAGAGGATGCCGTCGATGCCGTCGGCGGCGTCGGGGGGGGCGTCCGGCGGGGGCGGCGCCGCCGGCGGGAGCGGCGCGATGGGGGGGGGCGGCTGGAGCGCCACCGACGCGGCCCCGACGACTGTGGCCGCGGCGGGGGCGACCGGCGGCGTGGCGGGAGCGGCGGCGGCCTGCTTGTTGCCCTTGCCGGACTTCGAGCCGAACAGCGACTCGAAGAAGCCCGCCTTCTTCTTCGTGGACTTCGCCACCTCGGCGGGCGGCGCGCCTCCGGCGGGGCTCGCGGTTGCCCCGGTGGGGGCGACGACGGTGCGGGTGCGCTCGGCGTAGTTGCGGATGGCGATGTTGCGCTTGACGCCTGTCCCCGGCTCCAGCGCGCTCACGTGGAGCATGCCGTTGGCGTCGATGCGGAAGGTGACCGCCACCTTCGTCTGCATGCGCGGCGCGGGCGTGAGGCCCTCGAAGAGGAACTCGCCGAGGAACTCGTTCTCCTCGGCGATGCGGCTCTCGCCCTGCCGCACGGTGATGCGCACGGCGGTCTGGTCGTCGCTCGCGGTGGCGAAGATGCGCGCCTCGCTGCACGGGACGCGGGCGTTCCGGGGCACGATGCGGGAGAAGAGCCCGCCCGCGGCGTCGATGCCGAGGTCGAACGGGGTGATGTCGAGGAGCACCGCCGGGGGGCCCTCGACGTCGCCGAGGCTCGCGCCGTGTACGGCGGCGCCGATGGCGACCGCTTCTTCGGGGTGGACGCTCCGGCTCGGCTCGCGCCCGAAGAGCCCCGCGACCGCCTCGCGCACGCGCGGCATGCGCGTCTGACCGCCGACGAGGATGACCTCGTCGATGTCGGAGATGGTGAGCCCGGCTTCCACGACGGCGTCGCGCGCGATGTCGATGCAGCGCTCGACGAGGTCGTTCGTGATCTGCTCGAGCTGCACGCGGGTGAGCGTGGTCTCCAGGTTCTGACCGGGAGCCGCGTGCGGCACCACGACGCTCGCGCGGTCGGAGAAGGAGAGCTCGCACTTGGCGCGCTCGCCGGCGTCCTTGAGGCGCTGGAGCGCGGCGCGGTCGCGGCGCAGATCGATGCCGCTGCTGGCCTTGAAGGTGTCGGCGAGGTGATCCACCACGCGGTAGTCGAAGTCCTCCCCGCCGAGGAAGGTGTCGCCGTTGGTGGAGAGGATCTCGTAGACGCCGTTGGAGAGCCGGAGCACGCTCACGTCGAACGTGCCACCGCCGAGGTCGAAGATCGCGAGCGTGCGGTCGATGTTGCGGCGGTGCCCGTACGCGAGCGCGGCCGCGGTCGGCTCGTTCAGCAGGCGCTCGCAACGGAGCCCAGCGATCGACGCCGCCTCCAGGGTGGCCTTTCGTTGGGCGTGGTTGAAGTGGGCGGGGACGGTGATCACCGCCTCTTCCACCGGCTCGCCGAGGGCCTTCTCCGCGATCCCCCGGGCCACCTGGAGCACGATCGCGGCGACCTCCTGGGGGGTCATCCAGGCGTCGCCTACCTCGAGCTGAACGCCACCGTCGGGGCCCTCGCGCAGGGCGAAGCCGACGCGCGGGAGGACACGCTGCACCTCCGGGGAGTCGAAGCGGCGGCCGATGAGCCGCTTCACCGAGTACACGGTGCGCTCGGGGCGCGCGAGGATCAGGTTGTGCGCGGCCTGCCCGACGACGAACCGGCCCTCGCCCTTGGCCGAGACGACCGATGGGAGGACCTTGTACCCCCGCTCGTCTTCGATCACGCGCGGACGCCCGTTCTCGAGGACCGCGACGGCCGTGTTGGTGGTACCGAGATCGACGCCGATGAGGATGGGCATTTGGCCCCGGATTATACCAGAAAGCGCCCACGCGGCGCTTCGGGGCGCCCCTCCGAGCCGGGCTCTCCGAAGAGCGGGAGCTGCGCCGTGGGCCGGGGTTCGACGGGAAGGATCGGGTAGTTCCCCGTGAAGCACGCGTCGCACATGCGCGTGCCGTCCTCCTGGACGGCCTCGCGGAGCGACTCGATCGAAAGGTACGCGAGCGAGTCGCAGTCGAGGAAGGCGCGGGTGCGGGCGACGTCGAGCCGGTGCGCGATGAGCTGTTCGCGCTCGGGGGTGTCGATGCCGTAGTAGCAGGGGCCGGTCATCGGCGGGCTGGAGATGCGCATGTGCACTTCCGCCGCGCCGGCCTGGCGGAGCATGCGCACGATCTTCTGCGATGTCGTGCCGCGCACGATGGAGTCGTCGACGACGACGACGCGCCGCCCGGAGACCACCGACTTCACGGGCTGGAGCTTCAGCCGCACGCCGAAGTCGCGGATGCGCTGGCTGGGCTCGATGAAGGTGCGGCCCACGTAGTGGCTTCGGAGGAGCCCGAGCTGGAACGGGAGCCCGCTCTTGGCGGCGAACCCGAGCGCGGCGGGCGTGCCGCTGTCGGGCACCGGGATGACGACGTCGGCGCGGACGGGGAACTCGCGCGCGAGGATCTCGCCCATGCGGACGCGGGCGGGGTAGACCTCGCGGCCGAAGAGCGTGGTGTCCGGGCGGGCGAAGTAGACGTACTCGAAGATGCACGCGCGGCGCGGCTGCCGCGGGAACGGGCGGATGGACTCGACGCGGTCGTCCTCGAGGATCACCATCTCGCCGGGCTCGATCTCGCGGACCACCTGCCCCTGCGCGAACTCGATCGCGGAAGACTCCGACGCCACCATCCAGGCGTTGCCGCGGCGCCCGAGTACGAGCGGGCGGAAGCCGTGGGGGTCGCGCACGGCCACGAGGCGGCGCGCGGTGAGGAAGAGCAGACAGTAGGCGCCCTCCACGCGGCGGAGGGCGTCGACGAGGCGGTTGATGAATGTCTTCTGGTCGCTGCCGGCGAGGAGGTGGAGGATCACCTCGGTGTCGGACGTGGTCGCGAAGATGGACCCGCGCTCTTCGAGCTCGGTGCGGAGCGCCTCGGCGTTGGTGAGCGTGCCGTTGTGGGCCACCGACACTTGGCCTTCCTTCGTGCGCACGAGGAAGGGCTGGACGTTGCGGAGCGAGCTCCCGCCGGTGGTGGCGTAGCGGACGTGCCCGATGGCGGCGTCGCCTTCGAGCTCGCGGAGCGACGCTTCCGTGAAGACTTCCTGAACGAGTCCCTGCCCTTTGTGCGCGTTGAGCTCGCCCTCGCGACGCGTGACGATGCCCGCGGCTTCCTGGCCGCGGTGCTGCAACGCGTGCAGGCCGAGGTAGCAGAGCCGCGCGGCGTCGGGGTCGTCGAGGACCCCGAAGATCCCGCATTCGTGCTTCAGCTCTTCTGCCCCCACTCGCCCCCCACGCGCACCTGGCGCTCCGGCCCTTTCCTTCGTTCCCACTGCGGGTTTCATTTCCGAACGCCGGGCTTCGGCGCTACGGTTAGACGTCCCCGCATCGGTCCTTCGAAGGCCGAGGTCTCTAACCCGCGCACGCCGCCCCGGAACGTCCCATGCGACTCCTCTCGGTCATTGCTCTTCTCGCCGCCTGCACGGACTACGACCTCAACCGGAAGGCGGAGGACCCTCCCGCGAAGGAGCCCGATGACACCGGCGCGCCGGTGGACACCGCAGCGGAAGACACCGGGGACACCGCCGACACCGACTCGGGCGAGGTGGTCGTGCCCGACACCGGTGAGGTCGCGACGGAGTCTACGTACATCAACACGGACACGACGCTGTTCAGCTTCGACCCCGGGACCGGCGTGGCGACGCGACTCGGCGAATTCGTCGACGGCCGCACGCCCATCAGCGGCGGGATGACCGACATCGCGATCGACCTCGACGGCATCATGTACGGCGTGAGCTTCGAGGCGCTCTACCAGATCAACCCGAGCACCGGGGTGTGCACGTTCGTCGCCTACCTCGACGAGTCGATGACCGGTCTCACCTTCGTGTCCGACGGCCGGCTCGTCGGCGCGGGCCCCGGCGTGTCGTTCATCGACACCGCCACCGGGCGCCTCACCCCGCTCGTCGCATCCGGCGAATACTACACCTCCGGCGACATCATCGGCCTGCCCGACGGGATGTTGTACTGGACCGTCACCGGCGGCGACGGCCTCGTTCAGGTGGACCCCGACTCCGGCACCACCCGCCGCCGCGGCACGGTGGGTGTGAGCGACGTGTACGGCCTCGGGTACGCCTACGGCGAGCTCTACGGCTTCACGTCGGCGGGCGAGGTGATCGTGATCGACCCGTCGAGCGGGCGCGCGGGCGGCAACGACGCGCTCTCCGGCCGGTGGTGGGGGGCGACCACGAACCCGGTGCTCTGGTGATCGACCGGGAGACCGGCGGGCTGTCGCTGGCCGACGGCTGCCTCGGCGTCGGCACCACGCCCGAAGGCGCGCGGGCGATGGGTTTTGCGCCGGCCGGGCCGCCCGGCCTCCTGGTGCGCGAGGCCGCGGACACGCGCGGCCGCGCCGTGCTGGTGGCGCTCCGGTTCGTCGATCGCCTCGTCGGCATCGAGCTCCGGTACGCCGTGCGCCGCCCCGCGGAGGACGTGCGCGGCAACCCCGACTGGGAGATGGCGCGCAAGGAATTCCACGACGCCATCCTGCGGGAGTGGCTCGCCAGCAGCGTGCACGACCTCCTCTACGCGCCGCCCCCGCAGCCCGGCCCGCTCGCCTGGCGCTTCCCGTGGGGCGGCGTGCGCTCCGACCATGACCCGCGCGGCGCCTGCGTGGAGCTCCGCTACGCCGACGGCGACCAGTGAACCTGCTCCGCGTGGACGGCCGCCGGGTAGCCCTCACGGACCGCGGCGAGGGCCCGCCCGTGGTGTTCGTGCACGCCTCCGGCATGGGCGCCCAGCAGTGGGGCGCCACCCTCCCGCGGCTCGCCGACCGGTTCCGGTGCCTCGCGCCCGACCTCCTCGGCGTGGGCGCGAGCGACCCCTGGCCCGACCCCGACCGCTACGCCCTCGCCGTGGATCTCGCGGTGGTGAACGCCGTGATCGACCGCGCCGCGGCGCCGGTGCACCTCGTGGGGCACTCGTTCGGCGGGCTCCTCGCGCTCCTCGCCGCCGCCGCCCGCCCCGACCGGGTGCGCTCCGTGGCGGTGTACGAGCCGGTCGCGTTCGGCGTGCTCCGCGGTCGCGACCCCGAGGGCCTCGCGTCGCTCGACGCGGCGATCACCCCCGCGTTCCTCGACGCCCAGAGTGGCGGCGACGAAGCGTGGCTCACCGCCTTCATCGACTTCTGGAACGGCGCCGGCGCCTGGGCGCGGCTCCCCGAGGGCCGCCGCGCGGCGCTGCGGGCGACCGGGCGCAAGAGCTTTCTGGAGGTGCGGGCGCTCTCCGCAGAGGCCCCGCCGCTGGAAGCGCTCGTCTCCCCATGCCCCACCCTGCTGATGGCGGGGTCCCGGTCGCCCCGCGCCGCGCTCGGCGTGTGCCGCGTGCTCGCGACGGGCCTGCCGAACGCGCGGCTCCTGCCGTTCGACGGCGCCGGGCACATGGGCCCGGTCGAGGAGCCCAGACGTTTCGTCGCGGCGGTCGCCGAACACCTCGGGCTCCACGCGTAGCAGGCTGCTCGGACCACGGAGCCGCCGACGCCCCCACGTCGCTCCCCTCGCCTCCGCACCGCGGAGCGGGTGCCCCGAAACCGCCGCCTTCGACCTACAACGCCCACCACGAGACGTCGCCGTCGCGCCGGGGAGGCCCGAGCACCGCGGTGAGCTCGGCCAGCCGCGACGGGCCCTCGCGGGGCACTTCGTCGTGCCACACCACGAAGCCGACCCCGATCGCCCGAAGGCGGTCCACGGGGGTGGCGGAGGACAACGCCGCGCTCACGCGCACGTCGAGCAGGCCGATCGCGGGCGTGGCGCGGGGGTCCATGCGGCGCGGCAGGCCGGTCGTGGGCCGCCCGTGCACCGCGGCGAGACGAACGTAGCTTTGCCCACCATAATCCTGGGTTGCAAGCGGGAGGTCGAGCACGGCCCCTTCCCCCGGCGCGGCGCGGATGGCGCGCGCGACGTTCACTCCCGGAACCTCACGAACCGGCCGCGACCAGATCGGCGCAAGCACCGTGTGCGCCTGACCGTACGCGAGCCCGAACACGATCACGGAGACGACGAAGCCCGCCATGCGCCCCCGACGCTCGGCCGCGGCGTGCACGACCAGCGCCGCCGAGAGCGCGAGCCCGCACGCGGCGAGGAGAATGAGCCGGTAGTACATGCCGCTTTCGCCGAGGGGGTAGCCCGAGCGCGCGAGCCACGCCGCGGGGAGCGTGAGGCGCCGGCCGGCCGCGTCGCGGTAGAAGTCCGTGCCGTCGATGAGCGTTTCGCCGAGCCCGAGCCCGACGCCGAGCGCGACCAGCCCGACCGCGACGAGCGCCCCGCGGGCCCGGAGCAGCGGCGCGAGCGCGACGGTGGCCAGGAGCACCCAGGGTTGGAAGACCACATGCACGGCCTGGCGAGCGTCCGCACGGCCGGCCGAGCCGTGAAGAAAACGTTGCAGCGTGACGACGGAGTCGGCGATGTCGGCGGTGCGACCGAGGCGGCGCGCCGGAAAGAAGGCGGAGCCGGAGACATCGAGGGCGTCGGCGTAGTAGGCGCGCGCGGGCAGGAGCGCGACCGCGCACACGACGGCGGCGAGGAACACGCGGCCGAACAGGCCCGCGCGACCGGGGCCGAC
>CAXNIN010000152.1:0-10003 GCA_964202365.1 Myxococcota bacterium | reverse complement strand
ATGGGCCGATTCGTGGGGATCGCGGCGAGGAGATCCCCGCGTAGCACGGCCACGCGCTTGTCCAGGCCGAGCGCGGCGACGTTGGCCCGGGTGGCGGCGAGGGGTTCGTCCGCGCGGTCGACGGCGTAGAGCCGGAGCGCGGGGCGTTCGAGCGCGAGGGTGAGGCCGATGCACCCTGTCCCGGAGCCGATGTCGGCGACGTACACGGGTTGATCGGGGGTTTCTTGGGGCAGGGGGCTGCCGCCCCCCGCAACGCCCCCCGCGCGGGGCGGTTCGGCCTGCTCCGCGCTGGCGGCGGCGGTCGCGGCGGTGTCCGTTTCGGGCGAGAGGGCCGGCGTGGCGGCGGCGGCTTCCGCCGCGACGGCGTCGGTCCACGGGAGGGACGTCTTCGCGGCGGGGGGGGCGTTGCGGGGGGCTCCCCCCCCGCCCCCAGAGGCCGAGGAGGCTGGGATCCACGCGAGGACCGCCTCGATGAGCGTCTCGGTGTCGGGGCGCGGCACGAGCACGCCGGGTGTCACGACGAAGTCGCGGCCGTAGAACTCTTTGTGGCCGAGGATCCAGGCGAGGGGCTCGCGGTTGCCGCGGCGGCGCACGAGCGGGCGGAGGCGCTCGAGCTCTTCGTCCTTGAGCGGGCGGTCGAACGCGAGGTACACCCGCACGCGGTCGAGCCCGAGCACGTGGCCGAGCAGCAGCTCGGCGTCGAGCCGCGCGGAGGGGATGCCGCGCTCCTTGAACCAGGCGGTGGTGGAGGTGAGGACCTCGACCAGCGGCTTCACGCGCCCTCGTGCGCCCGGAGCAGCTCCGCCTGGAAGTAGCTGGTGACGCCGGTAATCAGCTCTTCCATCTCGCCGGTGATGATGGATTCGAGCTTGTAGAGCGTGAACGTGGTGCCGTCCGCGTTGGTGACGCGGTGATCGGTGACCCGGTTCTGCGGGAAGTTGTAGGTGCGGATGCGCTCGGAGCGGTCGCCGCTGCCCACCTGCGCCTTGCGATCCGCCGCTTCGAGGGCGGCTTGTTCGGACCGCTGCTTCTCGAGGAGGCGCGCGGAGAGCACGCGCATCGCCTTCGCCTTGTTCTTGATCTGCGACTTCTCGTCCTGGCACTGCACCACGAGCCCCGAGGGGATGTGGGTGATGCGCACGGCGGAGTCGGTGGTGTTCACGGACTGGCCGCCGGGGCCGCCGGCGCGGAACACGTCGATGCGGAGGTCCTTGTCGGCGATCTTGATCTCGATCTCGTCGGGCTCGGGCATCACCGCGATGGTCGCGGCGGAGGTGTGGATGCGGCCCTGGCTCTCGGTGGCCGGCACGCGCTGGACGCGGTGCACGCCGGCTTCGTACTTGAGGTGGGAGTAGGCGTTGTCGCCGCTCACCTGGCACACGATTTCCTTGAAGCCCGCCTGCGCGCCCGAGACGGTCACCTCCGAGGCGGCGAGCACCTCGATGCGCCAGCCCATCTTCTCGACGTAGCGGGCGTACATCCGGAATAAATCGCCGGCGAACAGCGCGGCTTCGTCGCCGCCGGTGCCGGCGCGAATCTCGAGCAGGATGTTGCGACCCTCGTAGGGATCGCCCGGGAGCATGAGCAGGCGCAGCTGCTGCTCGATGACCGGGAGGCGCGCGTCGATGCGCTCCTTGTCGACGAGCGCCATCTCCCGCATGTCGGGATCGGCGAGGAGCTCCGCGAGGTCTTGCCGCTCGGTCTCGAGGGCGCGGATCTCGCGGGCAATGTCCACCATGCGGGACACCTCTGCGTGCTCGCGCGTGACCTGCTTGTAGCGGTCGCGCATGCCGGAGAGGGCGGGGTCCATGAGCTGGCGTTCCAGCTCGGCGTGGCGGGCCTCGATGTCGTCAAGACGCAGGAACATGGCGGTATCCAAGGGAACCCGCCCCCCCGTGGGAGAGCGGCCGGGTCAGGGACGCGGCCCCCGAATACACGGGTGGCGAGCGGCCGCAAGGAGGGCCGGTGACCACCCGTTGGACGGTACCGGCGGTTCTTTCGCCGCTGCGTGGGCGAGAGAACGACGCCGAGACGGGGAGGGATGAACCACCCCCCGCACTCGACGCGGCCGGTGGCGCTAGCCCTGCGGGATGTTGTACTTCTTGTTGAACTTCTGCACGCGGCCCTCGGCCTGGAGCGCGCGCTGCTTGCCCGTGTAGAACGGGTGCGAAGCGGACGAGATGTCGACCTGGATGACGTAGTGCGAGACGCCGTCGATGTCCTTCTGCGTCTTGGACGACAGGGTGGAGCGGGTCACGAACTCGGTGTTCGCGCCGGTGTCGACGAACACGACGTTGTTCAGCTTGGGGTGGATGGCAGCCTTCATCTGTGTCTCCAGCGGGATCTGTCCCGCGCGAAAGACGCGCTATTCACCCGCGGCGGGTTGCTTGTCAAGCAACGCACGCGCGGCGTCGAGCGAACCCGCGGCGCGGGCGCGGGCTGCGAGGTGGGCTTCGGCCGGCGTCTGGAGCCGATCGGCGCGGAGCGTGGTGGTGCCGCGCAGGTCGAGCGCGGGCCAGGGGGAAGTGCGGGCGAGCTCGGCGTCGAGGCGGATCTCGGCGGTGGCGATGTCGCCCACGGCGCGGGAGACGGCGCCGCCGGCGTCGACCGTGGCGAAGAGGGTGAACGAGCCGCCTTCTTCGAGCTCGCGGGCGGCGCCGAGGACGCGGCGCACGCGGAGCAGCGAGCTGGGATCGAGCGCCCCGGGGTTCACGGACCCGCCCGCGGCGGCCGCGGCGGCCGCGAACCGGTCGAGGCTGTCGAACAGCACGACGACGTCGCGCTTGTGTTCCACGAGGCGCTTGCCGCGCTCGATGGCCATCTCGGCCACCTGCACGTGCCGGGCGTCGGGCTCGTCGAACGTGGTGGCGAGGACCGTGCCGGGCACGGTGCGCTCGACGTCCGTGACCTCTTCGGGGCGCTCCGCGACCAGCACCACGAAGAGGGCGGCGTCGGGGTGGGCGGCGGCCACGGCGTGCGCGACGCGGCGGATGAGCTCGGAGCGGCCGGAGCGCGGCGGGCCCACGACCACGGCGCGCTGCCCGTAGCCGAGGGGCGCGAGCAGGCCGAGGAGCCCGAGGGAGGGATCGGCGAGCGTGAGCCGGCGGCGCGGCCAGACGGGGGTGAGGTTCTCGAAGAGCGCCTTCTCCCGCGCGGCGTCGGGCGCTTCGCCGTTGACGCTCTCCACCTTGATGAGCGCGAAGTAGCGCTCGTTCTCTTTCGGCGCGCGCACCTGCCCGCCGACGAGATCGCCGGTGCGGAGGTTGAAGCGCCGAATCTGCGAGGGGGAGACGTAGACGTCGTCCGAGCCGGGCAGAAAGCTGTACTCGGGCGCGCGTAGAAACCCGAAGCCGTCCGGGAGGATCTCGAGCACGCCGCTCCCGTCGGAGGGGGCGCTCCCGGACTCACGCAAGATTGCAGCGACGAGGTCCTGCTTGCGGAGGCTCGACGCGTTCTCGATGTTGCAGGTGCGCGCCGTCTGGATGAGCTCGGCGATGGATTGGCTCCGGAGCGAGCCGAGGTCGAGCGGCATGGGGGGTGCCGGGAGGGAGGAGGAGGCCCGCGGGGGAGTGCGGGCGCGGGGGCGGCGCGCCTAGGACGTGCGGAAGCAGTCCTTCAACGCCAGGAGAAGGGAGGGGTCGTTCGTCTTGAACTTGCCGCGGGCGATGTCGATGGGGCCGGGGGCCTTGCCCTTGAGAACGAGCGCTTCGAACACGGCGGGATCGGCCTTCACCACGCAGTCGGCGTTCTCCGTCTTCCCGGGGGTGACGGTGCAGGCCGAGGGATCGAGCCGGACGGTGTACTTGTCGTCGCCGACGCTGAAGTAGTAGGTCATCGGCTTCGAGATCCGCCCGGGGATGTAGCGGCTCGGGAAGGCGGCGAAGATCTCGCGGGTCGTCGGCATGGGGGGCGATCCTACCGCGCGCGCGTGGCCGTGGCGAGACGTTCGACGGAAGTTATGCGGCAGCGTCTCTGAGGGGCCCCGTGGACGACCGCGCGAGGATGGACTGGCTGGTCGACGAGCTGAACCGCCACAACCGCCTGTACCACGCGCTCTCGGCGCCGGAGATCACGGACTACGCCTACGACGAACTCTTTCGCGAGTTGGAGACGCTCGAGGCGCTCCACCCCGCGCTGCTGCGGGAGGACAGCCCCACGCGCACCGTCGGGGGCGCGCCGGTCGCCGCGCTGGTGCCTTTCGTGCGGGAGGTGCCGATGCTCTCCCTGCAGAACGGCTACAAGCGGGAGGGTGTCGACGAAGATTCGTGGATCGACCTTCGTGATTTCGAGGAGCGCCTCCGGCGCGCGCTTGGTGTCGACGCCCCGGACGTGATCGCCTACGTGGTCGAACCGAAGCTCGACGGGCTCGCGATGGAGCTCGTGTACGACAACGGCCGCTTCGTTGCGGGCGGCACCCGCGGGGACGGCGTCACGGGCGAGGATGTCACGCACAACCTCCGCACCATCAAGAACATCCCCGCCACGCTCGTTCCGCCCTACCCGGCGCGCGTCACGGTGCGCGGCGAGGTGCTCTTCGATCTGCGCGGCTTCGAGGAGATGAACGCGAAGCGGACCGCGGCCGGGGAGAAGCCGTTCGAGAACCCGCGGAACGCGGCGGCGGGCACGATGCGCCAGCTCGACCCGAAGAGCGCGCGGGAGCGGCCCCTGAACTTCTACGCCCACTCCGCCGGCGTGCTCGACGCGCCGCCGGACTCCCACCACGCCCTGCTCGCGCAGTTCGCGGCGTGGGGCTTCCAGGTGAACGCGCTGAACCGCGTGTGCGTCGGGCTCGACGCGGTGATCGCCGCCGTGGCCGACATCGAGCGCCAGCGGCAGGACCTCCCCTACGAGATCGACGGCGCCGTGGTGAAGGTGGACTCCCGGGGCCTCCAGGACGCCCTCGGGTTCGTGACCCGGTCCCCGCGGTGGGCCCTCGCGTTCAAGTACCCGCCCCCCACCGCGCGCACGCGGCTCGACAACGTGCTGTTCTCCGTCGGGCGCACCGGCGCCGTGACGCCCGTGGCGAACCTCGCCCCGGTGCGCGTGGGCGGCGTGACCGTGCGCAACGCGACGCTCCACAACGAGCACCAGATGACGCGGGTGCTCGGGCTGCGGCAGGGCGATCTCGTGGAGATTCGACGCGCGGGGGACGTGATCCCGGAAGTGCTCGGCGCCGTCGACGAGCCCGGCCGCGCCGAGCGCCCGCCCGTGGCCTACCCCGAGACGTGCCCTCAGTGCGGCGCGCACCTCGTGCGGGAGCCGAACCCCGCCGACCTCGACAAGGTGCTCATCCGGTGCCCCAACGGGCTCGGGTGCCCCGCGCAGGCCCGCGGCGCGATTCGGCACTACGCCTCGCGCCTCGCGATGGACGTGGACGGCCTCGGCGAGAAGATCGTCGACCAGCTCGTCACCCACGGCCTCGTGCGCCGCCCGAGCGACCTCTACGGCCTCACGCGGGACGCCCTCGTGAACCTCGAGCGGATGGGCGCCACGTCGGCCCAGAACCTGATCAACGCCATCGAGACGTCGAAGGCGCGCCCGCTCGACCGCGCGCTGATGGCGCTCGGCATTCCGATGGTGGGGGAGTCGACGGCGCGCGACCTCGCGCGGCACTTCGGCACCATCGACGCCCTCCTCGCGGCGGACGTGCCGGCGCTCACGGCCGTGTTCGGCGTGGGGGAGACCGTGGCGGTGGAAGTGCGGGCCTTCTTCGACGAGCCGCAGAACGTCGAAGAGATCGGGCGGCTCCGCGCGGCCGGCGTCCAGTTTCCCGCCGCGGAGCGCGTCGTGACCGGGACAGTGTTCGCGGGCAAGACCTTCGTGATCACGGGTACCCTGCCGTCGCTCTCGCGCGACGCCGCCAAGGCGCTGATCGAGGCCGCGGGGGGCAAGGTGACGGGAAGCGTGACGAAGAAGACGGACTACCTGGTGGTCGGCGCCGACGCCGGGAGCAAGCTCGACCGGGCCCGCGAGCTCGGCGTCGCGACCCTCGACGAGGCCCAACTCCGCGCGCTCGTGGAGGGCGCGTGATCCTCGCCCTGCTCGCGGCCTGCACCGAGCCCGGCACGCTCGGCTCCGTGTCCGACGCCCTCGGCGCGGGCGCGCTCGCCGACGCCGAGCTCCCCATCCGGACGACGACCGCGATCGTGGGCCTCCTCGCGGAGACCTGCGGCGCCGACACCCTCGAGGACTACCGGTTCAGCGGCCGCTCCGCCGCGGCCCTCCGCGCCACCGCCGCGGTGGTCACGCGCGAGGACGCCGCGCAGACCTGGACCTTCGACGGCGTGGGGCTCGACGGCGCCGAAGGCACCCTCGCGCTCGTCACCGACCTGAACCAGCAGAACTTCGCGGTGAGCTACGCGGTGGACGGCGTGCGGCTCTCCGCCGGCCTGGAGCTGCGCGCCTGCGAGGAGGCCGGCGCCAGCGCGATCGTGGGCGGCACCGGCACCTGGACCACGGCGGATCTCGTCGTCGGCCTCACCGTGCTCGGCGCGGCCCCCACGAACGGGCTCGGGTTCGTGCCGACCACCGCCGACGTCCCGGGCAGCGGCCAGGTGCGCGCGGAGGTGGAGGCCGCGGACTGGGTAATCCTGATGGACGACGCCGCGACCGCCCCCGACGGCGCGCCCGTGTGGAAGGGCGTCGCGACCGGTTCGGACTGGACCTCGGAGGTCGAGGTTCGCTGGCCATGAGGGCGCGCGGGCCCGCTACCGGAGGACGGTCACGAAGCCCGTGAGGCCGCTCCGGTAGCCGAGAGCGCCCGAGAGGCCGGCCGACAGGCGCGTGCGGTTGTCCCACGGGCCGAAGAGGGGCTCGGAGACGAGCTGGAACCCGGCGACGGCCTCGACGGGGACACGCGGGGCGAGGCCCACCGTCACCGCCCCGTCGAGGACCGTGGCGGACTGCGCGGACCAGGGCACGAAGCCGGCGCCGATCCAGCCCTGGAAGCCCTCCCGCGCGGCACCGCCGCGCAGGACCACGCCGCCGTCGAGCTGCCAGGCGGTGGCCTGCTCCGTGAGGTCTCCCCCGGCGGTGAACTGGTGCTCGACGCCGAGCCAGCCGTCCAGGCCGACGAGCGCGGCGAGGGGGAGGCTGCCGCGGAGCCCGCCTCCGAAGGCGTAGCCCTCGGCGGTGTACTGGGCGGCGTCGACCGTTTCGGTGACGTGGGCGCCGTGGCCGTAGAGCCCGAAGCCCGTGAGGAGGCCGACGCCGACTTCGCCGCCGACGAGGGTGTCTACACGCCAGGCGTCGCAGGCGTCGCCGATGCAGTCGGGCTCGCGGAGCCAGGCGGTCTGGCCGCCGGTGTAGACCGATACCTCGACGCCCGAACCGGGGAGGGTGGACGGGGCCAGGGGAGCCGCGAGCGCGAGGGTTGCGAAGAGCAACATGCGGCGGTCTATCCCGCCGCCGCCAGCGTGACAGAGCTTTGCTTGCTCGCCACCGAGCCCGGCGCTACGGTGCCGCCCGCACGGAGCCGACCTTGTTTCTCCCTCTTCTCGCCGCCTGCTCCGGCGGGCCCGAAACCCTCGCCGAACCTGTGGTCGTGAAGGGCAAGACGCCCGACGTCGTGGTGATCACGCTCGACACGACGCGCGCCGACCGGCTCGGCTCCTACGGGTACGCGGCCGCGAAGACGGACACGATGGACCAGCTCGCGAACGCCGGGATCCGGTTCGAGAACGCGTACTCCCCGCTCCCGCTCACGATTCCGTCGCACGCGACGATGTTCACCGGGCTCCACCCGTACAACCACAACATCCGCAACAACGGCGACAACGTCCTCGCGCCCGAGTTCACGACGCTCGCGGAGATCCTCCAGCAGCAGGGCTGGGCGACCGCGGCGAGCGTCGCGGCGTTCGTCACCACGCGGCAGTGGGGCTTCGGCCAGGGCTTCGACGCCTACTTCGACAGCCTCCCCGAGGACAGCGACCGCAACTACTGGCACACCGAGCGCTCGGCCGACCTCGTCGTCGACGACGCGCTGAACTGGCTCGCCGGGCAGCCCGAAGACAAGCCCGTGTTCCTCTGGGTGCACCTCTACGACGCGCATTACCCCTTCGTGCTCCGCGGCGACTACGCCGAGACCATGAAGGACCGCCCCTACGACGGCGAGCTCGCGTTCGTGGACGACCAGATCGGCCGCCTCGTGGAGGCGTTCGAGGGCCGGAACGTGCTCTGGAGCCTCATCGCCGACCACGGCGAGTCCCTCGGCGATCACGACGAGCAGACGCACGGGCTCTTCGCGTACAACGCCACCCAGCACGTGCCGTGGATCATCTCCGGCGCGGGCCTGCCCTCCGCGGTCGTGAAAGAGCCCGTGAGCACGGCGGATCTCACGCCGACCCTCCTGCGGATGCTCTCGCTGCCCGTCCCCGCGGGCCTCGACGGCAAGCCCCAGCCCGGCAGCCCGACGGTGCCGTACGCCGAGAGCTACCAGCTCTCCGAGCGCTTCCGCCTCGCGCCGCACCGCGCCGTGGTCGACGGGAACCTCAAGCTCATCGCCACCCCGAAGCCCGAGCTGTACGACGTCCTCGCCGACCCGGGCGAGAAGAAGAACCTCGCCGCGGAGCGCCCGGACGACGTGGCCCGGCTCCAGAAGCTCCTCGACGGGATGAACGCCAAGCCGCCCTCCGCGAAGGGCACCACGCTCGACGCCGACACGTTGTCGCAGCTCGCGGCGCTCGGGTACGTCAGCGGCGGCGGCGACGAGGACATCGATCCCCTCACGCTCCCCGACCCGAAGGACTACCAGCCGCTCCTCGCCGGCGTGTCCAAGCTCGAGCACGGGGCCGAGGGCCGCTCGCCCGAAGAGCTGCTGGCGGAGCTCGACCGCCTCATCGCGCTCAAGCCCGACACGTTCGAGCTCCGGATGCGGAAGCTCCCCGTGCTCGCGAAGCTCAACCGGCGCGACGAGGCGCGCGCGTTCGCCGAGGAGACCGCGACCATCTTCCCGACGCGGGCCCGCGTGTGGGTGACCCTCGCGTCGATGGCGCTGCGCGAGGGCGACCTCGAGTCCGGGCTCGCGTACGCCCGGCGGGGTGTCGAGGCCGAGCCCACCGAGGGCGCGGCGCACGAGGCGGTCGTCGAGGCGCTCTTCCGCCTCAACCGCCCCGACGAAGCGTTGGCCGAGTCCGCCGCCGCGCTCAAGGTGGACCCCAAGAACTACGGCGTCGCCGCGCTCCTGGGCCAGCACTACCTCAAGAAGCAGGACTTCAAGAACGCCGAGTCCAACCTTCGGCTGGCGGTGTCCGCGCCGTCGCCGCGGCGGGGCGCGCGCTACCAGCTCGCGCTGCTCGCGCTCGGGGCGGACGTGCGGTCGGACGCCTACGATCTGCTCGAAGCCGAGGTGCGCGAGTACCCCGGGTACCAGGTGGCGCGGCGCATCCTCTCGAAGATGTACGCCGACGACCAGCGCTGGGCCGAACAACAGCAGCACATCGCGTTCCTCGCGCGCGCCAACCCCAACGACGGCATGATCGCGCGCGGCCTGGCCCAGTGTCTCTTCAACCTCAAGGACTACGCGGGCGCGCGCGCCGTGCTCGACAACGTGCTCCTGCTCTCCCCCGAGGACCCGGACGTGCTCCTCCTGCACGCGAACCTCCTCGCGAAGGAGGGGCTCCGCGAGGAGGGCATGAAGGTGCTCGCGCAGGCGAACGCCGCGAACGAGAAGCGGATTCAAGAGAACGAGGCCGCGGCGAAGGCCGCCGCCGGGTCGGCGAAGGGCGCGAAGCCCGCCGGGAAGGACGGGAAGCCCGCCCCCGGCAAGCCGGCCCCCGGAAAGCCGGCGTCCCCCGCGGGTGGGGCGGCCGTGCCGGCCCCGGCGAAGCCCCAATGACGCGCGCCTTCCGGCACGCGGCGCTCGCCCTCGCGGCGCTCCTCCTCGTCGGCGCGCAGCCGGCAGACCAGCGCCCCGGCGGGCGCGCGGGCAAGGCCCAGCGGGGCCCGGGGGCGGCGCGGCAGGGCCCGGCAGCCCAGGGCCGCACCCCCGGCGCCCAGGCGGGCC
>CAXNIN010000151.1:0-10016 GCA_964202365.1 Myxococcota bacterium | reverse complement strand
CCCCTCCGCCGCCGCGCCGACCGCGGGCCCGGCTGCGCACGATTCGAGCGCGCCGGGCTCCGCAGAGACCCCGGCGGGCGCCGAGGAATGAACCTCGGGGAGGTGGCCCTCGCGGACGGCGCGACGTGGTCGACCCCCGCGTGGCCGTTGCTCGTGCCCGCGATCGGCGTGTGCGCGGCGTTCGGGCTCCTGATCGCCGCGGCGGTCGCGCCCCGCTCGGGGGGAGGCCGCCCGTGGGCGGCGGCGAACGTCGCCGTGGGGACACTCTTCGCCGCGGCGGTCGCGGCCGGCGCGCCCACCCTCGTTCAGGGCGCGCGGGGGGACGCGGGCTCCGGGGAGCCGACCGCCGAGATCTTCGGCCGCTTGCTCCTGGTGGAGTCCACGCTCGTGGGGCTCACCGTGGTGCTCCTGGGCGCCGCCGTCGCCGTGTGGGCCGCCCGGCCGCGGGCCGGCGAGTGGCCGTGGATTCGGCTCGGCCTCGCGGTGCCCGTCTTCACGTCGGCGCTCGTCGGGGGCATGCACGCCGCCTGGCTCCGCGGCCTCGGGGACGTCCCCGGCATCGTGGCGGATCTCCCGCCCCGCGTTCACGTGGGCCGCACGGTGGAGGCCGCGGTGCGGGTCGTCGGCGCCGCGAACCCCGCGGCGTGGTCCACCCGCCCGATCAGCGTGGTCGCGGGAGAGGTCGGGCCGGTCGAGGTGGCCGCGGAGGTGTGGCGCTTCGGCCTCGCGGGCCGACGTCCGCAGGCGACGGTCGCCGGCGCCGACTCGTTCGCGCCGGCAGTGGCGATCTCCGTGGGAGACACCTGGGTGTTCGAGGAGACCACCTCCTGGCGCAACCAGTATCTCTGGGTCGTCCCCGCGCCGGGGCGGGCGGTCGGGCCGCGGGTGACGGTGCGGGTGGCGGGCAAGCGGGAGCTGCCGGCGCTCACGGTGTACGACGTCGAGGTCGTCAGCGCGGAGAGCCTCGCCGCGCACGCGGTGTACGCGTGGAACGGCGCCGCTCTGCTCTACGTCCCGCCGGCCGCGGAGGGCGCGGCGCCGCTCGCCGAGGAGCCGGCGCCCTTCCTCGCGCTCGAGCCGGGTGCGCCGCGCGGAGAGGACGGCACGGTTCTGTGCACCACCGCGGTCTTCCCCGGCGGGTGCGCCTGTTTCACGACGCCCCCCGGCGGCCCGCTCGCGCTCGCCGGCCCGGCGCGGTGCGAGTGGACGCAGGGCAACGGGTTCTCCGCCGGCGTGAGCGCCTTCCTCGCGGTGGTGACCCTGGGCCTCGTCATCGAGGACCCCAACCGCGCCAAGCGGGTGGAGATCGTCGCATCTAGCCGCGGCGGGCAGGAACCGGGTTCGGACGCCGCGGGCTCGCCGCCGCAGGCCCCGCCTCCCGGCGGGAGGGGCGTTGACAGGGCGGTTGTCCCGCGATAGGTGGCGGCGCCAACCCGACGTCTGCAACCGGGCGGGATGAGCGGCCTCTCTACGATGCAGCTCGGGCCATGCCCACCCGGCAGCGGACGTCTCTACGAAGGAAAAAACGACATGGCCATCTCCGATCAGCAGAAGACCGAGATCATCGCGAAGTACCGCCGCCACGAGACGGACGCCGGCTCGCCGGAAGTCCAGGTGGCGCTGCTCACCGCGCGCCTCAACGATCTTCAGCCCCACTTCAAGTCGCACTCGAAGGACCACCACTCCCGTCGTGGTCTCCTCAAGCTCGTCGGCCAGCGCCGTCGCCTCCTTCGGTACCTCAAGGCTACCGACATCAGTCGATACGACGCGCTCGTCGCGGGTCTCGGCCTGCGCAAGTAGTCGGAAACGGCAGCTTCGGCTGCCGTTCGTTCTTTTCAGCGTTGTTTTCCCCCGAAGCGTTTCCTCCGCTCCGCAGACCTCCGCGGGCTGAGCGCGGCCGCCCACCGTGTACGGTGGGGTCGGCACGAGCTCATTCCGGGCAGGTCTACGGTTCCTGTGGGACGTTGGGATCGATTCGGGGAATCTCCGCGCGCGCGGACAGGGTTCGTGCGCGCTCGCCCGGCCGGTGTGATTACCGGCGGGCAATTCCACGAGGTCATCCATGGACATCCATTCCGTTTCCGTCGAGATCGGCGGCAAGACCATCATCATCGAGACCGGCAAGTACGCCAAGCAGGCGCACGGCGCGGTCACCATTCGCCAGGGCGACTCCATCGTCCTCTGCACCGCCACCGCGGGCCACACGCCCACGCGGTTCGACTTCATGCCGCTCACCGTCGAGTACATGGACCGCACGGCGGCCTACGGCAAGATCCCCGGCGGCTTCTTCAAGCGTGAAGGCCGCGCCAACGAGCGCGAGACGCTCGTAAGCCGCGTCATCGACCGCCCGATTCGCCCGCTGTTCCCGAAGGCGTGGCGCTTCGAGACCCAGGTCATCGCGACCGTGCTGAGCTACGACCCCGCGAACGAGACCGACGTGCTCTCGATCGCCGGCGCGTCCGCCGCGCTCCACGTGTCCGACATCCCGGCGAAGCAGTCCTGCGCCGGCGTCCGCGTGGCGCGCGTCGAAGGCGAGTTCATCGTCAACCCCACCAACGACCAGATCGCCGCCGCCGAGCTCACCCTCGTCGTCGCGGGCACGTCCGAAGCGGTGTGCATGGTCGAAGGCGGCGGCAAGGAAATCGCCGAGTCCATCATGATGGACGCCCTCGACCTCGCCCACGGCGAGATCAAGAAGCTCTGCGCCGCCATCGACGAGCTCCGCGCGAAGACCGGCAGCAAGGCCAAGCGCACGCTCCCCCCCGCCCCCGAGGCCGACCCCGCCTTCGTCGAGAAGGTGAAGGGCGTCGCGACCCCCGCCGTGCGCGCCGCGATGAGCATCGCCGGCAAGCACGAGCGCCGTGACGCGATGTCCGCCGCCAAGGTGGCCGCGATCGCCGCCGGCACCGCCGACATCGACGACGCCACCGCGGCGGCCGCCGCCGGCGCCCTTGCGAGCGACATCTTCGACAAGGTCGTGAAGACCGAGATGCGCAAGAAGGTCATCGACCAGGGCATCCGCATCGACGGCCGCGCCACCGACGAGATCCGCCCCATCTGGTGCGAGGTGGGCCTCGCCCCCCGCACGCACGGCTCGGCGATCTTCACCCGCGGCGAGACCCAGGCCTTCGTGGCCGTGGCCCTCGGCACGGAAGACGACGCGCAGCGCATCGACGCCGCGGGCTCCATGGGCACCTTCCGCCGCTGGATGCTCACCTACAACTTCCCGCCGTTCTGCACCGGCGAGGCCTACCCGATGCGCGGCCCCAAGCGCCGCGAGATCGGCCACGGCGCCCTCGCGCACCGCGCGCTCCAGTACGTCATGCCGAGCCAGGAGACGTTCCCCTACGTCATCCGGTCGACCTGCGACGTGCTTGAGTCCAACGGGTCCTCCTCCATGGCGTCGGTGTGCGGCAGCACGCTCGCGCTGATGGACGCCGGCGTGCCCATCAAGGCTCCGGTCGCGGGCATCGCGATGGGCCTCGTGAAGGAAGGCGACGAGTTCGCGGTCCTCTCCGACATCCTCGGCGACGAAGACCACCTCGGCGACATGGACTTCAAGGTCACCGGCACCACCGCCGGCATCACCGCGTTCCAGATGGACACGAAGATCACGGGCGTCCCCCGTGAGGTGATGCTCAAGGCCCTGAACCAGGCCCGCGACGGCCGCCTCCACATCCTCGCCGAGATGGCGAAGGCCCTCCCGGCCGTGCGCCCCGAGCTCTCGCACTACGCGCCCCGGATCACGACGATCCACATCAAGTCCGACAAGATCCGCGAGCTCATCGGCCCGGGCGGCAAGGTCATCCGCGGCCTGCAGGACAAGACGGGCTGCCGCATCACGGTGGACGACTCCGGCAAGGTCGACGTCGCGTCGACCGACCAGGTGGCGGCCGCCAAGTGCATCGCGATGATCCGCGAGATCACGGCCGAAGCCGAGATCGGCAAGCTCTACGTGGGCGTGGTCAAGCGCGTGACGGACTTCGGCGCCTTCGTCGAGATCTTCCCCGGCACGGACGGCCTGGTGCACATCAGCCACCTCGCCAAGGAGCGCGTCAACAAGGTCACCGACGTGGTGAACGAGGGCGACGAGGTGCTCGTCCGCGTCATCGACATCGACAAGGCCGGCAAGATCCGCCTCTCCCGCAAGGAGGCGCTGGAGGACTAGTCCTCCCGCGCGGTGGGGGCCCGGTCCTCACGCCAACGTGGCCCGTCGCCGGTACTGCCGGCGGCGGGTCGCGCTGTTTTTGGGGGCGCGCGTCAGGTTACGCGAGCCCCGTCGGCGCCGAACGCGCCCCTGGAGCACCGTGTCCGAGCCCCTCGTCGTCCCCGTGAAGCGCCTCCCGAACGGGGTGGGCCTCCCGCTCCCGGCCCGCGCCACGCCCGGCTCCGCGGGGTTCGACCTCCGCATCGCCGAGGATGTCACGCTGCCCGCCGGCGAGTGGCGCGTGGTGCCCACCGGCATCGCCCTGGCCATCCCCCACGGGTGGGAAGGGCAGGTGCGCCCCCGCTCCGGCCTCGCCGCGAAGCACGGCGTGACCGTGCTCAACGGCCCCGGCACCATCGACGCCGACTACCGCGGCGAGATCCGCGTGCCGCTCATCAACCACGGTCGGGACGCAGTGGTGCTCGCGCGCGGTGAGCGCATCGCGCAGATCCTCTTTGCGCCCGTGCCCGACGTGACGCTCACCCTGGTGGACGAGCTCCCGGACGGGCATCGCGGGGAGCACGGCTTCGGGAGCACGGGGCGCGCGTGAAGCCCGCGCATGCCCCCGCCATCGTGGGCGTGGCCCGCTACGATCGGCCTGTCGCCGTGCTTGGCGACATCCACGGCCGCGCCGACCTGCTCGCGCGGATGCTCGACGCGCTGCCCGCGGACATGCCGGTGCTCGTGGCGGGGGACGTGTGCGATCGCGGCCCCGCCACGCACGACGTCCTGAACCTCCTCGTCGAGCGCGGCGCCGACGGCGTGTGCGGCAACCACGATCTGTGGCTGCGGGACTGGGCAAACGGCCGTGGCTTCGATCGTTTCGCGCTCCACCCGGCGATGGGCGGGGAGGCGACGCTCGCCGCGTACGGCGTGTTCGGGCGCACGCCCGCACAGGTGGAGGCTCAGGCCTGGCGCGTGCCCGCCGACCACCGCGCGTGGCTCGACGCCCGTCCGATCGTGCTCGATCTGGACGTGATGGGCACCCGCTACTGGCTCGTGCACGCCGGCGTCCCGAGCACGGAGGACCTCTCCGGCGTGGCGCTCGACGACGTGGTGCCGCACCTCGCCCGCACGCGCCCCGATTCGTTGTTGTGGGCGAAGAACGACCCCGACGAGATGCTCCCGGTCGACCGCACGGTGATCATGGGCCACATCGTGCTGCGCGCGCCCATCGACAACGGCCACGTGCTCGCGATCGACACGGGGTGCGGCACGCGCCAGCTGGGGTTCCTCACCGCGGTGGTGCTGCCGGAGCGCCGGTTCGTGCGGGTGGGGTAGGGCGCAGAGGGGAGCCCCCCGCCCCAAGACCCGGATCTACGCCGCGGGACCGGGGTTCGCGAAGGGCACGTTCTTGCCCAGGCGCTTCGTGAAGATCTCGGCGAGCACCTTCTCGATCGGCGCGGAGGTGTCGCGCTCGAGCCAGGCGCCGTCGGCGTAGCGGAAGTGCCAGGCGCGCGAAAACGCCGAGAGCCACAGCTCGCGGACCGGCACCTGCTGAGAAAGGACGAAGACCCCGCCGGATTCGAAGTCGACCTGGAACACGCCGTCCGTGAGCTTCGGATCGAAGTCGTCGGAATCGATGCGATCGACCTGGTCCGCGATGTTGTGCAAGGCAGTGGCGACGATCTGGCGGAAGCGAGGCTCTTCGATCAGCATGGTCCCGCACCTAACCACAGTGGGTTAGACGCGCGCCATGCTCGAAACCCTCTCCCGCGGATTCCGTAACGCCCGCCTCAAGCTCCAGGGCAAGACCGAGCTCGACGAGGAGTCCGTCAGCGACGCGCTCCGCGACGTGCGGGTATCCCTGCTCGAAGCGGACGTTCAGCTCGATGTCGTCAAGGCTTTCCTGGAGCGCGTGAAGGAACGAACGCTCGGGAAGGTGGTGAAGATCAAGGCGCCCAAGGGCTTCCAGGTGGGCCCCGCCGACTACTTCATCAAGGCCTGCTACGACGAGCTCGAGGAGCTGATGGGCCCGGGCGACGCCCAGCTCACGCTCGATGGCAAGCCGACCATCATCATGATGGTGGGCCTCCAAGGCTCCGGCAAGACGACGACCGCCGGAAAGTTGGCGCGCCACCTGCAGAAGGCCGGCAAGAAGCCGATGCTCGTCGCGGCCGACATCTACCGCCCCGCCGCGGTGGACCAGCTCACGACGATCGGCCGCAAGCTGAACGTGCCGGTGTTCTCCATCAAGGGGATGAACCCGGTGCAGCTCTGCACCACGGCGCTCACGCAGGCGAAGAACGTCGGGCGCGACGTGGTCATCTTCGACACCGCCGGCCGTCTCGCGATCGACGAGGTCCTCATGGAGGAGCTCGAGCAGATCAAGCAGAAGACGAACCCGCACAACGTGCTGTTCGTGTGCGACGCCATGATCGGCCAGGACGCCGTGCGGACCGCCGCCGAGTTCGACCGCCGCCTCGCGTTCACCGGGTTCGTCCTCACCAAGTTGGACGGGGACGCCCGCGGCGGCGCGGCGCTCTCCATCAAGCACGTCACCGGCAAGCCGGTCGTGTTCCTCGGCATGGGCGAGAGCCTCGACAAGCTCGAGGAGTTCCGCCCCGCCGGCCTCGCGAGCCGTATCCTCGGCTTCGGCGACGTCGTGGGCCTGATGAAGGACTTCGAGCAGGTCGTCGACAAGGAGAAGGCCGAGAAGGACGCGATGAAGATGTTGAAGGGGGACTTCACCTTCGACGACTTCCAGTCCCAGCTCAAGATGATCAAGTCGATGGGCAGCCTCAAGGACGTGATGTCGAAGCTCCCCTTCATGGACGAGCTGATGTCGCAGGTGCCGGCCGAGGCGCTCGACGACAACGAGCTCGTGAAGGTGGAGTCGATGATCGACTCGATGACCCGCCAGGAGCGCGCGTTCCCCGACAAGCTCAACGAGTCGCGCATGAAGCGCATCGCGAAGGGCTCCGGGCACACCCTCGCCGAGGTGAAGGACCTCTACGAGCGCTTCAAGCTCACCCGCACGATGATGAAGGATGTCGGCACGATGTCCGGCCTCTTCGGCAACGCGAAGGACGCCCGCCGCATGCAGAAGCAGATGCTGCAGATGGCGCAGCAGAGCGGCCTCGGCGGCGTCGGCGCCAACATGGGCGGCATGGCGATGGGCGGAGGCGGCGGCCAGGAGCCCGCGCTCACGACGACCGTGAGCAAGGATGTCATCGAGGCGCGCCGGAAGAAGGAGAAGGAAGCCCGCAAGGCCAGGAAGAAGCAGCGGAAGTAGGCTCGCTGGCTCATGGGGCGGGGGGCTTCGGCCCCCCGCAACGCCCCCCTCGGGCGGCTAGAGCCCCGGCCCTCCGGGGAGCACGTACACCGCGCCGGCGTCCGCACCGGCGTCGTCGCTGAGGCCCGCGCCGAGGATGAGGTCGCCGAAGCCGTCGCCGTCGGTGTCGCCGCCGAAGAGCAGGGCGGCGGCCGTGAGATCGCCGCTCGCCGCCGCGATGATCGTGGCGCCGGCGTCCCCGAGGGACGTGACGCCCGCGAAGGGCCCGTAGGCGACCCACGCGCCGACGTTGCCGGTGGTGACGCCGTCGGAGAGCACCGCGAGGTCGGGGACGCCGTCGGCGTCGAGGTCGCCGAAGGAGAGGGCGGCGCCCGCGTTGTCGCTGGCGGCGACGCCGAGGAGCGCGACCTCGCTGCCGAGCGCGGAGGTGCCCGAGAGGGGGCCGAAGAGGACGTACGCCGCGCCCGCGCTGGTGGCGGCGGTGTCGTTGTTGAACGCGCCCACGGCGAGGTCGGCGTAGCCGTCGCCGTTGGTGTCCTCCCCGGCGGCGAGCCCGAAGCCGGCGGCGTCGCCGCGGGCGCCGTAGCGGACGGCGTCGGCGTCGGCGGCGGCGCGGTCGGCGGCGAACGGGCCGTAGAACACGTAGGCGGCGCCGGAGTTGGAGCCGCCGGTGTCGTCGGAGTAGGCGCCGACGACGAGGTCGCCGAGGCCGTCGCCGTCGACATCCCCGGCGCGCGCGACGCTGCGGCCGAAGAAGTCTGCGCTGCCGACGCCGTACAGCCGGGCGTCGGCCTCGTCGGCGAGGGTGCCGCTCCCGGCGGTGCCGCCGAGCACGTAGACGGCGCCCGCGTTGCCGCTGTCGCGGCTCTCGCGGTAGGCGCCCACGGCGAGCTCGGCGTCGCCGTCGCCGTCGCTGTCGTCGAGCACGGCGAGGGCCATCCCCGCGAGATCGTTGGTGTCGGTGCCGCGCCAGACGTCGGCGGTGGTGAGGGTGCCGCCGCCGACGCCGAGGGGGCCGCGCACCACGAACGCCGCGCCCGCGCCGGCGCCGTTGCCGGCCTCGTACGGCGCGCCCACCACGAGGTCGAGCGCGCCGTCGCCGTCGAGATCACCCACGCCGAGGGCGCTGCCGGCGCTGTCGTCGTCGCTCGCGGCGAGCCACGCGGCGTCGGCGTCCGCGGTGGTCCACGCCCCGAAGGGCCCCGCGAAGAGCCAGGCCCCGCCGCCGTCCGCGCCGCCGTCGTCCGCCCCGGGGACGCCCGCGAATAGGTCGGCGAGGCCGTCGCCGTCGAGGTCACCCGCCGAGGCGACGGCGGCGCCGAGGTTGTCGTCGGCGAGGAGGCCCGTGATGACGCCGCCGGTCGCGCCCGCGAGGTCGACCCGGCCGGCCACGCCGCAGTCGGGCGCCCCGCCGTCACAGTCGTCGTCGATGCCGTTGGCGCACACTTCGGCCGCGCCGGGGTTCGTTGCGACATCGGTGTCGTCGCAGTCACCGCCCACGTCGAGCGTGTAGGCGCCGTCGGCCTCGCAGAGGCACACCGTGTCGTCGCCGCCGAAGCCGTCGCCGTCGGCGTCGACGTACCAGGCGGCGCAGTCGTCGGCGCCGCGGTTGGTTTCGCCGTCGCAGTCGTCGTCGAGGGCGGTGGCGCAGGTCTCCGTGGCGCCCGGCGACACCGCGCTGTCCGCGTCGTCGCAGTCGCCGGGCTCCGTGACGCCGCCGCTGGCCGGCGGGTCGCACGCGGCCACGGCCGTCGCGGCGTCGCCGATGCCGTCGGCGTCGGCGGCGGTGTACCAGAGGGTGGCGTCGATCGCGTTGTCGTCGGGGTCGCCGTCGCAGTCCGAGTCGACGGCGTCGCAGGTCTCGACCGCGTCGGGGCTCCGCGTGGGGTCGTCGTCCTGGCAGTCCTCGCAGGCGTCCCAGCCGTCGGCGTCGGCGTCGACGCGGCCGGCGGAGCCGTCGCAGTTGTAGTCGATGGGGTCGCCGCAATCGACCTCGAGCGCGCCGGGGTACACGACGGGATCGGCGTCGTCGCAGTCGCCGCCCACGTCGAGCGCGCCGGCGGGGACGGTGCAGCTTGCGAGCGTGGTGGCGTCGTCGCCGAAGCCGTCGCCGTCGCCGTCGACGTACCAGACCTCGCCGCCGGTGGCGCCGTCTTCGTCGACACGGCCGTCGCAGTTCTCGTCGCCGCCGCCGCACACTTCCGGGTCGCCGGGGCTGACGCGGAAGTTCACGTCGTCGCAGTCGCCGCCCACCACCACGAAACCGACGGGGCGCCGGCAGGCCGCGCGCGTGTCCGCTTCCGTCCCGTAGCCGTCGTTGTCGAGGTCGCGGTACCAGAGGCGGGCGTCGACGGCGTCTTCGTCGAGGGTGCCGTCGCAGTCCTGGTCGGCGCCGTCGCACGTCTCGGGGGAGGTGGGGTGGATGGTGGGGTCGGTGTCGTCGCAGTCGTCGCCGGTGAGCACGCGGTCGGCCACCGGCGCGCATGCGGCCACCCAGCCGACGGGGTCGCCGAAGGTGTCGCCGTCGGCGTCCGTGTACCACCGCGTGTTGCCGAACCGATCGGGCTCGTCCAC
>CAXNIN010000150.1:0-10030 GCA_964202365.1 Myxococcota bacterium | reverse complement strand
AGGTGGGCCTCGCCCCGTACGTCGCCACCTCGCTCCCCGGCGAGCTGTCCGGCGGGATGTGTCAGCGCGCCGCGCTCGCCATCGCCATGGCCTCCGAACCGCGCGTGCTCATCGCCGACGAGCCGGAGACCGGCCTCGATCCCGTGCTGCGCCGTCAGGTGGTCGAGCTGCTTCTGACCGTCGGGAAGGCGCACGACTGCGGCATCCTGCTCATCTCGCACCACGAAGACACGGTCGAGCGCATCGCGGACCACGTGATTCGGCTCACGCCCGTGAGCCGGGGGGACGCATGAGCGGCGCGGTTGCACCGGTCGAAGGCGGCGCCGCGGCGCGAACCGTGGGCGACGCCCTCGTGGTGCGCGTGCACGCGCTCGTCAAGACGTTCACGATTCCCGGCCCGTGGCCCTGGAGCCCCGCGCGCACCGTCGATGCCGTGCGCGGCGTCGAGTTTCAGGTGCGCCAGGGCGAAGTCGTCGCGCTCGTCGGGCAGTCCGGTTCCGGCAAGACCACGCTCTCCCGCATCGTGCTCGGGCTCGAGGCCCCTACGTCGGGCGAGGTGTGGATCGAGGCGCACCGCTGGGACAAGCTCCCGGAAGGCCAGCGTCAGCGGCACCGCATCGCGTACCAGTACATCCCGCAAGACGCGATGGCCGCGCTCGACCCGCAGCAGACCGTGCTCGAGCACGTGGTGGAGACGCTCACCGTGCTCGGCGGCAAGACCCCTGCGGACGCCCGCGGCGCCGCCGCCGCGATGCTCGCGCGCCTCGGCCTCTCCCACCGCCACGAGGCGCTCCCGCGCGAGCTCTCCGGCGGCGAGCAGCGCCGCGTCACGCTCGCGCGCGTGCTCGCGCTCGAGCCGCGCCTCGTGGTCGCCGACGAGCCGACCTCCGGCCTCGACCCGGATCGCCGCGCGTCCGTGCTTGCCGACCTCATCGGCAACCTCCCGCCCGACGCCGGGTGTATCCTCGTGACGCACGACCTCGACGCGGCTGTTCACTACTGCCATCGCGCGGTGGTGATGCTCGAAGGCCGCGTGATCGAAGAGCTCGACCTGCGCACCGACGAACCCCGCCATCCCTACACCCGCTCGCTGCTGGACCCCTGGCAGTCCCCGCCCGCTGGCTCCCCCCGGAAAGGTGTCCCATGACCGCTTCCCGCCGCCTCCTCCCGCTCCTCGCGGCCCTCGCGCTCACGCCGCTCGTCGCCCCGCCCGCACACGCCGGCGACGTCGAGAAGGCGGAGCACACCCGCATCGGCGAAGAGATGCGCAAGCTCGCCGCGCGCAACGCCTGGCCGGCCGTCGAGGCCAGCTTCAAGCGGCTCGAAGAGCTCGAGAAGAAGGGGGAGGTCATCACGTACAAGGAGTTCATGCTCGGCGCGGAAGCCGCGCGTGCGCTCGGCGACATGACGGCGAGCCGCTCTCGCGTGGAGCGCGCCTCGAAGCTCGACCCCACGAAGGAGGCCCTCGACTGGCTCGCCGACGTGGACAGCAACTTCGGAAAGGTCGAGATCAGCTTCGACAACCGCTACCAGGGCGAGAAGTCGCTCGTGCCGGCGGTGCCGCCCTTCGCGCCCGACCAGCGCGCCGCGGTGGCCTTCGCCCAGGCCCAGATCGCGGCGGGCGCCAGCTACACCGGCCTGCTCCCCGCGGGCGAGTACATGGTGGGCGAGTCGAAGGTGACCGTCGCGGTCGGTGAGAAGCTCGCGACGCTCCGCGTGGGTCCGCCCGCCGCGGCCCCGAAGGAGCCCTTCAAGCTGGCGTACGTGGGCCCCCGCGCCCAGCTCGGCGTCGCTTTCACGGCCGCCGGCGACGTCGACGACGCCAGCCTCAGCGCGGAGGGCGGCCTGCAGGCCGCGGCGTTCGGCGGGAGCGGCGCGCGCCTCGGCGTGGGTCTCGAGATCGGCCTTTCGAAGACCTTCGGGGTGATCGCCGAGGTGGGCTACCACAACCTCTTCGGTGCGCCCTCCCAGGACGGCACGCCGCTCGCCGAGCGCGAGGAGTACCTCACCGCGGGGAACAACCTCCACCTCGGCTACGGATGGCTGGCCGGAAACCTTCGCTTCGGCGATCTCTGGATCGCCGCGGGCCCGATCTTCAGCGCGGGTGGCGGCGTCGTCACCGGCGTGGACGCCGGCTGCGCCGGGGGCGTGTGTGGCGAATATGATGGGCTCGCGGATGACGCGGCGGCCTATCAGCGTTTGGATGGTGACGTGCGGATGGGGGGCGGCGCCGCCAGCCTCTCCTACGCGCTGGTCGATTTCGGAAGTCTGAAGGGCGCCCTCACCCTCGAGGGTGGGGCCCAGTCGGACTCGTACCGCATGTACCCCTGGGGGCAGGTCGCGTTCACGATCGCCCCGTCCGCATCGAGGAGGAAGGAATGATGCTGGCCCTCACGCTCGCGCTCTCCCTGACCGCAAACGCGGCCGAGGTGACCTGGGTGGGCGGCGGTCACGCCGGGAACCCGCAGTGGTCGCCGGACGGGTCGTGGTTGGCCTTCGAGGTCAACAACAACTCGGACAAGGTCGACCTCTACCTGGTGAAGGTGTCCAACGGCAACGCCTCGTCGCCGCAGAAGTTGACCATCCCCGGCGGGAGCAGCAGCTTCACCGCGGGGGGAAGCTACGCGGCCAACCCGAACTGGCACCCGCGCGGCCCGGTGCTGTTCGAGGCGGCGAACCCCGGCGGGAACACCCGGATCTACTTCCTGAGCCCGGGGGGCTCTTCGCCCGCCGAGTACCTGAACATCACGCAGGCGCCGGGCAACCTCGCCTGGCCGACCGTGTCTCCAGACGGCGCCACCCTCGCGTTCACCTCGAGCGCCACGGGCTCGGGCGACGTCTACCAGTTCTCGCAGGCCACCAACAAGGTGGCGGTGACGGTGGGCACGGCCCTCCCCGAGAACGCGCCGCGCTTCGCGCCGGACAGCAAGACGCTCGTGTTCTCGCGCAAGAGCCAGGGCACGGAGGACCTCTTCAGCTGGGCCCCCGGCGCCACGGTGCAGACCTCCGTGAAGGGCGGCAACGGCGACCAGAGCCGGCCGCGGTACGCGAAGAACGAGATCGTGTACTTCACGAACGAGCGCGGAGACGACCGCTGGGACATCGCCGCGATCCCGACCGGCGGCACCGAGCGCCGCATCCTCGCGCAGGACATCCGCTTGCCGCTGCGCTCGCAGCCCGCCGTCACGCCCGACCAGACCGCCGTGCTCTACACCTCGAGCGCGCCGGCCAAGGACTCGAGCGTGTACGTGGTGAAGCTCGACGGGTCGGGGACGAAGGAGATCAAGACGGGCCTCTCGGCCGTGGGCGACCCCGCCGTGGTGACCGCGGGCGGCCGCACGTTCCTGTCGTTCACGGCGCTGCCCAACTCGGGTTCGGACTGGCGCCAGCTGCACATTTTGGACGTGACCGGCCAGATCTGACCGGGCGGCGCTCCGCTGCGGCGAAGGGGGCTCCGAGCCCCCTTCGCTCGTTTTGCGCCCCAGGGGCCCGGGCCGCGGCTCGGCGCCGCGGCCCGGGCCGTCAGCCCGGGCCGTCAGCCCGCTAGAACCAGGTGCACGCCCGCGCGGGGAGGAAGTTCATCCCCACGGCGGCCTTCCACACGCCGGTGCCGAGCAGCGTGGCGGTCGACGTGTAGTACCAGGTGGACGTCCCGTCGTTCACGAGATCGACCGCGTAGGCCGACGTGAACGACTCCCCCCACATGTCCTCCGGGCAGGTGGAGTTCACGCCGTCGTACGTGGCCGTGACCGCCACGCCCACGTCGCACGTGGGGCAGTCGCCGGTGCCGCCGAAGCCGCCGGTGACCACCCAGTAGGCGACGCAGTCTTCGCCGCCGACGTCCTTCCACGCCTCGTTGGCGTAGACGTACACGGCCTCCGTGCCGGTCCAGCCCGTGCCCACGTCGCCGAGGTACTCGCCCCAGAAGTAGCGCGAGCCGCCCGGGACCGGCGTGCCGTCGACGTCCTCGCAGCCGACGGCGTCCTTCTGCATGCGCTCGCGCACGTCCTCCATGAGCGGAGGCGCGTCGGTGTCGGTGTCGGTGTCGGTGTCGGTGTCGGTGTCCGCGTCGGTGTCCGCGTCGGTGTCCGCGTCGGTGTCGGCGTCGGTGTCCGCGTCGGTGTCGTCGGCCTTGTCGTTGGCGGTGCCCGAGCAGGAGGCGAGGGGCAGGAGGAGGGCGGCGAAGGCGAGGGCAGAGAGGCGCATGGGGGCTCCGAAGGCGCCCATCTTACCGCGATGCGATGCCACCCCCCACGCTTTCCTTGCCACGCGGCCCGCGGCGTTCTAGGGTTGAGGCATGCTGCCGTTCGCGCTCGCCCTCCTCCTCAACGTCGCCGTCGCCCAGGACCTCAACTTCGGGTACACGCCCGCGCCCGGCCCGGGCGAGAACCCCGCCCTCCTCGTGACGCCCGCGCGCGCGGTGACGAACCTGTACGTCACCATCGACGTAGGCGGGAAGACCCTCGAGTTCACCAAGAAGAACGTGGCGGCCGGCACGCAGCTCCGCTTCGAGTGGCCGCGCGACACGCGCGTGACCCACGCCGACGCGTTCATCCGCGCGAGCTTCGCGGACGGCAACGTCACCGAGGAGAACATCGGCATCGACTACCAGTTCAAAGGCCAGCTCTCGATCGACCTCTCGCGGGCCTCGGCCGACCTCGCCGCCAGGACCGTCACGGTGAACGCCACCGCCGCGGTCGACACCGCCGAGATCATCGCCTACGGCGCCCGCAAGGCCGTGCTGGACCAGCGCACGGTGCCGGTGAGCGGCGGCCCCGGCGCCGTGAGTGTGCCGTTCGTCGGTGACCCCGGCGAGGTGGTCCTGCTCGACGTGAAGTTGTACAGCGGCAACGCCTGGGCCGGCTTCACGTACTCGCCGTGGTTCCTCGACATCCCCCACGAGGACGTGCTCTTCCCGTCCGACTCCGCGGACATCCCGGCTTCCGAGGAGTACAAGCTCCACCACACGCTCACCGCGCTCAACGACGTGATCGAGAAGTATGGCGCGATCGTCCCCGTGAAGTTGTACATCGCGGGCTGCACGGACACGGTGGGCGACTCCGGCCACAACCGCGACCTCTCGCTCCGGCGGGCCCAGTCCATCGCGCGGTGGCTTCGCGGGAAGGGGTACGCGAGCCCCATCTTCTACCAGGGCTTCGGCGAGGACCTCCTCGCTGTGCCCACCGGCGACGGCGTGGACAACGCCGCGAACCGGCGCGCGCTCTACCTCGTGGGCGCCAACCCGCCGCCGGCGGGCTCCGGTATTCCCGGCACGTCCTGGAAGGCGCTGTAGGCGTACACCCGGCGTTTCGCGCGCGAAACGCACGCGGGGCCCGGGCGCCGCCGGGGGGCGTTGCGGGGGGCTCGCCCCCCGCCCCGAGAACGCCTAGAAGACCTGCGAGATGCCGGCGTTGATGGCGAACTGGTTCTGCTCGACCGTGGCCGCGCCTTCGTCTCCGCCGCCCTCGGCGGCGTAGGCCATCGTGCGGTAGTCCCAGCCGCCGCCGACGCGGAGCCCGGTGCCGGTGTCGGTGAGCTTCCAGTCGACGATCAGGCCGGCGTGGGTGTCGACGGGGAAGGGCACGAACGTCTCGGCGATCTCCAGCGAGACGTAGACGGTGTCCGTCTCGACGGAGAGGAGCGCGCCGAGGCGGGCGCCGAACAGCGGAAAGTTGAGGAGCTCCGCCTCGGTTCGCGCAGCGTCGGAGTAGCGGAACAACACGCCGGTGGTGTAGTGGGCGCCGAGGGTGCCCTCGAGCGAGAGGATGCCGCCGAGGCCGCGGCGGTACCGCGCGGCGACGACAACGTCGCGTTGCACGTTGATGTAGGGCGTGTCGGTGATGCTGAACCACTCGAGCTGGCCGCGGCCGCGCACGTCGAGGCCGAGCCCGCCCCAGGACTGCTGGACGGGGAGCCAGACGAGCCCGACGTCGATGCCCCAGAAGCCCGCGCCGGGCGTGGCGTAGTCGGCCGCGCCGAGGAGCTGCCCGCCGCCGTCGCTGGCCATGACGTAGGAGCCGCGGGCGTTGACGACCGTGGCGCCGAGCCGCGTGGGGGCCCACTGGCTGCCCGACGTGGGGGCGACACGGGCGGTGGTGCCGCCGCCTGCCGCCGGGCCCGCCGTGGGACCGCGCTGGGCGGGGCCGGGGCCGGCCGCGGCGGGCTGCGAGCCGACCATGGCGAGGGTGGGCAGCGAGAGCGCGCCGGTGGCGCTGTCGGCGCCGACGGTGATGGCGATCGGGCCGTCCGTGCCGGCGGGGAGCTGAAGGGGCACGGCGTAGGTGCCGTCGCGGTTGTCGGTGATCTGGCCGACGACCGCCGGCGCGGCGCTGATGGCGAGCTTTTTCCCGCCGACGCCGACGCCCGCGCTGTCCGTGACGCGGATGTTCACGAGGATGGCGGCCCCGGGCGTGGTGTACGGCGGGATGGTGGTGATCGCGACGAGCGCGGGCGGGCCCGACGGGGGCGCGAAGCCCTCGCGCAGGAGCTTGAGCTCGGCCGCCGCGGACTGCCAGCGTGCGACCATGGCTTCTTCGGCGGGGCTCCCGCCCGTGGGCAGGATGACCGAGAGGGCGTCCTTCGACTGGAAGAGCGGCACCTCGGTGACGATGCCCGCGCCCTCGATGCGGACGCTCACGAGGCCGGGCGTGCGGCCGGACGTGAAGGGGATGCGGGCCATTCCGCGCGCGTCGGTCTTCGCGGAGGGCGGCACGCTGCCGTCGCCGCGGGGCGCGCCGATCTTGAGGTCGACGTTGGGGACGGGGACGCCGTACGCATCGACGGAGACGACGGTGACCGTGACGGTGTCGGTGCCGTTGGCGGCCACCGTGGGCGACGCGGGCCACGCCACGAGGCGCGCGGGCGGCATCGACGAGGTGTCGACGGAGGGAGCCGCGAACACGCGCACGCGACCGACCGACGTGCCGACCTTGAACGACGCGGTGTAGGTGCCGTCCTTGTTGTCCTTGGCGGAGCCGCTCGGCGTGGCGCCCTCGGCGGTGAGCACGGGGGCCTTGCCGAGAACGCCGGTTCCCTGGGCGTCCTTCACGCGCGCGGTGACCGAGAAGCTGGAGGCCGACTTCCCGATGTCGGGCGCGGTGAGCGTCACGGTCGGGACGCTCGCGACGAGCTTGAGCTTGCGCTCCGTCTTCACGCCGTCGGCTTCGGCGATCAACGTCACCTCGCCGCCCGTGCTCGGGGGCGTGAACGTGGCGGTGAACGCGTCGCGCTCGAGCACCGGCGACGAGATGGTGCCGGCGCTCGCGGTGAGCTTGACGGGGGTGCCGGCGGTCTTCGCGCGGCCGTCCGACCCGATGACGACGAGCCGCACGGGCACCTGGAGGTCGGCCTGGGCGGGAACGTTGGCGGGGAGCGGGAGGAACGCGAGCGCCGTGCTGGCGGTGACGGGGAGGTCGACTTCCTTGTCGACCTTCGAGGTATCGGCGTTCACGCTGCGGAGATCGCCCTTGGGCTCGCGGGGGTCGAGGTCGACGTCGAACGCCACCTTTCCGGAAGGCGCGGCCGCGAGGGGCCCGTACTGACGCCCGCCCACCTTGAGCACGTTCGAGGAGCCGGGTTGAACGTCGAAGCTCACCGAGCGCTTGACCGTGACGGGGAGCACGGCGGAGCCGTAGACGCGGTCGGGCGCGGCGGCGTCGGCGGCGCCGAACACGACTGAGAGCGGCGCGGTGAGGCCCTTCGGGGGGGTGTACCGCGCGACCCAGGTGCCGTTGCCGGCGGGGGTGACGGCTTCGACGGTGCCGGCGGAGGCCACAAGCAGGAAGCGGCGGCCGGAGGCGGCGATCGGCGAGGTTCCGTCGGGCTCGATCTTGATGGTGGCGGTGCCGGTGCTCGGCAGCACCGGGGGGTCGAACGTGACGTCGACCGAGCCGGAGAACGGAGGGACGACCGGAACTTCAACGGTGGACTCGGCGCCGCCCGCGCTGATCTTGAAGCTCACGGTGCCCACGGTGGAGACCCGGGGCGGCGTGAACGGCACGGTCCAAACGCCGTCCGCCCCGCCGACCGCGGGACCGACCTTGCCGGAGTCCGCCTTGACGCGGATCTTCTGGCCGTCGTCCACGTAGAAGCGCACGGTGGTGGGCGTGGAGCCGTCCCCGGTGATGGGCGGCGAAGGAACCCACACGACGCCGGCGAGGGCGGGAAGGGACCAGAGAAACAGAGACAGAGCGGCCAGCCAGCGCACCGGGACCTCGGGGGCAGCGAAGGATAGCCCATCGACCCGCCCAGGGGACGCCGCGCGCTCGGCCTTACAACATCGTGACCCGCAGCCCTGGACGGGGGCCGCAAAAACGAGGACGCCGGACGGTGGAAGCCGCCCGGCGTACATCGGACCGCGGCGCGGCTACTCGTACTGGGCGAGGAGCTCGTCGATCTGGGATTCGCTCCAGCCTTCGTCGGCGGACTCGATCACCATGCCGTGGTCGATGATCACGACCATGGGCCACGCGCTGTTCTTGCTGAAGTCCCAGAAGAACGTGCCGTCGCCGTCGCCCACGACCGGATGGTCGAGCCCGTACTCATCCGCCCAGGCGGCGAGATCTTCGGTCTCGTTGCCGTCGAGCGCGGTGATGACGATGAAGCCGCGTTCACGATTCGCTTCCCACGTTGCTTGGAGGCTCCCGGCCTCCGCCATGCACGCGCCTCACGTGAAGCCGGCACCGACAACCATGACGACCTGGTTGCAGAAGTCGTGGAGCTTCACCGTTTCGCCGAGCTGATCGCCCCACGTGTAGTTGTCGGCCACGTTGCCCGGCTCGGTGCCGGTGCCCTCGAGGTCGTTCCGGCAGTCGTCGATTTGCCAGCCGAGCGCGTAGGGCTTGTCGTCGGGGTTGGTGGGGTCGGTGTTGCCGTCGACCTCTTCGCCGTCGGCGTATTCGTCGCCGTCGGAGTCGGTTTTGCCGGGGTCGGTGCCGATTTCGGCCTCGACGCTGTCGAGCAGGCCGTCGCCGTCGCCGTCGACGTCGATCTTGACTTCGGCCACACAGCCAGTCGCGAGGAAGAAAGCTGCAGCGAGCAGGCGCACCGCTCACCTCCGGAGGTTGGCCAAGTATCGCACGTCCCCCCCGGATTGGGAAGGGGATAGTAGCCGCCCCATGTCGCTCCTCGAGGCCGCGGCGCGCGCACGGCACGATCTCGGAAAGTACATCGCCTTTCAGGCCCGCTGGCTGGGGCCCGGCGCCGCCGTCGCCGAGCTGCGGGAGGCGCTCCGGGAGGATCTGCTGCGTACCCACAAGGGTCCCGACGGCGCCACCGACGCGGCGACCCTGTGGCGGGAGCTGCGGGTGCCGCTGCAAGGCGCGGGGATCGACGCGATCGACGCGCTCATGGAGACGATCGCGGCCCGCTCGGCCGTCATCGACACCCTCGACGCCGACGCGTTGGAGGACACCGCGCGGCTCGCCCGCGCGGTCGCGGACGAGCTCAAGGCGCTCCACGCGCGGCTGAGGGGCTGATGGGAACCATCCTCGTGATCGACGACCAGGACCGCTACGTCGAGTTGTGCCGCCGGGCGATCCCCGAGCACACCTACCTCGGGCCGGCGCGCTCCTGGCGAGAAGCCGCCGAGATCCTGAAGAAGCAGCGCCGATCCATCGATCTCGTGCTGCTCGACGTGAACTTCGACATCCCGGTGGAGACCCTCGTGGGCGTGCCCCCCGGCGCGGACGAGAAGTCCGTCGCGCGGGCGCGGCGCCGGCAGGGCCTCGAGATCCTCGCGCGCCTACGCCGGCATCTGCCCGATCTCCCCGTCGTGCTGATGACCTCCCGCGACGACCTCGACATCGATCGCGCCGCCGAGCGCCTCGACGCAGAGGAATACACCTACTTCCTCGACGACGAGTACGTGGACGCAAGAAGCCTCCGCGCCCAGATCGAGAACGTGCTCAAAGCACGCCGCGGTCAGGACGCCGAGGGGCCGATCTTCTGGGGTCGGGCGCCGGTGATGCAGCGGGTGCGCGCGCGGCTCCAGGTGCTCGCGCGCGGCCGGCTCCCTGTCATTCTCGGGGGG
>CAXNIN010000149.1:0-10036 GCA_964202365.1 Myxococcota bacterium | reverse complement strand
GCGCTACGGGCTCCTAAACCACGGCCACCTTGGGGGGTCGCGCCCCGAAGATCGCGGTCCCCACTCGCACGAGCGTGGCGCCGTGGCGGATGGCCACGCCGTAGTCGTGGCTCATGCCCATCGACAGCTCGTCGAGGGAGAGCCCGGCGGCGCGGCCGCGCGCGGCGAGGTCGGCGAGCGCGGCGAAGTAGGGCGCGGCCAGCTCGGGATCTTCGACGGCGGGCGGGATGCACATGAGCCCGCGCAGTGCCACGCCGGGGAGGGCGTGCACGCGCTTCGCGAGGTCGAGCGTCTCCCCGGGGAGCACGCCGCTCTTCTGGGGTTCTTCGCCGATGTTCACGCCGAGCAGGATGCCGGTCGGCGTTCCACCCGAGCGCTTGCCGATCTCCTCCGCGAGCGCGAACGAGTCGACGTCGTGCACGAGGGTGGCGCGGCCCACGACGTACTTCACCTTGTTGCGCTGGAGCGCGCCGATGAAGTGCCACCGCACCGGGACGGTGACGACCTCGGCCTTGTCGCGCAGCTCCTGCGCGTAGTTTTCGCCGAAGTCCACCTGGCCTGCGGCGGCGGCGTCCAGGATCGCCCCGACGGGCTGAATCTTCGACACGGCGACGAGCCGCACGCTGGCGTCCGGGCGGTTCGCCGCGCGGCAGGCGTCGCGCAGCGTGGCGCGTACACGGTCGAGGTTGTCCGAGATGTTCATGGTGGCCCCCAGCGCGCCAGCAGCGCCAGGGTCTCGCGCAGCGGCAGTCCGATGACGTTGGTGTAGCTGCCGCGCACGTGATCCACCAGCGCGCCGCCGTGTCCCTGGATGCCGTAGCCGCCGGCTTTGTCGTAGGGCTCACCGGTGGCGACGTACGCGTCGATTTCGGCGGCGGTCAGCGAGCGGAACCGTACGGTCGTGGTGCACACGAAGGCGTGCACGCGCCGCTCGACGCGGAGCGCGACGGCGGTGTGGACCCGGTGAGTGCGGCCGGCGAGCGCGGCGAGGACGGCGCGCGCTTCGTCCGCGCTCCCCGGCTTGCCGAGCACGCGGTCGTCGAGGTCGACGACGGTGTCCGCCGCCAGGACGCGCGCGCCCTCGACCGCGGCGGCCTTCTCGCGCGCGACGCGCCGGGCGTAGGCGCGCGGCTGCTCGCCGGCGAGCACGGCCTCGTCGAGGTCCGCGGGGCGCACGTCGAACGCGACGCCCGCCGCGGTCAGCAGCGCGCGCCTGCGAGGCGACGCGCTCGCGAGCACCAGCGGCGTGCCGTCTGGTATCAACTCCGCCGCGCGTCGAGCTCGGCGCGGTGCCGCAGGCGGTTGCGCCGCCGAAGGTCGGCCTCGGCCTGGCGGCGGAGCTCGTCCGTCGACTCCGGCAGGAGGCGCGGCACGGGTGCCGGCTTCCCGTCGACGAGCGAGACGAACGTCGTGTAGGCGCTCGCGGTGTGCGTGCGCACGCCGGTGAGGGGGTCTTCGCCTTCCACGCGAACGCCGACCTCCACCGACCGGTTCCACGCGGCGTTCACCGATGCGTGGAAGATGGCGATGTGACCGCGCTGAATGGGGTGCAGGAAGTGGAGCTCGTCGATGGAGACGGTCACGACCTGCGTGCGGCAGAAGCGCTGCGCCGCGATCGCGGCGGACATGTCGATCCACGCGGCAACCTGCCCGCCGAAGATCGTGCCGAGCGCGTTGGTGTACTGCGGCAGCACGATCTGCGTGAGCTCGACCCGCGTGGCCGACGCGGGGATGGCGGGGCCGTCCCTCACTTGTTCTTCTTGCCCTTGCCCTTGCCCTTGCCCTTGCCCTTGCCGCCGCCGTCGCCGCCGTCGTTCGTCATCCAGGTGCTGAACTGGAGCGTGCCGCCGTAGGAGAGGCCCACGTCGCCCGTGAAGTTGGACACGCCGATCTGCGGCACCACGTAGATGCCGAAGCCCATGCCTTGCTTCATCTCCGCGCCGAAGCGCGTCTGGGCGAGGATCTGCCAGCTCGGGTCCTTGAAGCTCGTGGGCGAGTTCAGGTTGAGCGTGCCGCCGGGCATGATCACGCCCTCGATGTCCGTGCCGATCTTCCGCTTGACGACGACGCCGCTCACGTCCAGGCCGAACTCGAGGCGCTCGTTCGGCAGCTCGCCGATGAGGTCGAGGATGTGGAGCTGCCCGAGGATGCCGCCGCCGCGGTAGTCGAGGGTGGGCGCGAGGATGCCCATCGTGCCGCCGTCGTTGGTGCCGCCGACGTACGCGGAAGCGCCGATCCCGGCGTAGGCGGGGGTCGCGACGGCGAGGGAGAGCGCGAGGGTGGCGAGGAGCTTGTTCATCGGGAACTCCGGATGTTCGACAGGGTCAGGGGCAGAGATGACCACGGCACTCTTGCCGTGTCAACCCCAGAGAGCCGCCCGCGTTCCCCGCAAGGGCCGCGTCGCGGCCTTCAGGGCAGGGGCGGCACCGCTCCTACGCGAATCAACGGCTCCGCATTCGGCGTCGGCGGCAACGCGTGCAGCGCGTGCGGGGCGAAACCGTCGAACACGGCGAGGACGCCTCGGAGAACGCTCCCGTGCCCGACCACGAGCGTGGGCGTGCCGTCGTCCCAGTGGCGAAGCGCGGCGAGCGCGCGCCCAACAGCGTGGGCGCGGCTCTCCCCGCCGGCCGGCCCCTCCGCCCACGGCGCCAGGAACCGCTCCCGGCGGCCGTCGGCGGTGAGGGTGGCGATCGGCGCGCGCTGGAGGACACCGAGGTGCCGTTCCCGCAGCTCGCCGAGCGTGTGGACCGGCACCGAGCGCCCCACGAGCGCCCGGCGGGCGGTCTCGCGGGCGCGGCCGAGGTCGCTCACGAGGCACCGGCCGATGGCGTGCCCGCCCAGCGCGAGGGCGGCCGCGTCGGCCTGCTCCTCGCCCCGGGGGGTTAGCGCGACATCCTCCCAGCCGGAGAGCCAGCCGGCCGCGTTGGCGACCGACTCTCCGTGCCGGAGGAAGATCCACGTCGTCACTGCGATTTACGCCGTGACGGCCCGGATCTGCTGCTCGCCGACGAGCAGCGAGGCCACATCGGGGCTCTCGCCCACGATCTGCTCGATGACGCGGGCCACGTCCTTGAGGGCGCCGGCCGCGAGGGCCTCCGCCGCCTTGTCCGTGCCGAGCTTGAGCTCGTCGCCGATGGTCGTCTTGGCGGCCACGTCGCGAAGCAGGGTCTGGTAGCGCAGGCGCAGGATGCCCAGCGCCACGGGGTCCCACCGACCGACACCGCGGCGGGTGCTGATCGACCGGAGCGTGGGCAGGAGCTTCGAGGCCTGGCCCACCGCCTGGTAGCGGCTGGCGGCGTCGACGATGGCCTCACCCCGCGCGGAGGCGATGGCGCACACCTCGCTGGCGAGCACCGCGTTGGCGCCGTTGACGAGGCGCTCCGCCGTCACCGTCGCGATGCCCTTGGCCTCGAGCTTCGACACGGCCGTCGCGAAGGCCGTGGCGTCGATCGTGTCGCGGGTGGCCGCGATGGCGACGATGGCATCGCGGAACCGCACGGGGTCTTCCCCGGCCGCGCCCTTGCTGCCCGGGGCGAGCCAACCGGCGACGAGCACCGTGAGCCCCTGCGTGAACGTGTTCCACGCCTGGTACGCGCCTTCGGGGCGGGCCTTCTCCGCGAGGAGCGCCGACTTGAGCGCGGCGCCGTCCGTCATCTCCATCGCCGAGATCCACGCGCCGGCCACCCGCGCCGCGCTCGCCCCGGTGAGGTCGAGCATGAGCGGGAAGTACGCGGCGCCCGCGTCGGTCGCGACCTGCGTGAGCACCATCGTCATGCCGATCGCCTTGGCGAGCATGTGACGGGGGATGTCCGCGCCGAAGCGCTCCTGAACCGGCTTCGGGAAGTAGTTCAGGAGGATGGTGTCGAACCCGGGGATGTGCGCGGTGTCTTCCTGCATCAGCATCTTGAAGACGTGCATCTTGACGTGCGCCTGGAGCACCGAGAGCTCCGGGCGGGTGAGCCCGATGCCCTGGGCGGCGCGGCGCTTGAGGTCGTCGTCCGACGGGAGGTTCAGGAACTGGCGCGAGACGTTGCCGCGGTTGCAAATCCAGTCGATGGCGCGCCCGTAGAGGGACGGGTCCGCCGCCGAGCGGGGCACGTCGAGCGAGATGAGGCGCCCGTTCGCGTTGCAATCCGCGAGGACGGCGTCCGCCACCTCGTTCGTGAGCGACCGGAGGAAGTCGTTGCGGTCCTCCATCGTGATGCGGCCCGACGCGACCATCGGGTTGAGCAGGATCTTGAGGTTGACCTCGTGATCGGACGTGTCGACACCGCCGGAGTTGTCGACGAAGTCGGTGTTGAGGCGGCCGCCCGCGAGCGCGTACTCGATGCGCGCCGCCTGGGTGAAGCCGAGGTTTCCGCCCTCCCCCACGATCTTCGCGCGCAGCTCGGGGGCCGCGATCCGCAGATCGTCGTTGGGCGGGTCGTTCGCTTCGGCGTTGGTCTCCCAGGACGCGCGCACGTACGTTCCGATGCCGCCGTTCCAGAGCAGATCGACGGGCATCTTGAGGATGAGCGAGATCACCTGGTCGGGCGTGAGCTCCTCGGCGAGGGTGCCGAGCATCGCGCGGGCCTCCGGCGAGAGCGCGACGCTCTTCGCCTTGCGGTCGAACACGCCGCCGCCGGCGGAGATCTTGGACTTGTCGTAGTGCTCCCAGCCCTTTACCTCGTTGAAGAGGCGAAGCCGCTCCTCGAAGGAGCTCTCGGCGTCGGGGTTCGGGTCGAGGAAGATGTGGACGTGGTTGAACGCCGCGTGCAGCCGCATCTTGCGCGTCTCGATGACGCCGTTGCCGAACACGTCGCCGGCGCAGTCGCCGACGCCGACGCACGTGAAGAGATCGGTGTCGGCGTCCATCCCCATCTCGCGGAAGTGCCGCTTGACGAGCACCCACGCGCCGCGGGCGGTGATGCCGACCACCTTGTGGTCGTAGCCGTTGGAGCCGCCGGAGGCGAAGGCGTCACCGAGCCAGAAGCCGTACTGGATGCTCAGCTTGTTGGCGGTGTCGGACAGGTGCGCGGTGCCCTTGTCGGCGGCCACGACGAGGTAGGGGTCGTCGGCGTCGTGGGCGACCACGCGGGGCGGGCGGACCACCTTGCCGTCGACGATGTTGTCCGTCACGTCGAGCATGCCGCGCATGAGGAACTGGTAGAGCTCGTCGCCCTTCCGGCGCCGCTCGGCGGGGTCCGAGATCGTGTATTTGATGTAGAAGCCGCCCTTGCTGCCTTCCGGCACGATGACGACGTTCTTCACCATCTGGGTGGTGACGAGGCCGAGGATCTCGGTGCGGAAGTCCGCGCGGTCGGAGAAGCGGATGCCGCCGCGGGCGATCGGGCCGCCGCGGAGGTGCACACCTTCCATCTCGCGGTGGTGCACGTAGATCTCGAACATCATCCGCGGGAGGGGGAGGTCCTTCGCGCGGGCGTGGTCGATCTTGAAGCTGATGTAGTGCGCCACGCGGTCACGACGGTAGAAGTTCGTGCGCAGCGTGGATTCGACGAGGTTCACCAGCTTGCGCATGATGAAGTCGTCGTCGTTCGTCTTGATCTGCCGGAGCAGGTCGTTGAGGTGCTCGTCCGCCGCGCGAATCGCCGCCGCGCGATCGCTCGTGAGGTCCGGGTCGAACTTCGCGTGGAAGAGCTCGATGATCGCGGCCACACACGAGGACTGGTTGAGGAGGATGTCCTGCACGCGCGCGACGGTGTGCCGCAGGCCGATCTGGCGGGCGTAGCCGAAGTAGGCGCGGACGAGGTCGACCTCTTCCCACGAGAGCCCGGCGCGGAGCACGAGGCGATTGTAGGCGTCGGACGCCATGTGGCGCTGGAACACGGCCTCGAGGCCCGCCACGAGGGCGTCGGCGCGGGCGAGGAGCTCCTCGCGGCCGATGCCCGGCACGGAGGCGATGCGGAACGTGTCGATGTGCTGCGGCGCGAGGCCCTTCGGGTTCACCGCGACGGCCACGCCGTCGCTGATGACGAGGCCGAAGTTGTCGATGACCGGCATCAGGTCGGTGAGGAGGATGTCCTGCGTCTCGTAGACGCGGAGCACCACCGCATCGGCCTCGGTGGAAACGCGCGCGGCGACGTTCCCGGTGCGGCGAACCTCTTCGAGGATGGCGATGTCCTCGACCGACTGGGCGGCCGAGGCGCGCTCCGCGTAGTCGGCGGGGAACGCGTTGGCGTAGCGGGCGAGCAGCGACGGGGCGGCCTCGCCGAAGCGCGCGCTCAGGGCATCGCCGACACGCTCGCTCCAGGGAACCGTGAGGTCGGACAGGACGCGCACGAGGTTCTCGCGGTCAGCGGCGTCGAGCGGACGCGTGCCGGTCTGGTAGACCTGGAGCAGCACGGTCTCGAAGCGGCCGGCGAACAGCCCGCTGTCGGAGTAGCTCGCCCCGGTCAGGTCGCGGAGGAACGAGAGGATGCGCGTCCGCACGGAGTCGGAGTAGCGACGCTCGGGGATGGCGAAGAGGGTGAACGTGGTCTGCCCGGCGTCTTCCTGGGTGACGTGCACGCGCGCCGCCTGGTCCTGCTCGGCGTCGAACACCTGGTCGAGCACGTCGCGGATCTGGGTTGGGTCGGCCGAGAACAGCCACTCGGTGGGCAGCGAGTCGAAGATGTTGGCGAGGCCGCGGTACCGGTAGGAGTTCGGGCGCTGCCGCGTCTCCGCGAGCACGGAGGCGAGCACGCGGCGGAGGATCGGCAGGTGCCGGCAGGGCTGGGTGAGCGCGCGGTGTGTGAACACGCCGCGGATCACGACGGGGCCGGTCGGGAGGGCGATGCGGATCTCGTCCACGCGTCCCTGGCGGTGCACCGGCGCGTCGACCGCGCCCTTCTGGATGTGGGCGAGGCGGTTCGAGGCGACGAGCGCTGCGGCGGGCCAGAGCCCGGTGGTCCCGAGGCGGTCGGCGCCGAGACGGGCATCCTCGCCGGGGCCGCCGGTGACGCCCATGAACACGAAGTTGTCAGAGAGAAGCCAGCGAAGGAACTCGGCGGTCTCGATGCCGTCCTCCCCGTCGGCGTCGAAGGCCGCTTCGGCGACGGCTTCCACACGCGCGCTCATTGCGTCGAAGTCGGACACCATCGCGCGGGCGATGCGGAGGCGCTCGGCGAGCTCGGCGCCGAGGACGGTGACGTGGGCGGGGTCGATGCCGACGGCCTCGAAGCAGACGAGCGACTCGGAGCGACCCTCACCTTCCGGCACCACAGCGACGCCGCCGTCGCCGCGCGTTGCGCGGATCACTACGTTGAAGCCGTTGACTTGTTGCGCACCGGCCGAGCGGAGGGCGAGCCGCAGGGTGTCGACGATGAAGGGCTGATCCGCCATCACCGAGAGCACGCGCACGCAGCCGTCGGTGACGCTCACGTCCACGTTCGGGCCGTCACCGCTCACGGAAGCGAAGAAGCGCCACGTGTCCAGGAGCTCACGTGCGGCGGATGCCGGCTCGAGCTCCGCGAAGCTGGCGGTGCGCGCGAGGCTGGTCGTCGCGGCGGCGAACACGACGAAGCGGTCGGCGTCGGCGGGGGCGAGCGTGGCGCTCAGCGCGCGGACCGCGGCATGGACGCGGGAGAGGATCGCTTCACGTTGCGGATGGTTCGGCATCGATGACCTCGAGAAGGGAGGACGGTGGCCCGGGACGGCGAGGCGAACGGTCGCCGCACGCGAGGGGCGCCAGTCTATTTCAGGCCCATGCGATCGGACAGGTCATCCGTCATAACGTCGTAAGCGGTTTAGTGTTCAGCTCGCCGCGGACCCTGATGCAAGCGGAGCCCCCGACGTGTACCTCATCTTCGGCGTCGCTCGGCCGTGATCGGCGGTGGAAGCACTGAATCGCCGTTCAGTGCGGGTTACGCACCTGTCGCGGCGCGCTCACGGCGTTGAGGGGGCGCTCACGGCTCCCGTCACCGGCTCCGTGGGCGGGTAGAGCGGCGTGACGCGTTCGCCTTCGATGACGAGCGCGGAGAGGCGCGACCCGTAGTGGGCGGAGATTCCGGTGTCGATGCCCCAGAGCTGTCCGCCGCAGCGCTCGGCGATGCGCCCGTCCTTCTGGGTGGTGTGCCCAACCACCATGCGCGCGGCGCCCAGCTCGGTCAGGGCGCGCGCCAGCTCCGCGCAGGCCACCGGAGGGTCCGCGAGGAGGTACCCCCGGTTCCAGAGTGGGCCGTCTGGACCCAGGATGTCCCGCGGACCCTGGCCCAGGATCGCGCCGCGGACGGTGGCGTTGATGCCGCGCACGCCGAGTTGCGACCAGTTGGCGTCGATGCCACCGTGTGCGAACACGGTCGAGCCCACGCGCGTGACCGCGTCGCGGGCGACGATCCAGGCGCCGTCGACCCCGTCGGGGGCATAGGCCGCTTTGCGGGCGGCCTCCCCGCCGTACGACGCGAGGTCTTCGGCGCTGACGTACCGCCAGTCGCCGGTCACGTTCATCACCTCGTGGTTGCCGAGCAAGGGGATCACCGCGCCGCCGGCCGACCTGGCTTCGTCGGTGAGGCGCCGGAGCAGCGCGATGACGCCCTTGGAGTCCGGGCCGCGGTCGGTGATGTCGCCGGTCTGCACGAGCCACGCGGCGCCGCCGGACCACGCGCCCGAGGCGTCTACCAGGCCGGCGAGGCGGAGCGCGGCGAGCGCCGCCGTGGGGTCGCCGTGGAGATCGCCGATGGCGACGAGCCGCGCGGGCGCCGGGTGGCCCTCGGGAGGGAGCGACTTCGGCGCCGCCGCGGGTGCCGGCGGCGGCTCGACGGCGGCGGCGGACGGTGCGGGCTGCGAACACGCGAGGAGCAGGGCGAAGAGGGCCATGAGGCGCGCCTATCCCGCCCTCCGCGGCCGGAGTGACCCGGCGTGCGCCGAGCCCGAAACTTCCGCGCGCGTCGCTCCGGCCGGCGGTATGGTGGGCGCGGCGGCCGCGGACCCAGCCGGCGGCGGGAGAGAAGAAATGGACGATCGCGCGCGACTTGTAGCTGTTCTGGAGCAGGCCCGAGAGGGTGGAGCGCGCGCCGCCGAGGTGCTTCGGGTGCGGCGCACCTCGCTCGAACAGACCGGCTCCCGCCAGACGCCGGTGGCCCGCGAGGAGCTGGTCTGGACCGCGCGCGTGTGGCGCGACGGCGGCGCGGCGGGCACGGCCACGGGCCCCCGCGCATCCGATGCCGTTACCCGGGCGCTCGCGCTCTCTGCCGACGCGCCGGCGGACGCCCTCGCCGGCCCCGCGGACCGGATGGCGATCCGCACGGGCGCCCTCGGCATCGACGACCACCGGCACCCGAACATCGCCGATGAAGATCGGTTGGAAGTCCTGCACTTCGCCGAGAAAGCGTTCACGCAGGGAGGGCTTCGCGTCCGCTCGCTCCGCTACCGCCAGTGGCGCGAGGAGCGCGCCTGGATGAGCACGCGCGGCGTGGACGCCGCCGAAGGCGCCCCGGCGTACACCCTCGCGGCCCACGTGGATTCCGGGGGCGTGGAGGCCCGTCACCGCATCGCGTCGCGTCACTTCTCGGATGTCGCGAGCCTGCCGTTCGGTCCTGAGCTTCGGCGCCGCGTGGAGCCGCTCTCGCGCCCGATCCCCGCCCCCCCGGCCGGGCTCCCGCTCGTGTTGGAGCCCCGCCTGGTCGCCGACCTCGTGCGCGCGCTCGCGCCTGCGTTCGCCGCCGATCGCCCGGCCTCGAGCTTCGTGTCCCGCTTCCACGGCGGCCGGCTCGCGTCGCCGATCCTCCACATCACGGACGACGCCGGGCTCTTCGGCGGCCTCAACACGCGCGCGTTCGACGACCGCGGCGTGCCGCCCATCTCCGTGACGCTCCTCAAGGAGGGCGTCGTGCACGGGCTGTACCACGATCCCGAGAGCGCCCGCGCCGCGGGTCTCCGGCCCACCGGGCACGTCACGGACGGGGTCCTGGGGCCGAGCAACCTCATCGTCCGGCCCGGCTCGCGCACGCGCAACGTGATCCTGACCGAGCTCGGCACGTACCTCTTGCTCGACCGCCTCCCCGTCGCCGACCTCGCTACGGGCACGCTGCGAGGACCCGTACCCGTGGTGCGGGTGGAG
>CAXNIN010000148.1:0-10109 GCA_964202365.1 Myxococcota bacterium | reverse complement strand
CCCCCCCCGCCCCAAGACGCACACGATTCACCCGTCGGACACGTTCGCATCGGCGCCCCCGGACGGACGTTTCGCGCTCGTCACCGCTGCGTCACCTCTACGGCGTCGGTGGTGCGGTAGGCTCTCGCCGTGCTCCTCCTCACGCTCCTCGCCTGCCGCGTCGAGCTCGGTCCCCCCGGCCGGGCCGCGCGCTCCGACACGCCCACCGTGTGGGTGTACACCGCCATCTACCAGGATCAGGTCGACCAGTTCGCCGCCGCCCTCGCCAAGGATCTACCGGACGTCGAGGTGAAGTGGTTTCAGGGCGGCTCGGAGAAGGTGGCGCAGCGCTGGGAGGCCGAACACGGCGCCGGCGGCAGCCCCGCGTGCGTGCTCGCCACGTCGGACCCCACCTGGTACGTCGATCTCACCCACCGCGACCTGCTCCTCCGCTACGTGTCTCCCCGCGCGCTCGAGCTGCCGCGAGAGTGGGTCACGCCCACCTGGGCGGCGCAGCGGGTGGACCTGATGGTGCTCGGCGGGCCGCTCACGGGCGACGCCCCCACGAGCTTTCAGTCCCTCGCGGACCCCGCCTGGAAGGGGCGCTTCTCCAGCGGCGATCCGTTCTCGTCGGGCACGGCGTTCACCACGGTGGCGGCGTGGGATTCGATGTACGGCCCCGCTTTCCTCGAGGCGCTCGACGCCAACGGGTGGGTGATGGCCGGCGGCAACTCGGCGGTGCTCGGGCGCATCGAGAGCCAGGAGAAGCCGTTCGGGGTGGTGCTGCTGAACAACCTGCTCACGAAGCAGGGAACCGCGCGGATCATTTACCCCACCGACGGCGCCGTCCCCATCCCCGGGCCGCTCGCCATCCCCACCGAGTGCCGTGAGCCCGAGGCCGCCAAGCGCGTCGTGGACTGGCTCATGGGCGACACCGCCCAGGAACTCGTGCTGAAGAACCGCATGCACTCACCGTTCCCGGGCCAGCCGGCGCCGGAAGGCGCGCCGCCGCTCGCGGAGATCAAGCTCGCCGCGCTCCCGACGGACTTCACGGAGAAGGCCGCGGCGGGCGCCGTCGACCTTCGCGCGCGCATCGAGGCGCTCCAACGATGACGCGCGCCGCCGTGCTCGCCCTCGTCGGGGCGCTGCTCGTGGTGTTCGTGGGGCTCCCCCTCGGGGTCCTCGCCCTCGGCGTCGACGATCTCGGCCTCGCCCTGGCGGAGGTCGAGGCGCTCGGCAACACCGTGCTCCTCGCGGCGGGGACAGCGCTCGTCGCGTGCCTCACGGGCATCCCGGTGGGGTGGGTGGCCGCGCGGCGGCAGCTTCCGCGGCTCCTCGAAGCCGCCATCGTCCTGCCGTACGCGGTGCCGCCCTACGTCACCACGATCGCCTGGATTCTCCTCGCGAACCCCACCAACGGCGTGCTCACCCGCTTCTTCCCGATCAACGCGTACACGCTCACGGGGATGGTCGGTGTTCTCGGCCTGCACCTGTCGCCCGTTGTGGCGATGGCCACGCGGGACGCCCTCGGCCGCATCGACCCCTCCCTCGAAGAAGCCGCCCGGGTCGCCGGCGCCACCCCGCTCCAGGTGATTCGCCGCGTGAGCCTGCCCCTCGCGCTGCCGGGGATCGGCGCCGCGATCTCGTTTGTCGCGAGCGCGGCGGCGGCCAGCTTCGGCGTGCCCTACCTCCTCGGCGCCGCGGCCTCCCCGCCGGTGCCGGTGCTCACCCTCCGCATCTACCGCGCGCTCGAGCTCTCCCCGGTGGAGGGCCGCCCGCTCGCGATTGGGCTCTCCCTCGTGCTCCTCGTGGTGGGCGTGGCCCTCCCGGCCGCCTTCCGGCTCCTCCAGGGGAGCCGCGCCTACGCCACCGCCCGCGTGGCCCGCGCCCGCACGCTCCCGCCCGCCGGCGCCGCCCAGGCCGTGGTGTGGGCGTGGCTCGCCCTCGCGGTGGTGCTCCCCATCGGCACCATCGCGCTCACGAGCGTGGCCCCCGTGTTCGGTCGGTTCGACGGCTTCACCCTGGAACACTGGGCGGCGGTGCTCGGTGAGCCGCGCTCCCGCGGCGCGCTCTTGCGCTCGGCGTGGCTCGCCGCCGCCGCCGCCACGGTGGCCGTGGCCGTCGGGAGCCTGCTCGCGCACGCCGCGGAACGCACGCCGTCGCGCGCCGTGTCCGCGCTCGTCGGCCTCGCCCGCGCGCCGTGGGCGGTGCCCGGCAGCGTGCTCGCCCTCGGCATGATCCTCGCCTTCTCGCAGGAAGTGCGCGTCATCGTGCTCGAGCGCGCCACGTTCGCCTTCGCGCTGGCCGACACCGCCTGGCTGCTCGGCATCGCCTACGTCGTGAAGTCGCTCGCGCTCCCGCTCGACGGCGTGCGCGCCGCCGTTCGCACCGTGGATCGCTCGCTGGAAGAGGCCGCGCGCGTCTCCGGCGCGGGGTGGGCCGCCACCCAGTGGAACGTGGTGTTGCCGATGTTGCGGCCGGCCATCCTCGCCGGGTGGGCGCTCGTGTTCGCGTCGAGCTTCTGCGAAGTGTCGATGTCGGTGCTCCTGCGCGGACCGAGCACCGAGGTGCTCGGCACGCGGCTGTTTGAGCTGTTGAGCTACGGATCGCCCCAACAGGCGGCGGTGGTGGCGATGGTGGTCGTCGGCGCGGTGCTCGTGGGCGCGCGGTTCATCGCGGCGCCGCGGCGCGCGGCGGGAGGGGCGTGATGGGGGTGAACCTGCGCGGCGTGACGAAGGCGTGGGGCAAGCCCATCCTCCGCGGCCTCGATCTCGACATCGGAACCGGGGAGATCTTCGCGCTCCTCGGGCCGAGCGGATGCGGCAAGACGACGGCGCTCCGCATCGTCGCCGGGCTCGAGACGCCCGACGCGGGCGAAGTCCGCATCGAAGACGAGCTCGTGGCGGGCCCGGGGGTGAACGTCCCCACCGAGGCGCGCCGGCTCGGCATGGTGTTCCAGAGTTACGCCGTTTGGCCGCACATGACCGTGCGCGAGAACGTCGCGTGGGCGCTCCGTCTCCGCGGCATCGCCGACGCCGACAGGCTCGCGTCCGAGGCTCTCGGCCGCGTGCGCCTCGTGGGCTTCGACGACCGTTTCCCCGGCACGCTCTCCGGCGGCCAACAGCAGCGTGTCGCGATTGCGCGCGCGCTCGCCTGCCGCCCCCGCGTGCTCCTGCTCGACGAGCCCCTCTCCAACCTCGACGCCGGGCTCCGCGAAGAGCTCCGCGACCAGGTGGCCGTGCTCGCGCGGGAGGCCGGCCTCACCGTGCTCCTCGTCACGCACGACCAGGAAGAGGCGCTCTCCATGTGCGACCGCGTCGCCGTGATCGCCGACGGGATGGTGCAGCAGTGCGCCGCGCCGAAGGAGATCTACCTTCGGCCGAAGACCCGCTTCGTGGCGGGCTTCGTGGGCATCCTCAACACGCTCCCGGCGACGCGCAGAGACGGCGCCGTCACGAGCCCCGCGCTCGCGGCGCCCCTCCCGAGCCCCGGCCCCGACGGCCCCGTCGAGATCGGCTTCCGCCCGGAGGCGGCCCGCTTCGCCGAGGGCGGCGCGCCGTGCGCCGTGTCGCGCGCGGTGTACCGCGGCTCGTTCACGCGGTTCCATGTCCGCGCCGACAACCGCGACCTCATCGTCGACGGCCACGGCACCGCCGGCGGCGCCGCGCTCCGTGTCGACGACGCCTGGGTGATGGCGGACTGAGCGCGGCGGGGCGGCCAGATCGCGGCGTGCGGGCCCACCGGCGCGCCGATTGGGGTAGGCTCCGCGCCGTCACACGAGCGTTCCCATGTTGAACCTGCAGCGCGCCCCGCAGACCCAAGCAGAGGTCGACGCCGCCCGCCCCCTCTCCATCCCGCCCGACCAGGTGATGGAGATGGACGAGAACACCTGGTACGAGAAGATCTACCGCGGCGACAGCGTGCCGCAGCTCACCCTGCGCGCGGTGGGCATGGGCTCGTTCCTCGGCTTCTTCCTGGCGTTCACGAACCTCTACATCGGGCTGAAGACCGGGTGGGGCCTCGGCGTGGCCATCACGGCCTCCATCCTCTCGTACGCCATCTGGAACGTGCTGCTCAAGGTCGGCGTCGCGAAGACCCCGATGACGATCCTCGAGACGAATTGCATGCAGTCCACAGCGTCTTCCGCGGGGTACGCGACCGGCGGCACCATGGTGTCGGCCATCGCGGCGCTGCTCATGCTCTCGGCCACCGAGGGCAACGCGGCCGGCGCCCACCTGCCCGCGCCGGTGCTCGTGTCGTGGACGTTCTTCCTCGCCGTTCTCGGGACGGTGCTCGCCATCCCGATGAAGCGCAACTTGATCAACCACGAACGCCTGAAGTTCCCGAGCGGCACCGCCGCCGCGGTCACGCTCCAGTCGCTCTACAGCGAAGGCGACGAGGCCATCAAGAAGGCCCGGGTGCTCCTGTACTCGGCGCTGTTCGGCGCGATGTTCCCGCTCGCGCTCGAGCTCCAGGTGAAGAAGACGGCCGAGGGCCGCGGCCCGCTCGCGCCCGCCGACTCCCCCATCTTCGACTGGCTCCCCGCGCGCGGCTCCCACCTCGTCGACGGCAAGTCGGTGGACTTCAAGCCGTCCGACTGGACCATGGTGCTCGACCACAACCCCGTCATGATCGCCGCGGGTGCCATCGTCGGGTTGCGCGTCAGCATCTGGATGCTCCTCGGCAGCCTCGTCCTCATCTTCGGCGTGGGCCCCATGGCCTACGACACCGAGTGGACCAACACCTCCGGCGTGGTCGTGCGCGCCGCCACCGCGCCCTACAAGGCGTGGAAGGAGATCGGCCTCTGGCTCGGCGTGCCCATCATGGTGAGCTCGGGCCTGCTCGGCTTCGCGTTTCAGTGGCGCACGATCCTCCGCGCGTTCTCCGGCTTCGGCAAGAAGGGCGCGGGCGACGGCGCCAACGAAGAGCTCATCGCCAAGACCGAGGTGCCGTTCTCCTGGTTCGCCATCGGCGGCGTGCTCTCGGGCGCCGGCGTCATCATCACCGCGCACCACTACTTCCAGGTGCCCTGGTTCTACGGCGTCCTCGCCGTCGGCATGACGTTCCTGCTCGCCCTCGTGGCGTGCCGCGCGACCGGCGAGAGCGACATCACGCCGGTCGGCGCGATGGGCAAGATCATGCAGCTCACCTACGGCGCGCTCATCCCCCAGAGCATGACCGCCAACCTCATGACCGCGAGCATCACGGCGTCCGCCGCCGGCTCCGCGGCAGACCTCCTCAACGATCTCAAGAGCGGCTACCTCCTCGGCGCCAACCCCCGTCGCCAGTTCCTGGCCCAGTTCGCGGGCATCTTCTCGGGCACGGCCGCCACGGTCATGGGCTTCTACCTGCTCGTGCCGGACGCCACGGCGCTCAACGGCGCGGAGGGCGTCGCTCCGAAGTTCCCGGCGCCCGCGGCCCAGGCCTGGAAGGCGGTGGCCGAGGTGTTCAAGACCGGCCTCGCGAACATGCACCCGATGCACCAGCAGGCCATCGTGGTGGGGCTCATCCTCGGGGTGGTCATCCTCCTGCTCGAGACCTTCCTGCCGAAGGCCCGCAAGTTCCTCCCGAGCGCCACGGGGCTCGGCCTCGGGCTCATCCTGCCGTTCCAGTACCCCTTCGCGATGCTGATCGGCGCCTCGATCGCCTACTTCTGGAACCGCAAGAACGCCAAGCAGGCCGACGACTACCTCGTGCCGCTCTCCGCCGGTGTCATCGCGGGCGTCTCCATCATGGGCGTGCTCGTGGCGGTCATCAACAACCTCGTGTTCGCGTAGGGAGAGGGGTTGGGGCGGGGGGATTCCCCCCGCAACGCCCCCCTTCCTGAGGCTGGGAGGGATTCTCTCCCGTCGCGCGCGCGGTCGCCACGATCGGGAGGCCGTCCGCCTCAGCGCGCTCGGTCCGCTGTTTCGGCTGACCCTCGCCGGGAGGTGGAACCCCGGGTCCCGTCCTCTCCACCAACCCGCCCGCAAACGGCCGCGAGGTGAGCGGGGGTCAGGGGGGGCACGGCCCCATCCGCGCGCAGAACCCGCGCGCCTCCCGAGCCAGCGCCGCGCCGAGCTCGGCGGGCACGGCGGAGGCCGCGCTCATGGCGCAGGCGCGCAGCACCAGGGCGGCGTCGTCGGGGGTGAGCCAGCCCTTGGGCAGGGCGGTGCCGTAGAGCCAGACCGGCGCTTGCTCCGGGGGCACCGGTGGCACCCCGCCGATGCGCGCGGCGGCGAGGAGCAGCGCCCCCGCCACCATCGGGAGCGCCTCGTCGACGATGCCCGCCGCGAGGAGCGCCTCGGCCGCGTCGAGCTTTCGGGTGACCATGTCCACCGGCTTCGGCGTCGGCGGCGCCTCGCGCACCACGGTGCCCGTCGCGACCGGCCCGCTGCCCATCCGCGCGAGGGCCGCGGCGGTGGCGGCGTCGATGGCGGCAACGGGCACGCCCGCGCCGAGGGCGTCGGCGCGCTCGCTGTCGCCGGGGAGGAGCGCGCGCAGGACGACGACGAGCCCGCCCCCGGACGCCAGAATCCGCTCCACGCGCGGGCTGAAGGCGGCGTCGATGCTCGCGATGGCGGCGCGGAGCCGCGCGTCCTCGTCGGAGACCTCGGCGCCCGCGGAGACCTCGACGGGCTCGGCGCCCTCGACGCGCGCGGCCGGCTCCTCGACCTCCGCCTCCCCCTCCCGCACCTCGCCCGCGGCATCGACCGTCGCCCCGTCGACCGCCCCCACGCCGACCCCATTGTCGGCCTCGTCGGCGGATACCCGCGCCGCCCCCTCCGGCAGCTTCACCTCCTCCAGGCTCGCGAGCGCGGCCTCGATGCCGCGGCGGCTCACGCCTACGACCTCCTCGGTGGCGCCCTCGTGCACGACGTTCTCGAACAACACGCGCTTGCCCCCGACGGTCTCGGCAACGCGGGCCTCGTAGGCGTCCTCGGCCACGAGGTGCACCACCTGGACCGACTCCTTCTGGCCGAGCCGGTGGATGCGCGCGACGCGCTGGTCGAGCACGGCGGGGTTCCAGGGCACGTCGAGGTTGACGAGCGCGGAGGCGACTTGCAGGTTGAGGCCCACCCCGCCGGCGTCGGTGGAGAGGAACACCTGGATGGCGGGGTCTTCGCAGAAGCGGTCAATGAGCGCGCCGCGCAGGTTGGACGCCACGCCGCCGTGCAGCCGCACCGTGCCGAGGCCGAGGGCGCGCGCCACGTCTTCCGCCATGGCGGTCATCCGCTCCCACTGCGAGAAGACGACGATCTTCCTGCCGCGATCCACGCAGAGTTCTTCCAGGATGCGCCCTAGCTCCTCGAGCTTGGGCGAGCCGATCGTCTCCTTGTCCACGAGCCCGGCGGCGTCACACGCCATGCGCGCGCGCTGGAGGAGCCGCATCAGGTTCTGCTCCTCCTCCGGCGTGAGGGGGCGGCGCTGGGCCACGAGCGCGATGCGCCCCGCGCGGTCCATGGCCTCGTCGTGGATCGCGCGCTGGCGCGCATCGAGGGCGAGGTCCCGCCGGGTCTCGATGCGGTCGGGGAGCTGGTCCCGAACGAGCGAACGGTCACGACGAAGCATGACCGGCGCCAGCCGCCGCCGCAATTCCCCGAGGTTGCGGTAGCCGAGCACGCGGCCGCGCGGATCGGTCACGTGGAAGTCGAGGAGGTAGCGCCACAACGGGCCGAGCACCCGCGGATCGACCACCTGCATGAGGCTGTAGAGGTCCTCCAGCCGGTTCTCAAGCGGCGTGCCCGAGAGCACGAACGCGTGGGTGGTCTGGAGCTGCTTCACGCACGCCGCGATGCGCGTCCGCCAGTTCTTGATGCGCTGGGCCTCGTCCAGCACGAGCACGTCGGGCGCGAGCGTGCGCTGGACCAGATCCAGGTCGCGCATGAGCACTTCGTAGTTCACGACGGTGAAGGCCGCGCCCTGGCGGTAGAGCGCCCCGCGCGCGGCCGGCCCGCCGCTCACGACCACCGCGTCGAGGCCCGTGAACTTCCGGATTTCGCGTTGCCACTGCTGCTTGAGCGACGCCGGGCACACCACGATGCACCGCCGGACCTCGCCCTGGCGGAGCAGCCACGAGCACGCCGCGATGGCCTGGAGCGTCTTGCCGAGGCCCATGTCGTCCGCGAGCAGCGCGCGGCGGGACGACGCCAGGAACGCGACGCCCTCGACCTGGTAGGGGTACAGGCGCGCGTCGACCCCCGGCAGGTGGCTCCCGGCGCGGCGGATCTCGGCGCGAATCGCCTCCCCGCGCGCGCGGGCCGCGGCCTCCTCGCCGATGCGGCGCGCGTGTTCCTCGACGTCGGGCCCGACCACCCCCGCGGCCAGGACCACGCTCCGGGCGGCGTGCCAGGCGTGCGGGAGGGCGCCGCGGAGGAAGCCGTCGGCGTCGAAGTGGCGATCCAACTCGGGTTGGCGGGGCCCGGTGAGCCGGATGCGGGGCGCGTTGTCCACGTCCCACGCCAGGTGCACGACCGGCACCGGCGGCCCCGTGCGCGCGAGCTCCGTGAACCGGACCGGCCCCCGGCGACGCAAGCGGTGCAGCACGGCCTCCACGTGTTTGCAGGTGCCGAGGTGGTTGGTCGCGAAGTCCGCGCACGTGCAGTGATTGACCCGCTCCCCGGTAGACCGGATGTCCACGCGGTACCGACGGACCGCCCCGCCCCGCGGGTCGAGCGACCACGCCTCCCAAGCGCCGAACCACGCGTCGCCCGCCACGTGACGCACCTGCACCTCGCCTCGCGCCCGGGTTGCCCGCTCCTCCACGGCCGCGTCGGCGGCATCCTTCGCCTGCGTCGCGGTCACGGGCTGCCGCGCGCCGTACGCCAGCAGCGCGGCCACGGCGTGTTTGCAGACGGGCTCGCCGTCGAACGGGCAGGAGCAGGACGTGGCGAGCTCGCCTTCGTCCAGGCTCGCGATCACCTCGTAGGGCTCGTGCGGCCGCGACCCCTGGACCACGGCGTGGATGGCCGCGTCATCCCACCGCAGGTCGGTCACGCGGTGCTCGCGGAAGTACGCCACGCCGCGGCGCACGACCGCGTCGGAGGCGAGCTGGGTGAGCTGTTCGGCGTCGAGGAGGAAAGGGTCGGCGGTCATGCGCGCACGTGTATCCGGGCCAGGGCGCGGATTCAGGCGGCGACCTCCCGGTGCCGGGAGGGCCGTCGCGAGCCGGGACGGGCGGCGGAGGCCGCGTGGGGTGCGGCAGAGGCGGGTTACCGGTCGTTGAGCAAGCGAAGTCGGCGACGCGCTCCGGCCAGCAGCGCCGCCGCGAGGCCGCCGATGGCGACGCCGGTTTCAGCATCCGCCGAGGCGCACCCGCAGCCCTCCGCCTCGGGGACCGTGTAGGTGACGGGCTCGCCCCACGCGCTGGGCACGCCGCTGGCGGAAACGCCGCGGACGCGGACCTCGATCTGCTCGCCGGGATCGAGGACCACGGCGCGGAAGGGACAGCCACGTGCCCCAATCCAGGTGCTACGGCCTGGATTACCAGGCCGCGCGCGGCCCGCGGGCGGGGAGGTGCTCGTCTTTCCCGACGCCGTCGTGGTCCTCGGGACGTGGCACGCGTTGGCCGGCGACCGCCGCCTGCTCTCCGTGGCGCTCACCGCGGAAGCGCCCGAGCTCACGGTGGAAGGGGAGACCCGCGGCGGGCCGGCGAGCGACACGGCCCGCGTGCCGGTGCCCGAGGGGGCCCGCGAGAGGGCGGAAGAGGCGGCGGAGCACCCGCGGGGGCGGGTCGCGTCGTAGCGTCGGTCCCGGCGCGGCGGCGCACCGCCGCGTGCGGCGCCGATCCCCAGAGAACGGCGAGACGCCGGCCGGGTGTCGCCGCCGCCTCGGACCCTACGGAAGCTCGCGCAGGGCCGCCAGGACCTCGTTCGTGTGGCCTTCCACCTACACCGGTTCGAACACCTTTGCGATACGACCCTCGCGGTCGAGCACGAAGGTCACCCGGCGCGGTACCGCGCCGCCGAGCACGCCCCACCGCTTCGAGAGCGCGCCGCCCACATCGGCGAGGAGCGGAAAGTTCAGGTTGAACTTCTGTGCGAAGGCGGTGTGGCTCGCGGCGGTGTCGACGGACACGCCGAGCACGGTGGTCTCGCCGAGGCGCGCGGCGTTGTCGCGGAACGAGCAGGCTTCCTTGGTGCAGCCCGGGG
>CAXNIN010000147.1:0-10138 GCA_964202365.1 Myxococcota bacterium | reverse complement strand
GCGGCGGCGAACGCGCCGCTCATCCCGCTCGTACGCCGGGAGACCCCCGAGCGCCCCCCGCTCGGCACCGCGCTCTTCACCGACGCCGCCGCCTGGGAGCGCGCGCGCGACCTCTCCGACGGCCGGCTCCCCCTCGCCGACCTCGACGTCGCCATGCTCGAAGAGCACGACGCCATGCAGGTGATCCAGAACAGCACGCGCGTCCGCGCCCTTCTCGGCGCCCGCTTCGTGACGAACCCGCTCGACTCCACGCCGGGCGCCCTCGCGTGGGTGCTCGGGGTCGCCGGCGCGGTCGCGGCGGGCCGCCGGGGACGCGGGTGGCTCGTCATCGCCGCCGGCGCGACCGTGCTCACGCTCGGCCCCTACATCATGCTCGACGACACGCCGCCGCTCCCGGCGTGGTCCGCGGACACGCCGCTCCCCTACGCGTGGGCCTACGAGAACCTGCCGTTCTTCTCGAAGGCCTACCGGCCCTACCGCATCGGCGTCATCGCGCTCCTCGCGCTGGCGGGCGGCGCCGCGGCCGGCGCGGGCGCGGTCCGGCTCTCCCTCGGGCGGCCGACGAACGCGGTCGCGGTCGCGATTCTCTTCGTCGTCGGGTACACCCAGCCGCTCTGGGCCGGGGAGCGCCCGGCCGCGCGCCCGCTCTACGACGCCGCGATCCCCGAGATCTACACGGCGCTCCGCGACGCCGAGCCGGGCGCCGTGATCGAGCTCCCGCTCCAGTACCAGCCGCTCTCCATCGCGAACGCGCGCTACCAGTACAACCAGGTGGTGCACCGCCACCCGCTGCTGAACTGCAACCAGCTCATCCGGCGCACCGACCTGCTCGCGTTCCGCGAGTACGTGAGCAAGAACGCCCTGCTCGGCACGTTCCTCGACATCGGCCGCCGCCCGGCTCCCCTGCGGTGGACCGACGCCGACATGGCGGCCGTGGTTCGTGACGGCTTCCGGTGGGTGATCGTGCATCACCGCGTGCCCGCCGAGGCCGTGCACCTCGCCGGCGACGTGGGCGTGGCCGACCTCGTGGGCCAGGTGGCGCTCGGGATGTTGCGCGACACGCTCGGGGCGCCCGTGCTCACGGACGACACCGCGTGGGCGTTTCGCGTGCCGGACACCTGGGACGACCGCGGCCGCACGTGGACATGGACCGGCGCCGACGTGATCGACGTGGCGTCGGACTGGGACGTTCAGCGTTTCGGCCTCTCCGTGCGGCTCCGCCCCGGCGACGCCCTCCCGCTCCACCACGCCGCCGGGCCGGCGAAGCTCTCCTTCTGGGCGCGCCCCGTCGAGGGCGAAGGCCTCGTCGTCCGTACGGACACCGACACGCCGGTCACCCTCCCCGCCGGGATGTGGACCCTCGTGGAGGTGCCCGCCGCCGCCGGGGCCTTCTCGCTCGCCGCCACGAGCCCCGTCGTTCTCGACATCACGCGCATCCAGGTGGTGCCCGGGTGACCCCCCGCGCGCGCGGCCTCTTCGCGGGCGGGCTCGCCCTCGCGTGGTTCGCCTTCGGCGCGGACCGCGCCGTCCAGCGGCTCGACGGCTTCCGCGCGCCCCCGCGCGGCCAGCGCACCGCCGCCGAGTTCACCGCCGACCGCGGCGCCGCCGCGCTCACCCCCGCCGAGCAGGCCCTCACCGCCGAAGCCGCGGGCCTCTCCCGGCAGGAGGCGAGCTGGGGCTACGTCGTCGCGAGCCTGCTCTCCCCGGAGGAGCGCGCCGCGGGCCTCGCGCTCGTGGCCGCCACCCCGCCCCGGCCGGCCGCGCCGGGCGCCACGCTCGAGCCCGAGATGCCGGTGCTCATCGACGCCATCCTCACCCGCCACGGTCCCGCCACGCTCCCGGCGCCCCAGGTGGCCCCGCGCGAAGACTGGCAGACCGCCGACCGCCGCATGCGCGCGCGGGTGCTCACCGCGCTCGTGGAGGGCCCCGGCCTCGACGACGCGCGCGCCGCCAGCGTGCTCGGCGCCACGCTGAACCTCCTGGCCGTCCAGGCGCGCCGCACCGAGATCGAGGCCGAGCTCGCCGAGCTCTGACCGCGCCGCGCGCCGGTGACCGCCTTCGCCCGGGCCGCGCGATACGCGACCCGGATGTTGCTGCTCCTCGGGGCGCTCGCGCTCGCCGCCCCGACCCCACGCGCCGCGGAGGTTTCCATGGACGCCGCGAACCCCACCGTCGCCGGGGTCACCGACCCCACCCTCCGCGCGCTCCTCGACGCGCACTGGGAGTCCCTGCTCGCGCGGTGGCCCACGTGGGCGACGCGCCTCGGCGACCACCGCTACGACGACCGCCTGGACGACATCTCCGCGGCCGCCCTCGCCGCGGACCACGCCGCGCGCGCGGCGTTCGCCCGGCGCGCGGAGGCCCTCGACCCGCGCCGCCTCGACGCCGCCGACCAGATCACGCTCGAGCTCTTTCGCGGCGAGCTCGCGACGGGCCTCGCCGCCGACCGGTGCCACGCCGAACAGTGGGGGTTGTCCGCACGCAACAACCCGCTCGTGACGCTCGGCGGCCTCGCGGAGCTCGTCCCGGTGGAGCCCGCGCCCGCGCCCGCCCCGGGCGCCGGCGTCGCCGTCGCCGCCCCCACCCCCGCGGCGCTCGGCGCCTACCTCGCGCGGCTCCGCGCCTTCCCGGCGTACGTCGTCGCCGATTTGACCCACCTGCGCGCCGGCATCCGGAGCGGCCGCACGCCCGACCGCGCCTCCGTCGATCGCGTGCTCGCGCAGCTCGACGAGGAGCTCGCGAAGCCCCCCGCCGCGTGGACGGCCGCCGGCCCCGCCGCCCACGCGCCGCCCGCGCTCCGCGCGGAGGTGGTGGCGGTCCTGGAGACCGAGGTGCTCCCCGCGCTCCGCACGTGGCGCACCGTCGTCGCCGTGGAGGTGCGGCCCGCCGCACGCGGGGACGATCGCGCCGGCGTGTGGGCGCTCCCCGACGGCGCCGCCTGCTACGCCGCGCTCGCCGCGCGCGAGCCCAGCCTCCCGCTCGCGCCCGACGCCATCCACCGCATCGGGCTGCGCGAGCTCGAAGGCATCCACGCCGAGATGCGGACCCTCGGCGCGCGCCTGTTCGGCACGTCCGATCTGCCCGCCATCTTCGCCCGTCTTCGCGAAGATCCGGCCCTCCGCTTCACCACGGAGGACGAGGTGGAGGCGAAGGCCCGGAGCGCGCTCGCCGCCGCCCGCGCGGCCATCCCGGCGTTCTTCGGGCGCCTGCCCGTGGCGGACTGCGGCGTGCGGCGAATCCCCGCGCACGAAGCCCCCTACTCGACGATCGCCTACTACTGGCCGGCCGTGCCCGGCCAGGAGCCCGGCTACTACTACGTCAACACCCACGCCCCCGACACCCGGCCGCGCTTCGAGGCCGAAGTACTGGCGTTCCACGAGTCGATTCCCGGGCACCACCTCCAGATCGCCGTGGCGCAGGAGCTGCCCGCCCTCCCGGCTTTCCGCCGCCACCTCGGCACCACCGCGTACGTGGAAGGCTGGGCGCTCTACACGGAGCGCCTCGCCGACGAGATGGGGCTCTACACCTCCGACCTCGACCGCATGGGCATGCTCTCGTTCGACAGTTGGCGGGCCGCGCGCCTCGTGGTGGACACCGGCATCCACACCAAGCGGTGGACCCGCGCGGAGGCCGAGCGCTTCTTCCTCGCGAACACCCCGCTCGCCGCGAACAACGTCGCGAACGAGGTGGATCGCTACATCACGTGGCCCGGGCAGGCGCTCGCCTACAAGCTCGGCCAGATCGAGATCCGCGCGCTGCGGGCCGAGGCGGAGGCCGCGTTGGGCGCGCGCTTCTCGCTGCCGCGCTTCCACGACGCCGTGCTCGACGGCGGCGCCGTCACGCTGCCCGTGCTGCGGCGACGAATCGAGGCGTTCATCGCGGAGGAGCAGCGCGCGGCGGGCGGCTGACCCCCCGTGGACCGCCCCCGAACCCCGTCGTCAGCGCACCCGCGCGAGCGTCCGCTCATCGGCCACCTGCCAATGCCGTTTCGTGGTCAGCATCTCCGTGACCGCCTCGGCGCTCACCGCCTCCGAGAACAGGTAGCCCTGGGCGCTCGTGCACTTGAGCAGGCGCAACCGCCGGGCCTGGTCGCGCGTCTCGACGCCCTCCGCGATGATCTCCATGCCGAGGTTCGCCGCGAGCGCGGCGATGGTCCCGACGATGACACTGTCGTCCTCGGTGAGGCGGCCCACGAAGCTCTTGTCGATTTTCAGCGTATCGACTGGGAAACGGTGCAGGTAGGAGAGCGACGAGTAGCCGGTGCCGAAGTCGTCGAGGCTCACGCGCACGTTCATCTCGCGCAGGGCGTGGAGGGTGGCGGCGGCGGCCTCCGGGTTGTCGATGAGCACGGTCTCGGTGATCTCGACGTGGAGCGAGGCCGCGGCCACACCCTCGGCGTCGAGGAGCCGGCGGACGCGGTCACACAGGTCGGGCTGGGCGAATTGGCGCCCGGAGAGGTTGACGCTCACCGAGAACGGCTGGGTCGCCGGGAGGAGCGCGCGCCAGACGCGGAGCTGTGCGATCGCCTGTTCGAGCACCTGGTCGCCGATGTCGACGATGAGGCCGGTCTCCTCGGCGAAGGGCACGAATTCGGCGGGGCAGATGACGCCGCGCGTGGGGTGCTCCCACCGGACGAGTGACTCGACCCCGGTGACGAGCCCGGTCTGGAGCGAGACGACCGGCTGGTAGAGCACCTTGAACTCGCGACGGTCGACGGCGCGCCGGAGGTCGCTCTCGAGCTGGAGCAGCTCCACGGCGCGGTCGTGCATGGCGGTGTCGAAGACGATGTGCCGCGCCTTTCCGAGGGCCTTCGCCCGGTACATGGCGGTGTCGGCGTCGCGGAGGAGGTCCGCGGCGCGGTCTTCGGGGCTGCTCGAGAGCGCGATGCCGATGCTGGCCGTGGGGAACACGTCGCGGCCGGACACGGGGAGCGGGCCGGAGAGCGCGTGCTGGATCTTCGTCGCGACGCGCGTTGCTTCGCTGGGCTCGCGGAGGTCCTCGAGGAGCACGGAGAACTCGTCGCCGCCCATGCGCGCGACGGTGTCGCCGGGCCGAAGGCACCCCTCGAGCCGCCGCCCGACCTCGACGAGGAGCTGGTCGCCCGTGGCGTGGCCGAGGCTGTCGTTCACCACCTTGAAGCGGTCGAGGTCGATGAAGAGCACCGCCACGAGGCGCCCGGGGAAGCGCGCGCGGGCGAGGCCGTGGCGGAGACGGTCCATGAACAGGACGCGGTTCGGGAGCCCGGTGAGGGCGTCGTGGAGCGCGCCGTGCGCGAGCTGCTCCTCGATGTCCTTGTGGGGCGTGATGTCGGTCTGGGAGCCGGCGATGCGCGTTGCGGTGCCCTGTGGGCCGCGCACGGCGATGCCGCGCACGAGCATCCACCGCCATGCGCCGTCGCGGTGCCGCATGCGGTGCTCGCTCTCGAAGTGGGGCGTGTCGCCCTCGACGTGGAGGAGGAGCTCGGCGTCGACCCGGCCGCGGTCGTCCGGGTGGACTCGGTCGAGCCACTCGCGCGGGTCGGTGCCCACCTCGTCGTCGGTGTAGCCGAGCATGCTCTTCCAGCGCGAGGAGAGGTACATCTCGTTCTTCACGAGGTCCCAATCCCACAGTCCGTCGCTGGCCCCCCGCGCGGCGAGCGCGTACCGCTGCTCGCTCTCCCGGAGCGCCTCCTCCGCGCGGATTCGCTCGGTGACGTCGCGCTGCACGGACACGAAGTGCGTGACCTTCCCCTGGGCGCTCCGCACCGGCGAAACCTGCCACTCGACCACCTGCTCCCGGCCGTCGGGCCGGCGGGTGTGGCACACCCCCTCGATCATCTGCCGCCCGGTGGGGTCGGCCCGCATCGCCGCGAGCCGCGCCGTGTCGAGCCAGGGCCCGCCCAGCGTGGCGGCGGGGTTCCCGATCACCTCTTCGCCGCGTTGGAGCCCGGCGATGCTGCAAAACCCCTTGTTGACGTACACGATGCGCGGGCCGTCGGGGTCGCCGGTCGCGATCGCGACCCCCTCGCTCAGGTTCTCGACGGCGGACTCGAGCACCCGGACCGTGCCCTCCGCGTCGCGACGCGCCCGGCGGTCTTCGGCCTCGCGGAGCGCGCGCGCCACCGCCGTGTCGAGGCGGTTGAGGTGGTCCTTGCTGACGAAGTCCGCGGCCCCCGCGCGCATCGCCTGCACCGCCGCCTCCTCGCCGATCCGGCCGGACACGAGCACGCACGGCACGTCGAGGCGACGCTCGCGGAGCACGCGGAGCACGTCCACCGACGTGAACCCCGGCAGGGAGTGGTCGGACAACACGATGTCCCACCCGCCCTTCGTGAGGGCACGCTCCAGGTCCGACCACCTGTCGACCCGCTCCGCGCTCACGTCGAAGCCGCCCTTGCGGAGGTGCATCAAGACGAGGGTCGCGTCGTCGACGGCGTCCTCCACCAGCAGCGCGCGGATGCGCCGCCTCATCGCCGCGACGCGTCGCGCTGGGGCGACTCCGAGAGGTTCACCCAGAATCGGCCGAGCTCCGCCACGGCGGCCGCGAACGCGTCGAAGTCCAGCGGCTTGCGCACGTACGAGTTCGCGCCGGCGCGGTAGCACTCGAGCACGTCCTCGTCCTCGTTGGACGACGTGAGCACGACCACGGGCAGCAGCAGGGTGCGTGGGTCTGCCCGCAGCCGTCTGAGCACGTCGATCCCCGACAGTTTCGGGAGCTTCAGGTCGAGCAGGACAACCTCGGGCAGCCGCTGCAGGTTCCCGCGCACCCGCTCGAGCGCCTCCGCGCCGTCGCGCGCCACGATCACGTCCGCCGGCACCGCCGACCGCACGAGCGCGCGAAGCGCGAGCGCCTCGTCGTCCGGGTTGTCCTCCACGAGGAGGATGTACTTCCGCGTCAAGCCCCTTCCCTGCCGCGCGTGTCCGCGGCGTTCCACGGAAGGTAAACGCGGGAGGGGCCTCGGCGGATTCCCTACGAAGATCGTGCTTCTACCTGAGCTCGCGGCCTGCCCGGAAGAGGGCGCTTACTTCTCGGGGATGACCGTGGGCCAGGCGAGGTCGTAGTAGTCGAAGCCCTCGCGGAGCTTCAGCATCACCTTCTGGCTCTCGTCCGAGTGCATCGTGCGCGTCTCGATCGCGGCCTCGATGTCCACCTGCCGCGGCACGACGTCGGCCGGGTTGGTGCCGTGTTTGCGCGCCGCGCGATCGAGCAGGTCGCTCATGCGGTCGAAGAACTCCTTCATCTCCTGCCGCGGGTCGCCGTCCTGCCGGCCCTGGAGGCGGTCCATGTCGGCGAAGGGGTCCACGCCGTCGACCGTGGCGGGCTCCGCGGCCACGAACACCAGAAGCGCGTAGAGGACGCCGGCGTTCACGAGCGTGAGCCCCACGTTCACGCCCAGGGCGATCTTGACCAGGCGAACGAGGCGCGGCAGATCCTCGGGTGTTACGGGCGTCGCCATCGTCCTCTGATACCCCGCCCGCTCCTGGAGATCGAACCGATGTGGCTCGCCCTCGTCGCGCTTTGCGTGAACCTCGCCGTCCCGTCCAGCCACGCCGCCCCCACGTGTGACGTGAAGGCGCTCGGAAAGGCCCTCACCGAGGCGGTCCCCAACCAGGCCGGCAAGGCGTTCGCGGAGCTCGCCGCGTGCGACCCCGCCGCCGCCAACAAGGCCGCCCCCGAGGCCTTCAAGAAGATCCTCGCCGGGGAGACGGGCGACGCCGCCGTGGTCGTCGCGATAGGCGTCGGCGCCGGCGAATCCGTCCGCGCCTGGGTGAACGTCCAGGAGCCGGACGACCGCAGCCGCACCATCTCCAAGCTCGGCGAGAAGTGCGACCAGGCCGGCGTGCCCGCCTTCTTCCTCGACACCGCCACCACCCTCGGCGAGAAGTTCTGGACCGACCGGTGGTACCGCGGCCTCGACGACTGCCACGACCCCAAGGTGCAGGACCTCCTCCGGTCCCGCATCACCACCGCCGGGTCGGACCGCACCCTGTTCTTCGGCGTGCTCGAAGTGTTCAGCCGCAACCTCGGGAAGGAGGCCATCCCCACGCTCAAGGCGGCGCTCCTCGAGGCGAAGGACCCCGAGCTCGCCACCTACCTCGTGAACGCCATGGCCGACGCCGCCGGCGTGGGCGGCGCCGCCGGGACGGACCCCGAGACGCTCAAGGCCGCCGCCACCGCCATCAACGAAGTGGCCCCGCTCCTGCCCGCCAAGGCGGTCGATCAGGCGCGCACCACGCTCCTCACGCTCGGCGCCGAAGCGGACTCCGACCGCCTCGCGGTCGTCCGCTACAAGGACGCCATGCAGGCGAGCGGCGGGCTGCTCTACGGCGTGGTCACCACCGAGGTCGCCACCTGCAAGAAGGGCGACACCCGCGTGGTCATCCACACCGCGCAGGTGAACGAGGGCGGCAAGACCTGGCCCGACCAGGTGAAGGACCGCCTCGCCGACCCCGTGACCACCGCCATGAAGCTCGACCTCGCGAGCTCCGGCGCCTGCAAGGGCACCGGCACCGTCGAGAACGTGACGCCGTCCGCGCCGTTCAAGGACGCCGCCGCCTACCAGAAGTGGGTGGACGACACCCTCGTCGAGATCCAGAAGAAGCACCCGGGCATCAAGATCAAGGTCATCCCCGAAGATCCGTTGAGCTTGTGACCCCGCGGCGCGCGCGCGCCCGAGAACGCGTTTCTACGCCGCGGCGCGCGCGTGTCCATCCTCGCATCCCCCGAGGTTCCCATGCGCACGCTCCTGCTCCCGCTCCTCCTCCTCGCCGCCTGTGAGGACGGCACGGTGAAGCTCGCGGACGACACCGGGTCCAACATCGACGACACGGACACCGCCGCCGACACCGACGGCGACACCGACACCGACGGCGACACCGACACCGACACGGCCGGCGACACGGACACCGACGTCGGCCCCACCGCGGCGCTCACCTTCGTCCTCGACGGCCCCACCGACGCCGACGCCGTGCAGCTCACCTGGGTGAGCGACACCTTCACGCTCCTCGGCGCCGCGGCCGGCGCGGAGCTCGCGGGCACCACGGTCACCGTCGACGCCCCCATCCCCACCACGGACGAGCTCATCCAGGCGAGCGACACCCTCTGGTACCGCTACGCGCTCCCGTTCGCCTACGGCGACGCCAACGGTGACGGCAACCACGGCGACGGCGAGGCCATCCACGCCGTCGGGCGCGTCTGGGCGCTCTACGTCACGGGCGAGATCCCCCTGGAGTTCGCCGCGGCCGGCATCGTGGACGGGTGGAACGCCGTGTACCTCGAGGAGACGGCGTCCCCCGACGTGTACGACATCGGCGCCATCCCGCTCCCCGTCAACCTCGCCCCCATCCCCGAAGCCACGCTCTCCGGGAGCGTGCTCGGCGAAGTGGGCAGCGACGCGCAGCTCGTCGTCATCCCCTTCGTGGCGTTCGAAGGGCTCCCGTACGGCGCGCTCCTCTACAACCAGGGCCTCGGCGCCACGTGGAGCATCACGCTCGGCGGCGAGCCGCCCGAAGCGCACGTCTCCGACGTGAACGGGGCCGGGCTCTACGCCGCCATCGAGTTCCCCCTCGGCTTCAACGACACCGACGGCGACGGCTTCCCCACCAACTCCGAGCTCATCGGCCCCGCCTGCTCCGGCGCCGACGAGGGCGCGCTGCTCTGGTTCGCCCCCCCGACGGAGCCCCTCCTGGCCTGGAGCTTCGCCGTGGAGGGCATCCAGCCCGGCTGGCACGCCGTCCGCACGGACGAAGCCGTCGGCTTCGTCTTCCTCACGGAAGAAGAGTCCACCGCCCTCGTGATCGGCGGCGACTGCGGCTTCTGACGGAGGCGCCGGGGCTCGCCCGCCGGGCACCCGCTCGCGCGGTGCGGGGGCCTCGGAAGCTCCGTCGGGGCGGCGGCGGCTCCGGCGGCGGCCCGTTGGCTACATGCAGCCGGTGCGTTCTTCGCCCATCTTCTTGAACAAGGCGATGTTCCGGGCCGCCGCGGGCGAGAGCGACGCCTCGGAGAAAGCCGGGTTCTCCTTGTAGAACGACGCGAACTTCGTGCGCCACTCCGCCTTCTTGAACGGGTAGCCGTAGTAGGCGTAGATCCCGTTGCGCAGATCGTCCCAGATCGAGCATTCGGGCACGTCGTTCGTGGGCCAGTCGAGCTGGCACGCGTA
>CAXNIN010000146.1:0-10150 GCA_964202365.1 Myxococcota bacterium | reverse complement strand
GTCCGCGCTCGTGCGCCCCTTGCCCGGCGGCCCCGCGTTCACCCCCGGCGAAGGCCCGGAAGAGCTCCACGCCGGGGAAGGCGAAGCCCGCGCGCACACCTCGCGCGTGCGCGCCACGGAGCCGGCCGCCGTGCGCGCCGCCCTCCGCGACCTCCCATTCGGGGCCGCCGTCGAACATCCCGCCTTCACCTGGGACTTCTCCAACGTCGAGGATGCGCTCGACTTCGTGGCCGCCATCCAGGCGGGCGAGCTCGCCGTGGAGTGGGCGGGCCCGGCGCGCCGCGCGCGGACGGTCACCGCCAAGAACCTCTCGCTCCGCGTCACGAGCGCGCGGGACTGGCTCGACGTGCAGGGCGCGCTCGACGTCGACGGCGCCACGGTGGAGCTTGGCGCGCTCCTGGCCGCGGTGCTCGCGGGCAAACGGTACGTGGCGGTGGACGACACAACCTGGGTGCAGCTTGGCGCCGAGCTGGGCGCGCAGCTCGCGGCGGTGGCCGAGGTGGCCGAAGGGGAAGGTTCCGGAACGGAAGTTCCGAAGCTCGCCGCGCCTGTCCTCGAGGAGCTCCAGGCCGCCGGCGCCGCGGTCGATGCCCCCGCCGGGTGGGACGACCTCGTGGTGCGCGCGCGCGCCGCCGAGGGGTGGGAGCCCGAGCTCCCCGCCGAATTCACCGCCACGCTCCGGGACTACCAGCGCGCGGGCTTCGCGTGGATGGCGCGGCTCTCCCGCTGGGCGCCGGGCTGCTGCCTCGCCGACGACATGGGCCTCGGAAAGACGGTTCAAACGCTCGCTCTCCTCGTGCACCGCGCTTCGCTCGGGCCCGCGCTCGTGGTGGCGCCCACCTCCGTCGGCTTCAATTGGGTGCGCGAGGCGGCGCGGTTCGCGCCGGGGCTCCGCGTGCGCGCCCTCCGCGGCGCCGATCGCCGCGCGCTCCTCCAGGATCTCGGCCCCGCCGATGTCCTCGTCACGAGCTGGGATCTGCTCCCCCGCGACATCGACGCCCTCACCGACACCCGCTTCGCCACCCTCGTGCTCGACGAAGCCCAGGCGATGAAGAACGCCACCACCGCCCGCGCCAAGGCCGCCGCGCGCGTGGCCGCGGACTTCCGGGTCGCGCTCTCGGGCACGCCCGTCGAGAACCGCGTTTCCGAGTTGTGGAGCCTCTTCCGCGTCGTGACACCAGGATTGCTCGGGAGCTGGGATCGGTTCCGCACCCGGTTCGCGGTCGCGATCGAGCGCGACGGGGACACACGACGCCGCGCGGCGCTGGCCCGGCTCATCCGCCCGTTCCTCCTGCGCCGCGTCAAGTCCGAGGTGGCCCGCGAGCTGCCCGCGCGCAGCGACGTCACCGTGGAGATCGCGCTCTCGCCGGACGAGCGCCGCCTCTACGACGCCGCCCGCGCCACGTTCGTGGCCCAGCTCGCCGACGACGCCGGGCCGCCCGAGCAGCGCCGGTTCAAGGTGCTCGCGGCGTTGACACGTTTGCGTCAGCTCGCCTGTCACCCGCGCCTGCTCGACCCCGACACCCAGGTGGGCTCGTCCAAGCTCGCGCGGCTCCTCGAGATTCTGGCCGAGCTGCGCGCCGAGGGCCACCGCGCGCTCGTCTTCAGCCAATTCACCCGGCAGCTCGCCCTCGTGCGCGAGGCGCTCGACCGCGACGGCGTGCGCTACCGCTACCTCGACGGCGAGACGCCCGAGGCCCGGCGCCGCGACGAGGTCGACGCGTTTCAGCGCGGCGAAGGCGAGGTCTTCCTGCTCTCGCTCAAGGCGGGCGGCACGGGCCTCACGCTCACCGCGGCCACGTACGTGCTCCACCTCGACCCGTGGTGGAACCCCGCCGTCGAAGACCAGGCGAGTGATCGCGCGCACCGCATCGGCCAGACGCAGCCCGTCACCGTGTACCGCCTCGTCGCGAAGGGCACGATCGAACAGAAGATCCTCGCGCTCCACGACGAGAAGCGGGCGCTCGTGCAGGGCCTGTTGGAGGGCACCGGGGAGGCCGGGCCGCTCGGCACGGACGAGCTCGTCGCGCTCTTGTCCGCGCAGGACGAGGGCGCTGTCGACGAGGAACTACAGGGGTAGTTCCTGGCATGTCGGGTGCGCGGGGGTTTGGGGCGGGGGCGCCGCCCCCGCAACGCCCCGGATGCCCGGCGCTGTCGAACTACCCGGCTTGTTCGACGAACTTCACGCCCGCCACGTCGAGCGCGAACGTCTTCTGCGGGCCCACGATGCCCGAGGGGTCCCGCCCGGCGTCCTCCGCGTAGTGGCGGGCCTCGGCTTCGGGGATGTCGGTGACATTGAACGTGCCCTTGAGGTGCACCTTCTTGCCGGCGCTGTCCTTCGGCAGGAAGATGGCGTACTCCTTGTCCTTCACCATCACGGTCACCGCGGGGTCGGCGGTGGCGATGGTGTGCCAACAGCCCTTCTTCTGACACACCTCCTTGATGACACCCTCCACCACGACATCCTTGCCGTTCCACGCGGCGGGATCGGCCATGAGGGTGTCGACCGGCACGATGTCCACGGCGGTGAAGGCCTCACCGAGGTTCACGTTGCTCGCCGCGGGCGCGGCGGGCGCCGCGGGGGCGGCCGGCGCGGTCGGCACGGCGGTGACGGGGGTGGGCGAAGGGGTGGCGCAGGCGAGGGCGAGGGCGAGCAGCATGGGCGCCGCCTATCCTGGGGCGGGGCGTGCGCCAGGGGGAATCCGGGGCGTTGCGGGGGTGGAACCCCCGCCCCAAAAGCACTACCCTGTCTCCGTGCTCCCGATCCTGCTCGCGTGTACCCCCGGCACCATCGCGCTCTCCGACTCCGCGGAGCCCGCCGCCGTTGAAGACTCGGCGTTGCCCGAGGACAGCCCGCCGCCTTCGGACACCGCGCCCGAGTCCGTCGCGGACGCCCCCGACCCCGGCGACCCCCTGCCCGACGCCGAGGACGTGTTGTTCGACGAGGGGCGCATCACCGCGCTCGCGCTCTCGCTCGACGCCGACGCCCGGAGCGATATTCGCCGCGACCCCTCGGAGTACGTGCCCGCGACGCTCGTGTACGAGGAGAGAGGCTGGGAAGTCGCGATCCGCGTGAAGGGGTCGAGCACCTTCACCGACTTCACGGACAAGCCCTCGCTCATCGTCGACGTCAACCGCATCGTGCCCGACCAGGAGTTCATGGGGCACAAGCGGTTCAACCTGCACAACCAACTCATCGACCCGTCGATGATGTCGGAGAGGATGTCGTACGCGACGCTCCGGGAAGCCGGCCTGCCCGCGTCGCGCGCGGGGTACGTGCGGCTCACCGTCGACGGCGACGACTACGGGCTCTACGTGGCGGTGGAAGCCATCAACGACGACTTCCTGGAGGCGTGGTTCGCCGACCCGAACGGCAACCTCTACGAGAACGGCTGGCAGGACTGCGACCTCGACGATGTCCGGTGTTTCGAGGCCGAGGAGACGGACGAGGGGAACGACGAAGCGCTGCGCGCGCTCGCGTCCGACGCCGACGGACTGGAGGGCGACGCGTGGGAGGCGGCGATGCGCGCCCGTCTCGATTGGGAGCTGTTCGTGCGATCCCTGGCGATGGACGCCCTGATCGCCCACTGGGACGGCTACGCCTACGACCGATCCAACTACCACCTCTACCACAACCCCACCGCCGACACGTTCACGTTCATCCCCCAATCGATGGACCTCGACTACGGCTGGCGGCCGTGGAGCTACCCCGAGTGCGGGCGCTACGGCGTTGATCCGGACGGGTACACCGAGGGAATCCTCGGGCGGAAGTGCCTCGCGTCCGCGACGTGCCGCGCCGAGTTCACCGCCGAGCTCCTGGCGCTCACGGACGCGTGGGAGGCGTCCGACCCTGTCGGGCGCGTCGACGAACTGTACGCCTTGATCGCGGACGACGTCGCGAGCGACCGGCGCAAGCACTACACCACGGCGGACTTCGAGAGCCACGTGGCGTGTGTCCGCGCGTGGGTGGCGGCGCGGCCGGACGCCCTCCGCGCATGGGCCGCCGGCGAGTAGCCCCCCGAGCGCATCGCGGCGGCTTTGGCGCTACACTCGCGGGCCATGACGACCGTCCTCTTCGCGCTCTCCTTCGCCCTCGCCTCCACCCACCCCGACGACGGCCCCGCGCCGCTCCACGGTGCGTCCACCCCCGCGGGGGGCGGAGCCGCCGCCCCCGCCGAGGCGCCCGCGCCGAAGAGCACGTGGAAGGTGGACGATCTCCACGGCCCCTCGCACCCGGTGTCGCTCGACCTCACGGAGGGCACGTGGATGAGCGTCACCGTGCGCGGCGACCGCGTCGTGTTCGATCTCCTCGGCGATCTCTGGTCCATCCCGCTCACCGGCGGCGAGGCGATCCGCATCACGGCGGGCGCCGCGTGGGACGCGCAGCCGCGCTTCAGCCCGGACGGCGCGCGCATCGCGTACGTGTCCGACAAGGGGGGCAACGAGCAGCTCTGGGTGATGAACGCCGACGGCACGGGCGCGCGCCAGCTCACGGACGAAGGCGAGGCGCGCATCACCGAGCCCCTCTGGGACCCCGCCGGGGACTGGATCGTGGCGCGGCGCCGCACGGTGGACACGCGCAGCATCGGGGTCACCGAGCTCTGGCAGTACCACCTCGAGGGCGGCAAGGGCTTCCGCCTCACCGCGCTCGACGCCCACCCCCACGCCGGCGAGGCCACCACCGACGGAAAGTTCATCTGGTTCTCGTCCCGCAGCGGGCGCTTCGAGTACAACCACGATCCGCTCGGCGGGTTGTGGTCCGTGTGGCGCATGGACCGCCGCACCGGGCAGCAGCTCCCCGTCGTGAGCGGCGCGGGCAGCGCGTCCCGGCCCCTGCTCACGCCCGACGGCCGCTCGCTCGTGTTCGTTTCGCGCGACCGGAGTCAGGCATTGTTGGAAGTGGTGGAGCTCGCCACGGGCAAGCGCCGCGTGCTCGCCGACTGGCTCGACCGCGACGAGATGGAGGCCTTTGCGCTCCACGGCACCTACCCGGCGATGGACTTCACGGACGACGGCGCGCTCGTGCTCTGGGCGAAGGGCAAGCTCTGGAAGCTCGGGTTGGACGGCACGAAGGCCGAGATCCCGTTCCGCGCGAAGGGCACGTGGCAGTTCCGGGACGTGACGCGCGTGCCGCGCGCGGTGCCCGACACCGTCTCCGCCAAGGTGGTGCGGTGGCCCACCTGGTCCAAGGACGGCACCGTGGCCTTCTCCGCGATGGGCGCGCTCTGGGTGCGTCGCGTGGATGGGACGGTCGAACGCCTGTCTCCCGGCACCGGCTACGCGCCGGCGTGGGGCCCGGACAACACGCTTGCGTGGACGTCGTGGAGTGACACTGAGGGCGGCCGGCTGCACGTGACGCGCCTCGGGAAGAAGCGCACGGACGAGGTGCTCCCCATCGAAGGCCAGCTCGTGAACCCCGCGTGGGGCGACGACGGCAGCCTCGTGGCGCTCCGGGGGGTCGGCGGCACGCTCTCGCCGGACCTCGGCGCCGAGCAGTGGTTCGAGATCGTGCGCCTGCAACGCGGGAAGAAGGGGTGGACCAGCTCCGTGGTCACCTCTACCGGCAACCGCGGCGCCGCGTCGCGCGCCACCCGGCTCTACCTCCGCGAGGGGCGCGTGTGGTTCATGGAGGACCGCGGCGGCCCGCCGCGCTCGCCCGGCCAGACCGTCCTGATGTCGGTCGCGCTCGACGGCACGGATCGCCGCACGCACCTCGTGTTCCAGGGCGCCGAGGAGATCGTGATCTCGCCGGACTTCACGCGTGTCGCCTACAAGCTCGACCACCAGGCGTACATCACCGCGCTCCCGATGTGGGGGGCCGAGGTGGTGGTGGACGGCGCGGTGCCCACCCAGAAGTTGACGGACGTGGTGGGCGACTGGCTCGGCTGGACACCCGATGGCGCGGCGGTCACCTGGACCGTCGGCCCGACCCTCCACAAGAAGGCGGTCACCGGCGTGGGCGCCCCCGTGAAGGACCCCGTCACCGGCGAAGTCCCCAAGCCCGACTACGCGGCCGGCGTCGAGACGCGCGCGGTGAAGCTCGACGTGCCCCGCGCGCGGCCCGAGGGCGCCCTTGCCTTCACCCACGCCCGCGTGTTGACGATGAACGGCGACGAGGTGCTCGAGGACGCCACGGTGGTGGTGGAGCGCGACCGCATCGTGTCGATCGGCGGCCCCATCCCGGCCGGCGCGCGGGTGGTGGACGCCACCGGGAAGACCATCATCCCGGGCCTGATCGACGTGCACGCCCACCTCCACTACACCGCCGGCGACATCCTCCCCGAGCAGGAGTGGCGCTACCGCACGTCGCTGGACTTCGGCGTGACCACCGTGCACGACCCCTCGGCGTCGACCGACCTCGTGTTCACCCAGGCCGAACGCGTGGAGGCGGGATTCGAGGCGGGGCCCCGCGTGTACTCCACGGGCGGGGTGCTCTACGGGGCGCTCTCCAACGACGGTGCCAAGACCCCTGACCTCGGCGCCGCCCGCGCCCACGTGAAGCGGCTCGCCGCCGTGGGGGCGTCGAGCGTGAAGGTGTACCAACAGAGCCAGCGCGAACGCCGGCAGTGGTACGTGGAGGCCTGCAACGAGCTCGGGATCTTGTGTGTCCCCGAGGGCGGCGGCGACACGTTCCAGAACCTCGGCATGGTGCAGGACGGCTTCCACGCCATCGAGCACTCGCTGCCCAACTCCCCGGTGTATTCCGACGTGATCCAGTGGATGGCGGCCGGGCGCACCGCGACGAGCCCCGGCACCGCGTGGACCCCGACCCTGCTCGTCGCGTACGGCGGGCTCAACGGCGAAGCGTGGTTCTACCAGCACGAGAACCCGATCGACGACGCCCGGCTGCTCCGCAACTTCCCGCGCCGCCTGCTCGACGCGCAGACGTGGCGGCGCGGCATCCTCGCCCAGGACGAGGTGTGGAACTACGTGATGGCCGCTCGCGACGCCGCGGCGGTGGCCCGCGCGGGCGGGCTCGTGACGCTCGGCGCGCACGGCCAGCTCCAGGGGCTCGGCGTGCACTGGGAGTTGTGGGCGCTCGCGTCCGAGGGCGCGATGACGCCGATGGAGGCGCTCCGCGCCGCCACGATCAGCGGCGCCACCTACCTCGGCCTGGAGCGCGAGCTCGGCACGCTCGAGCCCGGGAAGCTCGCGGACTTCGTGGTGCTCGACGCCGACCCCCGCGCGGACATCCGCAACACGACGAAAATCGCGTACGTGGTGAAGAACGGCGCGGTCTGGGAGTGAGCGCGCCGCGCGCCGCCCGCGTGAACGGGCGGAGCGCGGCGGCGATTCCGCCTACTCGGACGCCGCCGCCCGGAGCTCGTCGAAGCCGGGGAGCCCGGAGAGGTCGGGCACGACCACGATCTCGATGCGCCGGTTCGCGGCCTTGCCCGCTGGGGAGTCGTTCGCCGCGGTCGGCTTGAACTCGCCGTAGCTCGCGGCGCTCACGCGCCCGGCGGGCATGCCCGCGCCGATCATGGCGCGCACCACCGTGAGCGCCCGCGCCGACGCGAGCTCCCAGTTCGACGGGTACTTGTCGGTCTTGATGGGCACGTTGTCGGTGTGGCCCTCGATCTGGAACTTCCGGTCGGGGATGCCGGCGAGCACGGTCGCGACCTCGCCGATGGCGGCGCCGCCCTCGGCGGAGAGCTCGGCCGAGCCCGACGCGAAGAGCACGTCCGTCGCGAGCGCGACGACCATCCGCCCGTCGACGATCTTCACGGAGAGCTTCCCGGCGTCGATCAACTTCTTGAAGCGCACGAGCAGGCTCTGGTACTCGGCGATGCGCTGCTCCGCGGCGGCCTTGCGCGACTCGAGCTCGGCGAGGGCCGCCTTCATCTCGTCCACCGAGCCCTTGAGGCGGGCCTTGTCGCCCACGAGGGCGGCCTTCTCGTCGAGGAGCTCGCGCGTGCGCGCCTTCTCCGAGGCGAGCTCCGCGGAGAGGCGTGCTTCGAGGGCCGCCTTCTCGGCGTCGAGCGCGGTGAGGCGGGCCTTCTCCGCGGCGATGGCTTCCTCGAGGGTGACGATCTTGGCGTCGCGTTCGGCGACCTGGGCGGACAACGCCGTCTTCGTGGCGTCGAGCTCCGCCTGGAGGGCGTCGTACTTGCCCTTGCCGACGAGGCAGCCGCCGAGGACGAGCAGGGAGAGTGCGGTCACGTGGACTCCTTGGGTGCGCCGGCCGCGTAACGCCCCCCCGCCCTGCGCTCACCCCGCCGAGGCATACCCGCAGTCGCGCGGTGTCTCCAGGCTCAACGGGCCGAAGCTCCCGGCGCGGAGGTCGAGGATCAAGCGCTCGGCGGACCGCGTGAGGTCGGGCACGCCGCCCTTGCCGAGGAAACCCCGGCGACGCGCGATGGCTTCGAGGAGGGCGTCGGTGTCGTCCGGCAGCTCGGGGAGCCCGTAGTGGGCCGCGGTGGGCGCCGGGTAGCGGTCCCGCAAAAAACGCGCCGCGAACGGGGCGAGCTCGGGGTAGGTGACCGCGCGGTCGGAGATGGCGCCCGTGATGCCGAGGCGGTAGCCGCAGGCCGCGGGCTCGAGCTTCGGCCACAAGAAGCCGGGGGTGTCGAACAACACGAGGTCGGGGCCGATCTTCACGCGCTGCTGCATCTGCGTGATGGCGGGCTTGTTGGCGGTCTTCGCGATGGACCGCCCGGCGAGGGTGTTGATGATGGTGGACTTCCCCACGTTGGGGATACCCAGGATCATCGCGGCCATCGGACGGCCGCGTACGGGTTTCGTCACGACGCGCCCGGCGATGCCGCTCAGCGTGTGGAGGAGCCCCTGGTGCTTCACGGTGTGCGCGATGGCGTTCACGCCGGGCTTCGCGTTGATCACGGCGAGCCACGCGGCGGTCACGGCGGGGTCGGCCATGTCGGCCTTGTTGAGGATCTGGATGCACGGCGTCTCGCCGCGGAGCTGGTTCACCAGCGGGTTCTCGCTGCTGAACGGGATGCGCGCGTCGAGCACCTCGATGACGAGATCGACATCGGGCATCACCCGACGGATCTCCTTCTTCGCGGTGGCCATGTGGCCAGGGAACCAGTGAATCGACATCGCGCCCGGGGTGCTCTTGTGGCGGCTAACCCGGCGCCCCGTGGGGCCGGGCGCGCATCCGGCGCGGCTTCGGGGAAGAGCGTCGGAGAGACCGCTACTCGCCGAGCGTCTCGGCGTCGTCGAGCGCGGCGTGCAGGCGGCCTTCCACGCCCCCGAGCGGCACCCGCGCGCCGGGCGGCGCGATCGCCACCGCGTAGAGGCCGTCTTCGTGTGCTTCCACCGCGCTCAGCACGAGGAGGCGCGCGCCGGCCCGCGCGGCGAGCGCGTCGCGCACGTCGTCGATCCAGGCGGTGTCCGTGTCGGTGCCGGCGAACACGGCCACGCAGGGAAGCGCGTCACAATCGAGATCGGCGAGCTCGGCGCTGGCGACCGCGGTCTCCACGTCGAGCAGCAGGGCCTCGACCTCGTCGGCGTGCAGGCGCTCGGAAACCTCGCCGGTGCCTTCGGGGGTGCCGGGATCGAGCGCGGCGACCACGCGGCCAAGGCGGCCCCCGTCGCCGAGGGGGAGCTCCTTGTGCGCCAGGGCTTCGTCGGCGCGCGTGACGGGGACATCGGCGTCGGGCGCGGAGGCGTTGCCGGGGCCGCGCGCCGGCACCTCGGGCGAGCGCCCGGGAACCGAGGAGCGGCCCCCGTCGTCGAAGCTGCGGGTCTCGCCGGCCGCAACGCGGACGGGCCCGCTGTCCGTGGCGATCACGGCGTCGCCGCTCTCGACCCGGAGGGTGATCACCGTGCCGGGGCGGTCCGGCGCGCCACGGGAGAGGACGGGGACGGGCGCGGCGCCGGCGAGGCTGGGCCCCGCGACGGTGGAACGCGTGGTGTCGACGGCGGGGGCGGAGGCGTCGGCGGGCGCGATGGCGCGCGCGGCGGCGCGCCGCGCGGGGGCCGCGGAGGGGCCGTCGATGTGCACGAGCTCGGCGGCGGCGAAGGTGCGGTCGGCGGCGGGGGTGACCGTGATGTGCACGCGGCCGTCCACCCGCATGTCGAGGTCGCCGGCGCGCACGTCCACGTCGCCCTCGACGACGCTGTGGCCCGCGCCGAGCGCGAGGCGGGCGGGCGCGGCGGGCGCGTCGAGCGTAGCGCCGATGCCGACGCC
>CAXNIN010000145.1:0-10203 GCA_964202365.1 Myxococcota bacterium | reverse complement strand
GGGCGGGGCGGCGTCCGGCTGAGCCGCGCGCAACGGCCCCACGCCCCGGCCGGTCGGCCGGCGCGCGGCCGGCCGACGGAGGGCGGAGCCCGACCGCGGAGGGCGCCGACCCCGGGCGGCGCGCGAGCCCCCCGGTCGGCGAGGAGCCCGGCGGCCCGGGGGCGCGCCCATCACGAACTACCTGCGATTCAGCTCGCCTACTCGGAGTCGCCGACGCTCTCGGCCCAGCGCGCGAGCGTGCGGACCATCGTGCCGCTGCCGCCCGCCGCGTAGTGCATGAGCGCGGAGTCGAAGAACGCCGGGCCGGCGATGTCGATGTGCGCCCAGTTGTCGACCGTGACGAACTCCGAGAGGAACAACGCCGCGGTGATGCTGCCGCCCGCGCGCCCGCCGACGTTCTTGAGGTCGCCCCACTCGGCCTTGAGCTTGTCCTTGTAGAGGTCGGGCAGCGGCATGCGCCAGAGGCCTTCGCCGGAGAGGTAGGCCTTGCCGGCGAGCGTGGCGGAGAGCGTTTCGGAGCGGGTGTAGTAGGCGGAGTACCAGTCGCCGAGCGCGACCACGGCGGCGCCGGTGAGCGTCGCGAGGTCGACCACGGCGTCGGGCTTGAGCGCGGACGCGTAGGTGAGGCAGTCGGCGAGGACGAGGCGGCCCTCGGCGTCCGTGTTGTGGATCTCGACGCGCTTGCCGTTGTACATCTTGAGGATGTCGCCGAGCTTGTAGCTCGTGCCGCTCGGCATGTTCTCGACCGCGCCGAAGATGACGTCGACGCGCACGTCGGGCCCGATGGCGGCGATGGCCTTCATGGCGCCGATGACGGCGGCCGCGCCGGCCATGTCGCAGCGCATGGTCTGCATGCCGTCGGACGGCTTGAGCGAGAGCCCGCCGGAGTCGAACGTGACGCCCTTGCCGACGAACGCGATGTGGCCCTTCTGCGCGCCGGCGGGGGTGTAGGTCATGTGCACGAAGCGCGGGGGGTTCGCGGAGCCCTGGCCGACGCCGTAGATGCCGCCCATGCCCTGCTCGCGGAGGGTGGTCTCGTCCCACACCGTGACGCTGACGCGGTCGGAGGCCATCTCGCGTGCGACCTGCGCGAGGGACTCGGGGTAGACCTCGGAAGCGGGCTCGTTCACGAGGTTGCGGGCGAGCTCCTGGCCGGCGACGAGCGCCAGGGCGCGGCGAACGGCCTCGGTTTCCTCGGCGATGCCGAGGAAGGTGAGAGCGTCGGCGGGGGCCTTTTTGCCGTTGCCCGTCTTGTACTTGTCGAACTTGTAGTTGCCCTCGGCGAAGGCCTCGATGGCCACGCGCAGCTCGTGGCCGCCGATGGTGCTGCCCGGGAACGCGAGGAACACGTTCTTGGCGCCGCGCGCGCGGGCTTCCTTGCCGGCGAGGCCGGCCGCCGTGCGGAGGTCGCTCGCGCCGCCCGCGCCGGTCCCGACGAAGTACAAGCGGTTGGCGGGCACCTGGCCGTAGCTGGGCGCGGAGAGGGTGCTGCCGGGCTTCCCAACGAACTCCTCGTCCGACGCGAGGCCCATGATCGCCTCGGCGAAGGTGCCGAACTGGGCGGCGACGGAGGCGAGCCCGCCGGAGGTCACGCCGATCACGAGGAGGTCGGCCGGGGCCTGGGCGAGGGAGGACGAGGAGAACGCGACGCGCATGGGGATCATTTCCGAAGCAGGAGGAACACGAGGAGCAGGACGAAGATGATGAGGCCGAGGCCCGCCATCACGGCGATGTACGGGTCGTTCCGGAGCTGGTGGAGGATTTTGGCGACGGGGCTCGGGCCGTCGTCGTCGTCCGCGTAGGGATCGAACGCGGGCTCTTCCTCGGCGTCGAGGTTGCGCGAGGGGCCGCCGCCGGGGAGCGCCTCCTGGCTCCAGTCCCGCGGCTTGTAGACCGGCTCGGGCGGGGGCGGGGGCGGCGCCATGACCGGGCGGACGGCCACCACGGGGCGCGCCTCCGGAGCGCGCGCGGGCTCGGGGCGCACCTCGGCCGTGGCGGTGGGCTCCTGGAAGTCGATGGTTTCTTCTTCGTAGTTCGGCTCTTCGGACACGTGCGCGGCGGAGGGGGCGGCGATGGCGAACGCGGGGCCGAGCGCCGGGGCGGTGCGGTCGGCGGGCGAGCGCTCCACGGCGGGGGCGCGGTCCGCCGGGGGGATGGGGAGGGCGACCGGCGTGGGCGCGCCGTGGGCGCCGTTCACCGGAACCGCCGTGATGGAGGGGTCGTCGAAGCCGTGACGGTCGGGGCGGCCGGCGGTGGGCTTCGGGCCGGGCGTGTAGGGCGGCGGCGCGCCGATCGCGGGGGCCTCGGGCGTACCGCTCGCGGAGAGCCGGACGCCGGTAGCGGGCGAGGCCGGGGCGCGCACGCCGGGGTGCGTGTTGCCGGGGAGGGCGACGCCGACGGGCGTGGCGTCCACGCGGGGGGGGGCCTGAGTGACGGTGATGGGGTCGGGCCGGAGCGGGAGGGGGCTCGGCACCGGGGCCTCGGCGCGGGGCACCCAGCCGGGCGCGGCGCGGAGGTTGAACTCGGACTCGGACGTGACCGGGGGCTGGCCGGAGTCGCGGATCGCGAAGGCGAGGCGCGCGCGGTAGCGGCCGGGGCCGAGGCCGCCGATGGTGAAGGCGAAGCGGTACCGGCCGGAAGGGTGCTTGTCGACCGTGTAGCCGAGGGCGAGGTCCTTCACGCGGATGTCGCGGTCGAGGTCGAACACGGCGATGCCGACCCCGATCTCCTCCTGGCCTTCCACGCCGGCCGTGCAGCCGACGGTGGTGGTGAAAGAGACGTCTTCGTCGGTGGTGAACCAGGGCTTCGCCGCGGTGCGGTCGAGCAGGATCTTGCCGACGGAGTGCACCACCGGGCGCACGAGCTGCTGAATCTCTTCGAGGCGGGTGACCAGCTCGTCGAGGCGCGGGAAGCGGTAGGGAGGCGACGGCGTGGTCTCGCGGGAGAGCGCACGCGCGAGGAGCACCGCCACCCGTTCGGCGAGGCGGCCGTGGAACCGGGGGTTCGAGTCCTCGAGCTTCATGCGCTCGATGACGCGGTCCTTCAACGCCACCTGGGCGCCCTTGTCGAGCCCCGCGCGGGGCCACGGCGGCGCGGACTCGCCCGCGACGACGCCGCGCCAAAGCATCATCGCGAGCGCGTAGGTGTCGGCGCCCGTGGTCCACGCGGCGGCCGGGGCCTCCATGAGCTCGGGCGGGAGGCACGGCTGGCCGCCCGGCACGACCGTCGCGAGCCGGCCGAAGTGCTTGCGCACGGCGGGGGTGGCGAGGTCCGTCAGGAAGATCTCGCCGCGCTCGTTGAAGAGGATGTTCGACGGCCGCAGCCCGCCGTGGAGGCCGGGGTTCGCTCCGAGCTCGCGGACGAGGCGGGCCACGCCGAGGAGCGTCTCGAGGAGCGCGCCGACAGGCAGGCCCTCGGCGATGCGGCGCTCGAGCGACTCGGGAAAGCGCGGGAGGAGGAGCGCCGGCTGGCCGTCGGCCAACGTGAAACGGTCCTCGAGGCGCGCAAGGAAGGGGAGCTGGGCCTGCTCGTAGAGGCGCGCCTGTTCGAGAAGAGCCTCGCGGCACGCCGCGAAAAACGGCTCAGCGCCAGGGATCTCCCCACGGAAGTCCTCCGGCGCGAGGGGCACCTTCAGGACATGGAGCGTCTCGTCCGATTCACGGCGAACGACGTAGGACTTGCCCCACAGGCCTCGTCCGAGGAGCTGCCCGAGCTGGTAGCTGTGGCCCTGGCCGTCACGGACGGTTTCGCCGGTCTTGATCAAGGTTCGGGGTCCGGAGTCCGCCTAAGTATCGGTTGCGCCCGGGGCGTGTCAACGCGCGGCGTGCGATAGTGCGCAGCCGTGCTGTACCCCCCGTCCGGAAACGGTCCGTACCGCCTGATGCGCGCGCTGAACGGGCGCGCCGTCACTGCGTTCGAACGCGCGTGCGCCGACCCGCGCGCGGCGCAGAGCGCGCGCCTCGCCGTGGTGCTCGCGGGGGTGAAGGGCACCGCGTTCGCCGAGGCGCACGGGCTCCGCGGCGACGAGGACCTCGACGGGCTGCGCGCCCGCGTGCCCATCCGCGAGCACGCCGCGCTAAGCGAGTGGCTGGATCGCGTGGCGGCGGGTGAGGCGCGGGTGGTCACCGCGGAGCCCGTGCGCGCCCTGCTCGAGACGAGCGGCACCACCGGGCGCCCGAAGTGGCTCCCCGTGACCGACACGTGGGCGAAGGGTGTCGCCGACGCGCAAGCCCTGTGGGTGCTCGGGCTCCTGCGGGACGACGAGGGGCTGGCCCAGGGGAAGGCGCTCTCGATCGTGAGCCCCGCGGAGCACCTCCGGTCGCCGGGCGGGCTCCCCGTGGGGAGCAACACCGGGCGCATGTTCCTCGCCCAGCCGTGGTGGGTGCGGTGGCGGGCGCCGGTGCCGTACGCCGCGTACTGCGTGGAGGACCCCGCGGTGCGGGCCTACTGCGTGCTCCGCCACGCGATCGGCCAGCCCGTGACGAGCTGGACGACCGCCAACCCTTCCACGATCCTGCTGTACTGCCGCCGCTTGCGCGAGTGGTGGGAAGACCTCCGCGCGGACGCCGCCGACGGCACCCTCACGCGCGGACCCGCCGCCGCCCTGAGCCCCGCCGAACGCGCCGCCTCCGGGCGCGGCCTGCGGCGGGTGACCCTCGGCGACGATCCTTCGCCCGCCGGGGTGTGGAAGCTCCGTCGCGTGAACTGTTGGACCGGCGGGTCCGCGCCGTTTTTCCTTGGGCGTTTGGCCGGCGCGCTCGGTGCGCCCGTGCCGGTGCGCGAGGTGGGCGTGACCGCGTCGGAGGGGTTCTTCGCCATCCCCGTGGACGACGGCGACCCCGTGGCCTGGCTCGCCGGCCACGTGCTCGAGCTGGTGGACGACGGCGGCGTGCCGCACATGGCCTGGGATGTCGAGGTGGGGCGCGAGTACCGGCTCGTCGTCACCACGGAGGCGGGGCTCTACCGTTACGATCTCGGCGACATCGTGCGGGTGACCGGGTGGTACCAGGGCGCGCCGCGGCTGGTTTTCTGCCGCAAGGCCGGCAACGTGCTCAACGCGATGGGAGAGAAGGTGACCGAGGACCAGGTGGTGGAAGCCGCGCGCGTCGCGTTTCCGGGGGCGACGGGCGTGTCCGTGAGCATCGGGTGGGGCGAGGTGCCGGTGGTGCGGGTGGCGCTCGAGGGGGCGGACCCCGATCTGTCCGCGTTCGACGCGGCGTTGCGCGCAACCAACGTGGAGTACGACGGCCGCCGGGCCAGCGCCCGGATGGGGCCCCCCGAGGGTCGACGCGTGCCGACGGGCACGTTCGCGGCGTGGCGCGAGGCCCGCGTGCGCGCCGGCGCCCCGGACGCCCAGGTGAAGGACCCCATCGTGCTCGCACCCGAGAAGTGGGACGCCCTCGCGGCGGCGGCGGCGGGCGAATGACGGGGCTCCACCTCCTGTTCGGCGGCATCGCGTTGTTCTGGATCACCGCGGGGCTCAAGGCCGTGAAGGGGCGGCGCGACGCGAAGTGGCGCCTCGGCCCCGACGCGCCGGTCGCGCCCGAACTGCCGAGTTTGATCGTGGTGATTCCGGCGCGAAACGAGGCCGCCAACATCGGCCCCTGCGTCGCGGCGCTCCGCGCCTCCGACCACCCCAACCTCACCATCCGCGTGCTCGACGACGGCTCCACGGACGGGACCGCCGCGCTCGCCGCGGCGGCTGGCGCCGAGGTGGTTCAGGGCGGGGGCGCGCCCCTCCCCGAAGGCTGGAAAGGCAAGCCGTGGGCGCTCCAGCGCGCCACGCGCGACCTCGACGCCGACTGGCTCGTGTTCGTGGACGCCGACGTGCGCGTGCACCCCGCCGCGCTCTCGCGCATCCACACGCGCGCCCTCGCCGACGGCGTCGACTTCGTGTCGGGCTTCGGCAAGCTCGAGATGGGCAGCTTCTGGGAGAAGGTGATCCAACCTTCCGTGGGCGGGCTCATCATCGCCGGCAACGACCTCGACGCCGTGAACGACCCCGAGAAGCCCGAGAAGGTCATCGCGAACGGGCAGCTCATCCTCGTGCGTCGCGCGGCGTACGAGGCGGTGGGCGGCCACGGCGCCGTGAAGGACGACATCCTCGACGACGTCGGCCTCGCGAAGGCGTTCGTCGCCCAGGGTTTTACGCTCCGCATCTTCTTCTTGCGCGAGCTGTTCTCGTGCCGCATGTACACGAGCCTCTCCGAGCTCTGGCTCGGCTGGACGAAGAACCTCTACGCCGGCATGGGCTACCGTCGTGACCGTGTCGTGTTCCTCGTCGCGTTCCTCTTCGTGGAGATGATCCTCCCGTACGCGCTCGTCCCGTGGGGTGCGATCACCGGAGACGCGCAGATCCTCGCGTGGGGCGTGGGCCTCGTGGCGCTCATCCACGTCGTCCGCGCGTACATGGACCACGTGTTCGGCCAGCAGCTCCTCTACGGGCTCCTGCAGCCGCTCGGCGCCGCGATGCTCATCGGGCTCATCGTCGACTCGTCGCGCCGCTCGCGTACGGGGCGCGTGGTGTGGAAGGGGCGGTCGTACACGGTGGCGCCGCCGCCTTCGACGCCGCCGGCCGCGCCGCCCAGCGAGCGCAGCGCGGGCTGAAGGCGCGCGGCGCGAAACCCGTGCCCGCGTCCTGGTCCCGCCGCCTGCCTACTCCTCGCTGAACATCTTCGCGACCGTACGGCGCGCGCTCGTCAGGTCGTTGTTGAGGAACACGTGCCCGGCGGTGCCCACGTCCGTGACGGTGAGCAACGACGGGTAGCTGGCCTGAAGCTCGATGAGGTCGGAGATGGTCTCGTTCGGCACCTGGGGGTCGGCGCTCGACCAGACGAGCTGGAGAGGCGTGTTCCAGGAGCGCTCGATGATCCACCGGTGCAAGCTGTACTTGCCGATGTCGTCCGGCGCGACGCCGTCGGTCTCTTCGGGGAAGAGGCGGTCGAGCCCCTTCTTGATGTCGCCGAACTTCACCTCGTCCACCGTGAGGTGGAAGAGCTTGTCCATCGTCGAGTCCATCACGACGCTCTTGATGGGCGGCATGTTGGTGTCGCCGGCGTCCTGAACGCGGCGGAACAGCTCGGCCGCGGCGCGGCCACCTTCCCCGAGGCCGACCACGTGCACGCCGCTCGCGTCGAGCGGCACCGTGAGCGTGTCGAGCCCGTAGCGGGCGCGCCAGGCGGTCGCCTCTTCGGCGTCGGTGCTGGCCACGCGCGTCATCCACCACGCGAGGAACCGGCCCTGACGGTGAACCGCGCCGTCGGCGTCCCAGTCGTTCGGGCTGTAGTAGTCCTCGTTGTGCCAGAGATCTCCCCAGCAGTTGGCCGGGTAGAGCGTGAACGCGCCGGCGTCGGCGAGGGCGGCCGGGAGCGTGCCGGCGTTGATCTCGGCGGGGTCGATGGCCTCGCCGGGGAGGAGCCCGAAGGTCTCGAACACCTTGTTGCCGGCCCACTCCGCGGAGAAGCGGCGCTCGGCCTGGTAGCCCGCGCCCGAGAGCGGGCTCGTCGGGTCGGGGGTGTTGACGTAGTCGAACGCGCCCGCGTGGAAGAACAGGACGATCGGCGCGGGCTCGGTCAGTCCTTCACGATACACGGCGTAGAACACAGAAGGTTCGCCGTCCGGGCAGCGGAGCTCGTCGAAGCTGAACGGCCGGAGGACGATGTCGGGCGCCGCGGTGTGGTCGTTCTCGAACGGGAGCGTCTCGAATTCGAGCGGCTCGCCGGGCGGGCTGAAGCAGCCCGCGAGGAACGCGAGAGTGAGGGCAGGCGCGCGCAACGGTCCTCCTGAGTCCCGCGCACTATACCTCCTGTACGCAACGGAAACCGCTCGGGGTCGCGCCATCGGGCGCGGCGGCGAGCCCGGGGAGGCCGCCGAGCAGCCCGCCGTCTGCAGTCCAGTGGTGCAGCCAGGCTCCGAGATCGAAGAACCCCGCGGGCGTCGGCGGGAGGAGCCCCACCTCCGGCACTTCGCCGAAACGGGGCGCCTCGGGCCGGCCGCGCGTGGCGTCCGGCGTGTCGCCCCACGGGTACCGGCCGCGGCCCCACGCGGCGCGCAGGTCCTCCGCGTCGGGCAGCGCCTTCCCGACGGCCCGCGCGTACCCCTCCGCTTCGCTCCACGTCACGCCCACGCGCGGACACCACGGGTCGACGCCGGACGGCACCGTCGCGCCGGCGTGCCGCGCCCACCGACCCCACGTGACGGGAAAAACGTCGAGGAAGCCGGTCGGGTGGCCAGGGATGCGCGCCATGAGCGGGTGCTCGCCGTCCGGGTTCACGAGCCCCTCCTCGTCGTCGCCGCCGCCGCCCCGGGCGCGCGGCGCCTGAATTCGCACGGTCACCTCGGCCGACGCGACGCGCCCGCGCGCGTCGAGGTGCGCGCGCGCCGAGAGAACGCGGAAGGTCGCCTCCATCGGCGAGCGGTTCTCCGTTGCGAGGGCGCGGCTCACGGCGTGGCGCACGTGGAAACCCGCGGCATGGACCACCGACATTCACGCTCCGGTGCGGAGGGGGGAGACGGCGACCGGGCCGCGGCCGCTTCGTGTCCGAGAGTAGGCACCGGGGCGGCGGGGCGGGGCGGGGAGCGGTATAACGGCGCCGGAGGTGGCGGTGCGCTGGCGTTGGGTGGATCGAATCGAGGCGGTGGAGCGCGGCGTGAGCGCGCGCGGAAGCGTGACCTTCCCCGAGGAAAGCTTCTTCTTCGCGGACCACTTTCCCGGCTTCCCCGTGGTTCCTGGGGTGATCCTCCTCGAAGCCATGGCGCAGCTTTCGGGCAAGCTCATCGGCTACACGGTTCGCAAGGACCGCGGGGACTGGCCTTTCCCCATCCTCTCCATGGCGAACAACGTCAAGTTTCGCAAGTTCGTCCGCCCGGGCGAGCTCGTCGTGCTCGAGACGAAGTTCATCGAGCTGCGCGAAGAGAGCGCCGTGATGTCGGTGCGCGCGAAGGTCGACGGCCGCGTAAACGCGCAGGCCGACGAGGTCTTCGTGTTCAACGCGGTGCCGCTCGACTCCACCGAAGAAGCGGTGCGCCTCGAGGCCCTCGAGCGCGCCGAACTTCGGCGTCTCTGGCCGGAGTACCCCGGTGATTGACCGTCGCGCCGTCGTCGTGACCGGCATCGGCATGGTCACCCCGCTCGGCATCGGCGCCGAGCCCACGTGGCAGGCCCTCCTCGACGGTCAGCAGGGCGTCGGCCCTATTCGACGCTTCGATCCTGCTGGGTTTCCGGTGCGGTTCGCGGCCGAGGCTCCGCTCGCCGGGAGCGGCCCCGCGCTCAAGGCCCGCCTCGTGGACCTCGCCCTCGGCGAAGCCCTCGCGCAGGCCGGGGTGCCCGGGGGCAATCGCCTCGGGGTATGCGTCGGGAGCGAAGCGGCGCGCCCGCCGATCGAGTGGCTCGGACATGCCGACGTTCACCCCTCCGAAATCGCCGCCCTCGCGCCGGATGTCCCCACCCGCCAGGCCGCCGAGATGTCCGGCGCGCGCGGCCCGCGGAGCACCGTCTCCACCGCGTGCACGTCGTCCTCCCAGGCGATCGGCGAGGCGCTCCTCCGCATCCGCCGCGGAGAAGTCGACGCGATGATCGCCGGCGGCGTCGACGCCCTCTCCGAACCGCTGATGGTGGTCGGCTTCGCGAAGCTCGGCGCGCTCTCCACCCGCAACGACGACGTCACCCGCGCCAGCCGCCCGTTCGACGCCCACCGCGACGGCTTCGTGCTCGGCGAGGGCGCGGGGTTCCTCGTGCTCGAGGCGGAAGAGGTCGCGCGGGCCCGCGGCGCCCCGATCCTGGCCCGTATCGAAGGGTGGGGGTGCTCGTGCAACGCGTGGCGGATCACGGATTCGCCTCCCGACGGTCGCGGCGCGGCTCAGGCCATGCGCGCCGCCCTCGAAGACGCCGGCGTTCGCCGCGAGGACATCGCGTACATCAACGCCCACGGCACCTCCACGCCCCAGAACGATCTGTCCGAGAGCCGCGCGATCCGCGGGTTGTTCGGGGACATTCCCGTTCCGGTGTCGAGCACGAAGGGCCACATGGGGCACCTCGTCGCGGCGTGCGGCGCGGTCGAGGCCATCCTGTGCGTGCAGGCGCTGCGCGACGGTTGGCTCCCGCCCACGAACAACCTCGAGGAGCCCGATCCCGAGTGCGCGCTCACCCACATCCGCGGCGGGCCTCGTCGCCTCGCCGGTCGGTACGCGCTGACGAACGCCTTC
>CAXNIN010000144.1:0-10205 GCA_964202365.1 Myxococcota bacterium | reverse complement strand
CGTACTGGGGTACCGCGACGTAGATCTCGGCCTTCTCGTGAATCTTGGCGTAGATCGCGAGGTAGGTGAGGATGTCGCCGTCAAGGGCGGGCGAACACTCGTTGGGGTGAAGGAAGAGCTGCTCGATGAAGTCGACGCCCATCTTCTTCCGCGCGGTGTCGCGCACGAAGTAGATCTTGTCCTCGAGCTTGGACACCTCGAGGCGCTCCGAGAGGCCGTGGCCGCTGTCGGTGCGCTTCAGGTAGATGTCGGTGCGACCAAGGAAGATGTTCATCTGCCCGTCGTCGCTGGGGTCGGTCTTGATGCCGTTGAGGTAGATCTCGTAGGACTGCGAGAAGACCTCGAGGTTGAAGTCCTCGCCTTCCTGCTCGAAGTCGATCTTCAGGTTGGGGAACGCGCCCTGCTGAAGCTGCTGGAGGATGAACGAGATGGCGCCGTTGAGCTCCTGATCGGTGAGCTTCGACATCAGCGCGGGGTCCTGGTAGGCCATCTGGGCCGCCAGGTAGAAGTAGTAGTTGACCGGGATGTTGCCGATCTGTTCGTAGAACGGGGGCACGTTCTGGTTCTGGTTCTCCGCGGCGCGACCGATCTGCGCGTAGAGGAGGAAGAGCGGCTCGCGCTGCTCCACGCGGTCGACGAACCAGATGAGCTCGACCATCTCGCGGAGCTCCTGGGCCTTGATGCCCCAGGCGTCCGGCGCCATCGCGTTCCAGGGGATGCCGGACACGGAGTCGACGGCCTGACGCACGCGCTGGAGGTTCTGGTCGGGCACGCCGGCGGGCTGCATGGCGGGGACGACGGTCTTGTCCTTCACCTTGCGGCCGTTCTGGTAGAGGTCGACTTCCGGGAAGAACTGGGCGTCCGGCCGGGCGATGCGCGACTTCACGTTCCGCTGGATGGTGGTGTCGGAGTAGTCGACGCTCTTGTTGTCCGGCCACTTCAGCACGATGACGCGCGCGAGCTTCTCCTTGCGCTTGCGCTCCGCCTCCTTCTCGGCGGCGCTCATCGCCTCTTCCTTCTCTTCCTTGGAGGCGGCGTCCTTGAAGGCCACATCGGGCGCGGCGCCGAACGTCGCGGCCGAGGCACCGTCGGGCAGGGGCGCTCGGCCGGGCTCGGTGTCCGACGCGAACGCCGGGCCTACGAGGCCGCACACGAACAGCCACATCACGAACAGGTGCATTCCCTTCCTCCGCTCTTGCGCGCGAGTCTACGCGAACCGCGCGCTACTTGCAGCTTGTGGTCGTGCCGAGGATCGTACAGTTCAGCGATTGGCCGCCGCGCACGGGTGCCGACGTTGGCGCTCCGGCGCCCTTCGGGTGGAGCTGACACGTTTCGCCGGTGGGCACGTTCGGGATCGACGCGGTGCCCCCGCCGAGGGCCTTGCGTTCGCGGAAGCCGCTGGCGCACGACACTTCTACCGACGTGGGCATCGTGGTGCCGGCGAAGGTGACGTTGACCGTCGCGGTGGCGCCGAGCGGCTTGACCTTCGGCTCGGACGGCGCCCTCGGCGTGACCGAACGCGGCTCCTTCGGCCGCGGAGCAGGGACTTCCTTCTTCGGCGCGACGGTGCCCGTGTCCTGCGTCGCCTTGGTCTCCTTCTTCGCCACCGCGGGCGCCTCCGCCACGACGGGCGGCTTCTCTTCTTGTTGGCGCGTGTTGAAGAACCAGAGGGCGACGACCGAGAGCACGAACACGCATGCGAGCGCGAACACGCCGAGCAGGATGGCGAACACGCGCACCGACTGGACGCGCGACTCGCTGTTCGAGTTCGCGGTCGGCGTCGGGCCGGCCACCTGGAACGGCGTGCTCGACGCGCCCCCGTACCCGACGACCGGGCCCGACACGAGCGGAGCGGGCGGGCCGACGGACGCCGGCCCCGCCGAGGCCATCGGCGTGGGGTTGTAGCCGGGGGGGCCGCCGTACGCGGGGCGGGAGGCCGGCGGGCCGACCGAGGGCGGACCCGCCGTGGGCGTGGGCGCCATCGACGGCGGGGACACGGCCTTCGGACGTTCCGACTTCGGCGCGGGAATGGCGAAGAAGGCCGTGGCGCTCGGGTCGGCGCCGGCCTCCTTTTCGTCTTCGTTGTCGGAGAGCGGCACCATCTGGAGCATGCCGGTCTCGTCGGGGCTCCGCGCGCCCAGGTGTTTCTTCGGGCCGTTCGTCGGCGCGCCCTTCGGCGCGGGGCGCGCGCCCTTCACGGAGGGCGGCGCGAACTCGTCGTCTTCGGCGCGCGGCGCGGGGCGGGCGGCCGACGGCGTGCGCGGGACGATCTTGGGCGTGACCGGGGCCGCGACGGGCGGCGGGGCGGCCGCGACGGGCGTGGCCGGACGATCGGGGGGCGGAACGCGCCGCACGGGCACCGGCGCCTTCGGGCCGCTCGGCTCGGGCGTGGGGGCGACCGAGGGCTCCGCGTCGCGGTTCATCGAGTCGCGCAGGCGCTCCTCGATGCTCTTTCGTGGCGGCTTGTCGTTCGTGGACATCCGTGTACCTCCCTGCCCTGGGTCAGCGTCGGGCAGATCCGGGAGCTTGTAGAGGCTCCCGTAGAAGAAATCGCAGAACTCTTTTAGATAAACGCCGCGATCTTTGTAGAGCTGGCGGCGGAGATCGACGAGGAGGTCGTGCCCCGTCTGGTAGCGGTTGCGGGGCCGCGCCGAGAGCAGCTTCGCGACGATCGGACCCATACCCGGCAGCTTCGATTCCAGCTCCCGGCACTGTTCGGACAGCTCGCCGCCCTCGATCGCGGCGTACACCGCCGCGATCGGGTCGGGGGCGTCCATCGGGACGCGGTACGCGGGCCGGTTCATGAGCAATTCGTAGAGGATGAGCCCGAGCGCGAAGAGGTCCGTGCGGTGGTCGATGTCCTCGCCGCGCGCCTGCTCCGGCGCCATGTAGACCGGGGTGCCCTTGATTCGGTTCGGGTCATCGCGGACGAAGTCGGCGTTGTCGACGCGGGCGAGGCCGAAGTCGAGGATCTTCACCTCGCCGGCCTTCGTCAGCATCACGTTCTCGGGCTTCAAATCCCGATGCACGAGCTGGAGGCGCTCGCCGTTGTCGCCGGGCGTCGTGTACGCCTGGTAGAGTGCATCCGCGAGCTCGCAGCCGATTTCGACGGCCGCCTCCGTGAACATCTGCTCGCGACGGCTGGCGCACGCGTCGAGGACGGCGCGGAGCGAGATCCCGTGTACGACCTCCATCACGACGGCGGTCTCGTCCTCGAGGTACTCGAACACCCGGACGATGCTGCGGTGCTTCACCTGGTCGAGGAGCGCGAACTCCTGGAGGAGGAGGCGGATCGACTCGGGGTCCGGCTCGCGGAGCTTCTTGACGGCGACAACCCTGCGCTTTCCGGGGTGAATGCCGCGGCCGGGCACCTCCCCGACGGCGGTGTACACCTTGCCGAAGTGGCCCTCTCCCAGCTCGCCGAGGATCTCGTACTGGTTGATGTAGCGGGCCAAGGTTCCTCTGCGCGTGCCGCGCGCCGGTGCGATCGTACGGCATGACCGTGCGCGCGGCAACCACGCGCCAGAACGACCTACTTGCGCGTGGACTTACGCCTGACCCGAGAAAAGAGCGCCCGTCGAACGTTGAAGAGCGCGGCGGGCACGTAGCCGAGGGCCGCGAGCAGGCCGAGGATCGGCAGGGCGAGCGTGGTGGTTTCTCGGAAGGGCGCGGCTTCTGTCCACCCGTCCTTGTCGGGGATGCCGGGCGGCGCGTCGATCCAGCCGCTCGGGTGAATCCAGATCGACGCCTCCGACCGCAGCAGCGTCGTGAGCCGGAGCTTCGTCTCGAACGAGCGGCGCAAGTAGAACGGATCAACCTGGTAGCGCGCTTCGAACCACCGGAAGCGGACCGCGGCCGCGGCCTTGAAGGCGTCGGCGAGGCCCTCTGTCGTGCGGCTGATGAAGGTGCTCCCGCCGCCCACGCGGGCAATCCAGGAGAGGGCGGCGTTGTCGACGCCGCGGGTCTCGACACCGCCGTTGATGAGCTGGTCCGCATACCCCTTGCAGATGTCGCGCGCCGACACCTTCACGCCGTCGGGCACGTCGAAGCCGCGCCAGGCGGAGCGCCCGAGGCCCACGGTGTACACCGTGGGGCGCTTGCGCACGTCGACCGACTCGCCGCGCCGGATGCCGTCGAGCCGGCCGAGCAGCTTCTCGAGGCGTGGCGCGTTGGCGGAGCAGGTGTCGGCGGGGAGCTCGTTGTTGAAGCCGTCCGTGAGCGCGATGATGGTCGGCGCCTGCTTGCGGATGTCGACCGCCTGCTTGATCTCCGGCACCTCGAGGAGCGTGCTCGAGGCCCAGTCCACGGCGTTGTAGAGGTAGGTGAACCCCGCGCCCACCTGGAGCTGGTCGGTGACGAGCTGCCGGTAGTCGCGCTTGTTGTCGACGATCCACTTGCCGCCGAGCGGCTCCGGCGGGCCGGACCCCTTGAAGATCAGCGGGACGACGGCGGTCTGGACATCGCCCGGGAAGAAGGCCTCCACGACGTCCTTTCGGAGGAGCGCCGCCTTGAGCTTGTCCATCCGCGTGCGGCCCGTGGCGGGGTCGTCCACGATCCCCATCGAGCCGGAGCTGTCGATGAGGAGGATGAAGAGCTGCTCGGCGCGCTTCGGGTCGTGCGGGATGATGCGGAAGTCCTTGCGCCCCTCCCGCAACACGCGCTGATTCTTGTGGAAGATCTCGATGTTCTCTTCGGTGAGCGGCACGCGCCACTCCTCGCTGTCCACCCGCATCTGGAACGCGATGCGCACCTGCCCGGACGCGCGATCGACGTACGGCAGGCAGTACTTCACGTCTTCCGGCGCGACGGTGGCTGCGCACTCGTCTTCGGTGTGGAAGATGTGCAGCGAGAGGGTCTTGTTGCCGGCGCCGCCGCCGGTGGGCGGGGCGACCCGGATGGTGGTGCCGGGCACCGGCACGAGGTCGGTGGCCGCGCAACCGCCGAGCAGGAGCGCGAGCCCGAGCGCGACGCGCGCCGCGGCGACACGAAGGGAGCCGGGTGCGATCACCTTTCCTCCCGCGGGAGCATCACGAACTCGACGACCGTGGGGTCGTTCGGGGGGCCGAGCGAGAGGCGGTCGCCGGAGGAGAGGCGCGTCTCGAGAGGCGCGGGCCGGCGCGCGTCGTAGCGGAGGTCGATGCGCTCGAGGAAGCGCCGCACGAGCGTGGGCTGGAGCGTCATCCCGCGGGCGCGGTACTCCTGCTTCCGGTTGACCATCACGGAAATGTGAAGCTCCATCACGCCGTCTTCCGCGGGAAGGAAGAGATCGAGCCCGCGCGGGAAGTGGCCGAGGAACCTTTCCCGCGGGCCGCCGTCCGGCGCGTCGATCGGGATGCGGCGGCCGTGGCGCGTCTCGCTCACGACACGAAGCCACCCGGCGTAGAGGTTGTCCGGGATGCCCCAGGCGAGGAGCCCGAAGCTCGCGCCGAACACCAAGGCACCGCCGGCGCTCGCGAGGTAGAGGTCGGACAGGCCGATGGCCGACTTCGGATACCCCAGGATGTACCAGGAGGCACCGGCGAGGAGGCCCGCCGCCACCCCGGCGCCGAGGTGAGAAAAGAACCCGGCGCCGCGGCGGAACACGAGCGGCCCGATCCCGGCCTGCATGCCGGCGAAGAGGAACGCGAGGACGCGGTAGCGGAGCGACACGAGCGTGGGCTCGAGCACATCCACCCCGGCGCCCTCGGAGAACACCATCGGGCCCACGAGCCCTGTCCACGACCAGTACCCGACGAGCGAGAGCCCGCCCGAGATCGTGGCGGAGCCCATCGTCTGAAGCGCGCGTTTCCAGAGCGGCGCGCGGCGCAGGGACGCCTCGGCGAGCGTGCTCGCGGCGGCGACGGCAGCGCAGAGGGACGCGAGGTAGATCGCGCCGTCCCACTGGACCGGCCAGATCGGCAGCAGCACGGACAGCGCGAGCACCCCCCACCACGCGAGGAGCGTCGCGCCCGCGCACACGAACGCCACCGAGAAGTGACGCATCCAGGTGTACGGGATGAGGAAGATGTTCACGGGGTCGGCACTCTACCACGACCGCCCCCGTCCGCCCGCAGGCTCCCGACCGGGCGCCGGCGTATACTCCGCGGTGGAGCGCGCATGGCCCAGGGCAACGATCTCGTCCTCTACCTCGTGTTGTCGCCCGAGTTCGGCGGCACCCGCTTCGGCCCCTTCGAAGGCCTGGAGGCGCGCCTCGGCTCCGGCAAGGAGCGCGCGCACATCACGCTGCCGGAGTCCCTCGGCGTCGCGAAGGAGCACTGCAAGGTGATCCGCCAGGGCGGCGCCAGCATGATCCTCGCGCCCTCGGAGCGCACCGCCGCCGTCTTCTTGTGGAAGGGCGACGCGCGCCGCCCGGTGCAGGTGCAGACGCCTACCGCGGTGAAGCCCGGCGACTCGTTCGCGCTCGTGACCCCCGAGGGCCCGCGCTTCTTCATCGAGCTCGGCGAGCTGCCGCCGGAGGTCAAGGCCGCGCGCGCGCCCTCGAACCGCAACCGCAAGAACCTCACCGCCGGCAAATTCGCGTCCGCCGGTCGCGACCTCTTCCTCGCCCGCCTCTACACGTTCTCGCCGGTCGCGCTGTTCATGCGCTCCTGGTACTTCGTGAAGTCGGGCGCGATCTTCCAACCGCGCATCCTCATCCTCGGGGCGATCTCCCTGTTCGGCTACGTGTCGAGCTGCGGCGCGATGGGCGGGCTGTTCAAGTACCGGAGCGACTTCGGCAAAGCGAAGGTCGAAGCCGAGCAGTGCCGGGAGAGCCTGTCCTACGCCGAGAGCATCGGCACGAACGTCGAGAACTTCAACTTCGACGAGCTCGCGGGCTCGGTGACGGGGTCGCGCGCCGTGGGCCTCGCGCTCAAGAAGGAGACCGCCCTCGTCGGCGCCGTGAAGGCGCAGGCCAAGAAGATCATGGAGAACCCCGAGATGTACGCGTGGCTCTACGAAGAGTCCGCGCGGCCCGAGGAGTTCGCCAAGTGGCGCGAGCGCGTGGAGAAGTCCGACGCGTTCGACCCCGAGACGAAGAAGCTTCTCCCCTACCTCGCGACGAACCGCGGCCGCGTGCAGGGCAAGTGGGACAAGCTGCTCGACTCCAAGGAGATGGAGGTGTGCGGCCGGGGCCCGGTGCGCCTCACCTACCGCCAGGCGAAGAACCTCGGCGTCGAGACCGTTGCCCTCGACGCGTACGTCGCGGGAGACGCGACGACCATCGCCACCGACGAGGTCGCGCGGACCCAGCTCCTCTCGAAGACGGCGGAAGCCGCGGGCCTCCCGCCCCTCGACACGAACGTCGCGAGCCAGGCCGACGTGGTGCGCCAGGGCGAGCACACCTGCGTGCGTGCCGACGGCGACGACGATCGCGAGAGCCTCCCGAAGGTGGTGAGCGCGCTGGAAGAGCAGCTCGGGAAGAACGCCCGCTTCGTGCCCGACGTGGACGGAACCTTCTCCTCCGTGGCGCGGATCGCCAAGTTCTTCGCCGCGGATCTCCAGGGCGCGAAGTTCGTGGACGCGAAGAAGAGCCCCATCGACTTCACGCGCGGGTCCCCGGCGGTGGCGCTCCAGGAGACGGCCGGCGGCCAGTGGGTGCTCGACCGCACCGCGGAGGTGATCGCCCGCGCGATCGTGCTCCCGTGCGACGCCGTGCTCAACGGCGACAAAGCCAAGATGGAGAACACGTTCGGCGCGCTCCCCGACGCCGTGCCCTGCCTCGTTCTCAACTACCGGCTCACGCACGAAGGCTCGTAGGCCCACCGAGCCGCCGCCGACCGCCCCCCGCGCCGAGGCCGCCGCGGCGGGCGCCCGTCTTCGGGCGCGTCGGCCGCCCCGCTCCCTACTCCCCGATGGTCTCGCTCGCGGCCGCCCCTCCGGCGACCCGCCCGCCGAGCACCACCGCCGAGAGCGACCCCGTGAAGCCGTACGCCCCCACCAGCGTGCCGCCGGCCATGCCGGTCAGCTCTCCGGCGGCGTACAACCCCGGGATGAACGTGCCGTCCGCGGCGAGCACGCGCCCCGAGAGGTCGACGTCGACGCCACCGAACGCCTTCGCGACGGTGATCGCCACCGGCACCGCGTAGTAGGGGCCGTCGAGGACAGGCGCCACGCGTGAGCCCGGGGCCCGGAAGGGGTCCGCGATTTCCCCGGCGCTCGCCGCGTTGAACGTGTCGATCTCCACTTCGACGGCGTCGGGATCGAGGCCGATGTCCGTCGCGAGCGCGTCGAGTTCGTCGTGCGTGTGCACGATGCCCGCGGCGATGAGCGCGTCGAGGTCGTGCGGCGCGCCCGCGGGGTCGGACGGGGCGAACGTAGCGGTGGAGGCTGTGAACTCGTCGAAGAGCGCCCATACGCCGCCGTGCTGTTCGGCCCGGAGCGCGCCGGTGCGGAAGCCGTTGGTGTCGGACTCGTCCGCGAACCGCGCGCTGTCCGCGTTGAACCACGGGGTCTGGCCGATGAAGCTCGCGATCAGCTCGTCCCAGTCCGTGGGCGCCGGCACGCCGTGCGCGTAGAGCCCGAGGGCGTCGAGGTTCTCAGTGGCGCCGCCGAGCGCCGCGACCATCGTGAGCCCGTTTCCGTCGGCGCCGGTCCAGCTCCCCCAGCGAAGGTCTTCTTCCGCGAGGTCCGGACGCGCCGCGCGCACCCGCTCGAGGTCATGGAGGAAGCCGCCCGTGGCGACGATCACCGCGCCCGCCCGCGCGAAGTGGGCCTCGTCGAGCGCGAGGTCCCGCCAGGTGACGCCCATCACGCGGCGGCGCGCGTCTTGAACGAGCGAGGTGGCTTCGGCCTCGTAGAGCACCGTGCCCCCGTCGAGCGGGGCCTCGATCGCCGCGACGAGGGCGGGGCCGCCGCCGTCCACCGTGAGGAGGCGCCGGGTGGAGCCGGACGACGAGTCGCCCCCGAGACCGTGGAACGTGACCCCGAGAACGCCGAGCCAGTCGCGCACATCGGGCACGTTCCGAGCCGCGAACGCCTGTACCCAGGGGTCGGAGGTGTCGCCGCCGGTGAACGACGCCCACTCGGCGAGGAGCTGCTCCGCCGAGTCCTCGACGCCGACCGCCGCCTGTTCGGGCGAACCCGAGAAGAGCATGAGCGCGCTCGCCCAGTTGGCGCTGCCGCCGAAGGTGTCCTCGCGCTCGAGCACCGCCACGCGCGCGCCCGCGCGCTGCGCCTCGAGCGCCGCGGCGAGCCCCGCGGGCCCCGCTCCGATCACCAGCACGTCCACGTCGGGAAACGGGCGCTCGCCCCGGAGATCGAGGGGCTCCACACCCGGGTGCGCGAAGTCGCCGCGATCCGGGTCGTCCGCGGAAGCGTCGCCCGGACGGGCGCCGACGCACGCGGCGAGCACCAGGAGCACCATGGCCGTCACGTTACCGCCTCGCGGACGGCCCGTAAAGGCGCGGCCAACTAGCGGAGCTCGTACCCGGCGTCGAGCACCGCGCCTTCGAGGCGGGTGCGATCGAGCGTGTCGCCCTCGACCACTGCTTCCTTCTTCTCGAGGGAGACCGTGACCTTCTTCACTCCCGGCACCCGCGCGAGCGCCTTCTCCACCGAGAGCACGCACCCGCCGCACGTCATCCCTTCCACGCCGAGCTGCACTTCCATTTCACACCCCTCTCTCGTCCGGCGGCCAGACCATCTTGTGAAGCTGAAGCTGAAAGCGCACTGGCACGCGATCTTCGAGTATCCACGCCACGAGATCCTTCGGGACCACGTGGCCGAACGCCGGCGAGAACAACACGGCGCCGGCGCGCTCGTGGAGCCCGTGCTCCCACACGCGGTCGCGCGCCCACTCGTAGTCGCGTCGGGACGCGATAACGAACTTCACCTCGTCCTTCTTGCGGAGGTGCGCCACGTTCGACCAGAGGTTGGCGCGCTCTTCGCCGCTGTCGGGCGGCTTGAAGTCGAGGATGACGTGCACGCCGGCGGGGACAGGGCCGATGTCGCGGCTCCCGCTCGTCTCCAACAGCACGGTGAGCCCGCGATCGAGCAGCGCCTGCATCAGCGGCACCGCGCTCTTGTGCACGAGCGGCTCGCCGCCGGTGACCTCGACGAGCGGGATGCCCGTGGCGAGCACCTCGTCGACCACCGAGTCGACCGAGCGCCACGTGCCGCCGGTGAAGGTATAGACCGAGTCGCACCAGGTGCACCGGAGGTTGCACCCCGCGAATCGCACGAACACGCACGGGAGGCCCACCCACGTGCTCTCTCCCTGCACCGAG
>CAXNIN010000143.1:0-10248 GCA_964202365.1 Myxococcota bacterium | reverse complement strand
GGAGTAGGCCGGCGTGCCCCGGAGCGCGCGCACGAGCCGCCCGCTCCGCGTGTCGATCACGGACACCCCGAGCACCCCCGTGCTCGCCGCCACGCGCGGCCCCGCCCGCTCGAAGCGCATGTGCACGATCGGCCCGATGTCCGGGTTGCGCATCCACTTCCGCTTCGCGCCGCGCGGGTCGAAGCCCTCGAGGCGCCCGTCGCCGTAGCCGAGCACCACCATGCCGGCGGGCCCCACGGCCACCGCCGAGGCGTCCTTCCCGGGCGCGCCGAGGGGCGCGCCGTCGGCGGACCACGCGCACACGCGCCCGTTGCCGTAGCGCGCGGCCGCCACGGACATGTCGGAGGAAACGGCGAGGTCGGTCGGCGCCGCGCCGTCCGCGGGCGCGCACGTGTACCCGGCGCGCACCGTGCCGCGATCGTCGAGGAGCGCCGCACCTTCGGTGTGGAGCGCGAGGAGCCGCCCGCCGTCGCGGGTGTACCCGAACACGTGCGTCGCGAGGTCGCGCAGCGGGAGCGCCGACGCCACCTCGGTGCCCTCCCCCACGGTGAAAGGGGGGGCCGCCGCCGCCAGGGCCACCGGCGCGGCCTCCGCGGCGGGCGCTTCCGGGGCCGCGTGCGCTCCCCCCACGAACCCACCGACCCACGCTCCGAACCACCGCCACCTGCGCACGGGCGCTCCGCAAGGCGGCCAAGGTAGCACCCCGGCCGCCGCCCGGCGCCGCGAGCCGCGCATCGGTAGCCGGCCTCCGCGCGGCGCGCGCCGCGCCGGGCCGCCGCGCGGGTGTACGAAATCCTGCGCCGCCGAGCTACCCGAGCCGCCGACGGCCCGGGCCGCCGCCGCCGCCGCCGCACCGCGTCAGCGGGTGCCCCCCCGCGCTTCCCGCCACGAACCTGCGGTTACCGGCAACGCTTGTCCGCCGTGACGCCGTTGTTCTCCTCGACGCACTCGCCGAGGTAGCCGTTCAGATCGCCGTCGCGGTCGGCTTCCACGAACGGGGCCGCCCCGCCGAGCAAGGCGCCGTCTACCTCGATGGCGAACCCATCACTCGTCATTCCCGACGCAATCGCCGCGGGCGTGGTGGTGGTGGCGACCACGGCGCCGTCGGGCCCCGCGCGCACGACCACGTTGAGGCCGGCCGGCACTTCTTCGGTGCCCTGGTTCCACACGCGCACGAGCAGGTAGAGCTTGTCCGGGCATTCGTCCGTACACACCTCCACGATCTCGGCGGACACGTCGTTCCAGCTCGAAGGGGGAAGGCCCGCGTTGCCCGACCGGAAATTGTTGTACGCGTCCCAGTTGGGGGCCTGCGCCGTCGGGATGCCGCCGTCGTCGTCGACGTTGGTGATCGAGTAGGCGTGCTGGTTCCAGACCGGCCGGCCGGCGGGCCAACTGTTGTCGGCGTCGCCGTACACGGTCACGCCGAACTGGCCCTGGCCGTGCGCCATGATGATCTCGACCTCGCCGTCGTTGTCGACATCGGCGACAACCGGGGTTTCGAAGAGCGTGTACGACGAGTGGTCGGTGCTCGTGAGCTTCACGCGGCCGTCGAGGCCGTTGAACACGCGCACGGACACCTCGTCGGCGTAGACAACCTCGGGGTACCCGTCGTTTTCGAAGTCGAAGAGGACCACGCCGGCGGCGCCGCTCGAGTCGGTGACGCGCTGGCTCCACAGGCGGGTGCCGTCCCAACGGAACGCGACGAGCTCGCTGGCGGCGGCGGCGACGAACTCGGGCTGACCGTCGCCGTCGAGGTCGTCGGCGGCGAGCGGGCCCACGTAGTTCGTGCCGGAGAACGCGAAGGACCACCCGGTGGGCGTCATGTCGGACTCGAGCGTGTAGACCTGGTTGCCGCTGTTCACGGCGAACTCGGGCTCGCCATCGAGGTCGAAGTCGGCAACAGCGACCGTGCCGTCCGCGAGGCTGTTGGAGTAGAGCGCCGTACCGTCCATGTTGTACGCCGCGTTTCCGACGACCACCTCCAGCATGCCGTCGCCGTTGACGTCTACCGGAACGGCGATGCTCCCCTCGAGGAGCGAGCCGCCGGCGTTCGGGCAGGACCCGATGCCGAAGCGCCCGGTGCCGAGGATGGTGCCATCGTGCGAGAGGATGTTGTTTCCGGCCACGATCTCGGCGAAACCGTCCCCGTCGAGGTCCGCGATGGCGGGGTTCAACGAGGAGTAGAGCTGGAGCCCGTTCCACTGCGTCACGATGCTCGTGCGCCACAGGAGCGTGCCCACGTTGTCCATGAGCATGATCGTCGCCGACCCGTCGGACACCGCGATCTCCGGCACGCCGTCGCCGTCGACGTCGCCCACCGCGACCTGCGAGAGGCCGTCTTGCGGCGCGCGGCTGGTCCACTTGATGACGCCGGTGGCGCCGTCGATCGCGGCCATGCCCGTGTAGTCGTTCTTGACGATGAGCACGTCGGGGGTGTCGCCCGCGCCGATGAGGCCGTCGGCGTTGTCGTCGTCGAGGTTGGCGACAATCGGCGGGCCGTAGGCGTTGTTCCCGCGCAGCTCCCACTCGACGACCGGCGTGAAGGTGCCGGTGGAGTAGGGCACGTCGCATTCGTCGTTGACGCCCACGTCCCGCGCGCCGGCTTCGGACGGCTCGCACGCGGCGGGCGGGTCGATGTCGTCGGTGTCCGTGCCCGGGCCGCCGCCGGCGGTGTCGTCGCCGCCGCCGTTTTCGTCCTTGGCGGTCAGGTCGTAGTCGGAGCACGCGGCGAGCGCGAGGAGGACCAGGGCGTGGTGGCGCATGGGCGCCAGCGTACCCCAAGTTCATCCGAAACGCAGGCGGAACGAGGCCCGCCCCGCCCGGTCCCTACCGTCCCGGTCCGATCAGCGGCACCATCACCAGCTCGGGCATCACGTAGCGGTCGGACTTGAGCGCCACCTCGAGGATGCTCTCGGCCACCTCCTCGGGCTTCATGAAGTCGCGCGAGGGGTCGATGTGGTCGGGGAAAGGGTAGAAATCCATGGCCTTCCAGAACGGCGTGTCGATGCCGCCGGGGCACACCGTCGTGACGCGCACGTCGTAGGCGGCCGCTTCGAGGCGCAAGGTGCCGGTAAAGCCGTTCACCGCCCACTTGGTGGCGCCGTACAGCGACTCGTTCGGGAGGTGGAGCTTGCCGGCGATGGAGCTGATGTTGAGGATGAGGCCGCTCCGCTGCTGCTTCATCACCTTGAACGCCGCGACCGACGTGTTGATGAGGCCCTTCACGTTGGTGTCGAACAGCAGATCGACGTCGTGTTCGGAGATGTCCTCGGCGGGGCCGTAGATGGCGAGGCCCGCGTTGTTGATCATCACGTCCAACCGGTCGTACTCGGCGACCGCGGCCTCCACGAGGCGGCGGCAGTCGGTGGGGCTCCGCACGTCGGTCTGCACGGCGATGGCGTCGCCGAGGGACGAGGCGAGGTCGTCGATCTCCGGGGTGGTGCGCGCGCCGAGCACGAGCGACGCGCCTTCGGCGGAGAACCGCTCCGCGAGCGCCTTTCCGAGGCCCCGGCCCGCGCCGGTGATGCAGACGACCTTTCCTTCGAGGCGCTTCATTCGGACTCCACGTGCCTCGTTGTACCCCACGCGGCGGGAACGTGGCCAGGGGAGGGTCCGCCTCGGTTAGGCTCGCGGGATGTCCCCCCGTCTCACCGCCGTGGTCCTCGCCGCCGGCCTCGGCACGCGCATGCGCTCGCCGCTCGCGAAGGTCCTCCATCCCCTCCTCGGTCGGCCCATGGTCGGGTGGGTCGTCGCGGCCCTCCAGGACCTCGGCGCCGACGTGATCGTCGTCGTCAACCACCAGGAAGAAGCGGTCCGCGCCGCCCTCCCCGGCTGCCGATTCGCACGCCAGTCCCAGCCGCTCGGCACCGGCGACGCCCTTCGCGCCGCGCTCGACCTGCTGCCCGAGTCCGGCCCCGTGCTCGTCACCGCGGGCGACACGCCGCTCGTCACCGCCGAAGCGCTCGGGCGCGTGGTCGCGGCGCACGCGGGCAACGTCACGGTCGCGTCGTTCGAGGTCGCCGACCCCACGGGATACGGGCGGATCGTCCGGTCTTCCGGCTCTTGGGGCGGGGGGGGGTCCCCCCGCAACGCCCCCCCCGACGTGGTGCGTATCGTCGAGCAAGCGGAATGTTCGCCGGAACAAGCCGCGATCCGCGAGGTCAACTCCGGCGTGTACATGTTCGACGCCGCGTTTCTCCGGGCCGCGCTCCCCGCGCTCGCCCCGCACCCGCCGAAGGGCGAATTCTACCTGACGGACCTCGTGAGCGGGCCCGCCAACGTCGTGAGCGGCTTCGACGCTTCGCTCTTCGCCGGCGTCAACGACCGCGCCGCGCTCGCCGACGCCCGCGCCGTGCTCAAGCGCCGCATCAACCGCGCGTGGGCGCTCCAGGGAGTCGACTTCGCCGACCTCGACCACGCCCTCGTCGAGGTGGGCGTCACGCTCCACCCCAACGCCAGCGTCGGCTTCGGCGCAGTGTTGGCCGGCGCGTCCGACATCGCCGGCATGGTGGGCCCCAACTGCGTCGTGAACGACACGCGCATCGCGGCGGGGGCGATCCTCCACGCCCAGTCGGTGGCGACGGGGGCCGAGCTCCGCGCGGGCGCGCAGGCGGGGCCGTTCGCGCGGCTGCGGCCGGGTGCCGTGCTCGAAGAAGACGCGCACGTCGGCAACTACGTGGAAGTGAAGAACGCCACGGTGGGCCGGGGCGCGAAGGCGAACCACCTCACCTACCTGGGCGACGCCGACGTGGGCGCGGGCGCGAACGTCGGGGCCGGCACGATCACGTGCAACTACGACGGCTTCGGGAAGCACCGCACCGTCATCGGGGCGCGCGCGTTCATCGGGTCGAACACGGCGCTCGTGGCGCCGGTCTCCGTGGGGGAAGGCGCCATCGTGGGGGCGGGCTCCACCATTACGGCCGATGTCCCGGCGGACGCCGTGGCCGTGGCGCGCGGGCCGCAGAAGAACTCGGCGGGGATGGCGGAGAAGTTGCGCGCCCGGTACCGCGCGCGCAAGGAGGCCGTCACCAAGGCCGGGGGCGGCGCATGAACGGGAACGAGCTCCTCTCCGGCCTCAACCCCGAACAGCAGCGCGCGGTCGAGGCGATCCACGGCCCCCTGCTCATCCTCGCGGGCGCCGGCTCCGGCAAAACGCGCGTCCTCACCCGTCGTATCGCGTACCTGCTCCAGCACTCCGTGCGCCCGTGGAACATCCTCGCCGTCACCTTCACCAACAAGGCGGCCGGCGAGATGAAGGAGCGCGTGGCGCACCTCGTCGGCGAGGCGGGCCGCGACATCTGGGTGAGCACCTTCCACTCCACGTGTGTCCGCATCCTCCGCCGCGACATCGCGCCGCTCGGGTGGACGAACGACTTCGTCATCTACGACGACGACGACCAGACCCGCGTGCTCCGCAACATCCTCACCGACCTGAAGATCGACCCCAAGCGCCACCCGCCCGCGAGCTTCCGGAGCGCGATCGACCGCGCCAAGAACGCGATGCAGGCGCCGCCGAGCAACGCGGAGAACCCGCACCTCCACAAGGTTTTCACGGCGTACGAGGCCAAGATGAAGGCGAGCAACGCGCTCGACTTCAACGACCTCGTCAACAAGGTGGCGGAGCTCTGGGAGAAGGAGCCCGCGGTGCTCGAGAAGTGGCGGGCGAAGTTCCGCTACGTCCTCGTCGACGAGTACCAGGACACCAACCCCGCCCAGTACAAGCTCGTAAAACTCCTGTGCGACCACGGCGAGCGCAACCTCGCCGTCGTGGGCGACGACGACCAGTCCATCTACAGCTTCCGCGGCGCCGACATCCAGAACATCCTGGACTTCGAGGGTGACTTCCCGAACGCCACCGTGGTGCGCCTGGAGCAGAACTACCGCTCCACGAGCACCATCCTCGAGGCCGCGAGCGCGCTCGTGAAGCGCAACACGCAGCGGAAGGACAAGACGCTCTGGACCGACGCCGACAAGGGCCCGCTCATCCGCGTGAGCCGGTGCGACGACGACGTCGACGAGGCGAGCCGAATCGTCGGCGAGATACGCCGGCAGATGGGCGGGTCGCGCCGCGCCGCGGACTTCGCGATCATCTACCGCACCAACGCGCAGAGCCGCCCCATCGAGCAGGCGCTCGTGCACGCGCGCATCCCGCACGTGCTCGTGGGCGGCAAGAAGTTCTACGAGCGCAAGGAGATCCGGGACATCGTGAGCTACCTCAAGCTCATCGTGAACCCGGCGGACGACGTCGCGTTCAACCGCGTCGTCAACACGCCCACCCGCGGCGTTGGCGACAAGGCGCTCGAGACCATCGCCGCCGAGGCCGACCGCCTGAAGTGCTCGCTCCGCGAGGCCGCGCGGTACCTCGGACAGACCAGCGGCCGCCTCGGGAACGCGCTCGCCGCCTTCACCGTGATGATGGACCGCTTCCAGATGCTGGCGCTCCAGGTGGAGCCCGGCCAGCTCGTCGGCATCGTCGCGCGCGACACCGGCTACGTCGCAGAGCTCGAGGCCGAGTCCACGGACGAGGCGAAGGGCCGCCTCGAGAACCTCGACGCCCTCACCCGCGCCGTGGCCGACGAGCTCGCGGCCGACCCCCTCGACCCCGAGGGCACCCCCGCGCCGTCGATGCCGATCGACAAGCTCCGGGCCTTCCTCGACCGGGTGTCGCTCGCCGGCCAGGCCGACGAGCTCCCGGACGAGGGCACGGGCGCGGTCACGCTCCTCACCGCGCACCTCGCGAAAGGGCTGGAATACCCGGTGGTGTTCGTGGTTGGGCTCGTGGAGAAGTGCTTCCCGCACGCCCGCGCCGAGCGCGAAGAGGAGATCGAGGAGGAGCGCCGGCTCGCGTACGTCGCGATCACCCGCGCGCGCGAACAGCTCTTCTTGAGCTACCCCGACCGCCGCCGCAGCATGGACGGCCGCTACGAGCCCACCCTCCCCTCGCGCTTTCTCCGCGAGCGGCCTCGCGGCGTGCTCACCGGCGATCTCCCGCCGAGCGCGGCATCACGCGCGTTCGTCGCCCCCGCCGCCCCGACGCCACCCTCCCGCTCGGGTCCGCCGAGCTGGATGGTCGCGCAACGCGCGGCGAACGCGGCCGCGGCGGGCGCGCCTTCCGCACCGCGGCCGCCCGTCGGCGGGCCGCCGCGCCCGCCGACCGCGCCGGTGCCGCCGCCCCGCAAGCTCGCGCCGAAGATCCCGGAAGGTCGCCGCAGGCTCCAGCCGGAGAGCCTGGAGGCATTTCGGGAGGGGGTGGAGGTGTTTCACTCCATGTACGGCGCGGGGACCATCTCGCTCCGAGAAGGCGGCCCCTCGAACCCGCAGCTTACGATACACTTCCGTGACCACGGGACGCGGAAGGTCTACGCCGCGTCCGCAGGCCTCGAGATCCTGCTTCCCTGAGCATGTCGGAGCCCAATCACCTTGATCGTCACCTGCGAATCGTGCAAGTCCCGCTACAAGCTGGACGACGCAAAGATCACGGGCCGAGGGGCCAAGATCACGTGCCCGAAGTGCAAGGCCGTGTTCGTGGTCTACGCGAAGGACCAGACCGAGATCAACCGCTCGAACCTCGCCGCGCCGGCCGCGGCGAAGCGCCCGGCTTCCCCGCCCGCCGAGTCGGCGGTGTCGGCGGCGACGCGCCTCGCGGACATGCCCACGCCCGCGCGCCCCGCGGACTGGGACGACGAGCCCACCCGCGTGCAGGACGACCACGCCGACGCCCACGAAGTGAAGGCGCCCGCCGCCATCGTGGCGCCGCCCTCGCACGAGGTCTCCGCGCCCGCGCCCGAGGCGCCTTCGCCCCCCCGGGACCCCGCGGCCGCCGCCGCGCGCGCCGCCTCGCTCGACTTCCGCGCGGTCGGGGTGACCACGTGGAAGGTGAAGGTCAAGATCGGCCTCGTCTACGACTTCTCCGACATCAAGACGCTCCGGAAGTACATCCAGGACGGCCGCGTCACCGCCACGGACGTCGTGAGCTGGGACGGAAAAACGTGGCGTGCCATCGGGGAGATCCCCGACCTCGACGTCTTCTTCGTCGACACGTGGGAGATGCTTGCGGCGCGGCGTGACGAAGCCGCGGGCAGCACCACCCTCGCCCCCGCGCCCCCCTCGCCCGAGGTCGCCCGCGTCATCGAAGAGGTCGCCGCGCAGAAGGCCGCCGGGGAACCCAGTCAGTTCCAGGACCCCTTCGCGGAGATGCGGAAGCGGCAGCAGGTGAAGAACGAGCTCCGCCGCACGGGCCCGATCGCGATGCCCGCGCGCGGCGACACGAAGCCCGCGCCGGCCCCGGCGAGCCGGATGCCGATGGTGATCGGCGGGCTCGTGATCGTGCTGGCCGGCGTACTCGGGACAACCTGGTGGATGCAGCAGCCCGGGGGCGCCGTCGCGCCGCCCCCGCCCGTGGCCGGCACCACCGAGGCGCCAAACCCGAAGGCCGGCTCCACGCAGGACATCCGCGACGCCATCAACGCCGACCTCGAAGCGACGCTCCGCGCCAACCCGGGCGACCCCACCCCGCTCCCGGCCACGGAGACGCCCGTTGGCGCGCCGCCCGACAAGGGCACGGTCGCCGGGCGCGACCCCGATACACTCACCCCCGTGCGCAACGGCGTGCCCGACGGCGCCCGTCCAATCGACCGCGGCCCCCGCAGCTCCGGCGGAAGCTCGGCCACCACGGCGCCGTCGATGCAGGTGACGGACCAGAGCGCCGCGGACCACGAGTCCATCGGCGACGACGCCGCCGGCAGCGGCGACTGGGCCATGGCCGCGCAGGCGTACAAGAAGGCGGTCGCGCTCGACGGTCGCAACGCGAAGCTCATGAGCAAGCTGGGCCGCGCGCAGGCCGAAGCCGGCGACGGCGGCGCGGGCGCCACGCTGCAGAAGGCCGCCCAGATGGGTGCGAAGGACGCCTGGAAGTGGCTCGGCGACCTCGCCGCGCGCCAGGGCGACCCGGGCGGCGCCGTGGGCCACTACCGCCAGTACCTCGACACCTCCCCTCGCGATGCGACCGAGATCGAGAAGAAAATCAGCCAGTTGAGCGGGGGGTAGCGTGGAGATCACCTGTCCGCGGTGCCGGGCTCGCCACGAGCTCGAGCCACCGCCCAGCGCGCGCGCCCGCGGGCCGCGCAGCCTCAAGTTCCGCTGCTCCGAGTGCGGGCACACCTTCGCGGTCGACCCCGCGCCCGCCGCGACGACGCCCCCCACCGCGCCCCCGCCGCTCGACGTCTCGCCCGAGGGCGTAGAGCCCATCGCGTTCGTCCAGACCGGCGAGCAGGTGTGGTCCGTGCCCGACCTGGGCGCGCTCCTGCGGTGGGTGCTCGAGCGCCGCGTCGATCGCGACAGCCGCGTGTCGCAAGACGGCACGGAGTGGACGCGCGCCGGCGACCGCGCGGACCTCGCGCTCTACTTCGCCGCGGCTGACGCCCTCTCTTTCCAGCGGCGCAACCTCCGCACGGAGCTGCCCCCCGAGCCCGCGGTGGACGACGACATCCTCGTCGACGCCGCGGAGGCCGACGCCCACGAGCCCGACGACGCCCTGCACGTCTCCATCGGGCCCGACCCCTCCGTTCCGCGCGACGCCGAGCCGATGGCGATGGACTTCGCCAACACCCGCGACGACACGCAGGAGCAGACCCTCCATTCGCTCGGCGTGGACGAGCTCCCGGACGTGCCCGCGGGCTTCGACCGCGTCGACGGCAGCGAACGCACCGAGCGCGCCCCGTCGAGCGCCGGGCGCGAGGCGATGCGCCCCCCCGCGCCGCCCCCCGGGCTCGTCACGCGCAGCCCGGCGACACCGGTGTTCGACACCTTCCAGGCGGCGCTTCAGGACGACGCCTACAACGACGAGCCCGCGATGCGCGGCGACGCCACGGTCGTGGAGAACGCGATGGGCGGGTACACCCCGAGCCCGTCGGACGGCTCCGGGATCGCCGTCGCTCCGCCGGGCTCCACCCCGAACCCGGGGAGCATCTCCCAGAGCTTCTTCTTCGCCGCGCCGCCCAGCGGCCCGGGGATGGGCCCCGGGATGCCCGGCGTCGGCGCCGGCCCCACCATCGGGCGCGCGCCGGCCGGGCTCCTCGGCGGCGGCGGCCCGAGCCCGGCCTCGAGCTACGCGGCGCCGCGCGACGATCTCTTCGAAGACCCCCCCGCCCCGCGCGGCGCCCGCTCCAGCCTCCCCGTTTGGCTCGGGCTCGGCGCGATCGCCCTCGCCATCGTCGTCGGGTACGTCCTCTTCCAGGGCCGCGACAGGGG
>CAXNIN010000142.1:0-10275 GCA_964202365.1 Myxococcota bacterium | reverse complement strand
GGGATTTTTGGCCAAAGGGCCGATGGCGTGGGTGGTGCCGTTGTCGGGAGCTATTAGTTGGACCTGGGCGACGAGGGGAAGTGAAAAGAGATTGGTTTTGCCGTGGAAAAGTGGAGTTCTGCTCACCTTGCCGTGGCGATGAGCTGGTTTGTGGTGGTTTGTTTTCGTTACCCCGAATTGTGGAACTATTTCCTGGGTTATGAGTTGGTAGAGCGTTTTGCGAGCACGAGCACGTCGGCCGTCTTTCCGCAGCTGCACTTGTAGGCGAAGATGGGCATCGGCATCGCTCCACTCCCGCACCACGTATCCGGCGGCGAGGCGATAGGAGTCGGTCGTGCTCCTCCTCCTCGCGCTCGCGTGCGCCACGCCCGCCGGGCCCGCCGCAACCGGCAGCCGCTCCGCCGATCTCGCGCTGCGCGCGTCGGAGGTGAGCCGCCGCGCGGATTCCCTCGCGGAGCGCACGCGCGACCTCGAGGGCATGTTCGACGAGCTGCGCGCCACGCCCCCCGAGGGCCAGGAAGCCGTGCGGGCGCGCATCCAGGAGCGCAGCGCAGAGCTCCAGGAGGAGGCCCGTGCGCTCCGCGACGAGGTGGTCGCGATCGAGGCGGCCGCGCGCGTGTACTGACCGCCGCGGCGCCGATTCAGCCGTCGAGCCGCTGGAAGAGCTGCCTGGTGTCCTCGCGGAGCCGTCGGTAGTCGATGGCCTCGAGCCGGTCGGCGGTGACGGCCACGCCGGCCACGCGCTCGCCCTCCGGAAGCACGGCGTCGGGCTTCGCCATGCACAACCACGTCGCGCGTTTCGGGGGCGGCTGACCGTCCCACCCCTTCGCCACGGACACGAGCACGGCCACCTGCGCCGCCTCCCCCACGGTGGTCGGCCAGGGCGCCACCACCACCCGCGGCGCGCCCGCACCGTCGCGACGCGCACACACGCGCCCATCCCCCGTCTCGCGCGGCGGCAGGTGCATCTGTGTCAAACGATTGGCGAACACCTGGCCGGGGTCGGCGCCGTCCCGCGTGAGCGCGTAGACGTCGCGCTGCAGGTCTTCGGCGGAGATCGCGTCGAGCCCGCCCTTCGGGACCTCCACCCCCAGGCGCTCGGCCGGGCACGCGATTAGCATCCACAGGTACATGTTCTTCATCCCCCCGGCGAGCGCAGCGGAAGAGGTCGAGGTGTGCGGGAGCTTCGGCGAGCCCGAGGGCCCGTTCGACGTCATTGTGGACGACACCGTCGGCGAGATCCAATCGTCCGGCATCGCCGCGTCCCGCGCGGAAGACGGGGTGTACTACACCCACGACGATCAGGGCGGCCCCGCCTTCCTCTACGTGTTCCGGGATGACGGCACGTTCGTCGGCGGCCAGAACATCAGCGGCGCGTCGAACACCGACTGGGAAGACGTTGCGCCGGGCCCCTGCCCCGACAGCGTCGACGCCGAGAGCTGCCTCTGGATCGGCGACATCGGCGAGGGCGACGGCACGCGCACCGAGCTGGTGCTCTGGGTGGTGCCGGCGTCCACCAACGGCGTCGAGAGCGCCGTGGCGTGCCGGCTCGTCTACCCCGAAGGCAAGACGTTCGACGCGGAGACCCTCCTCGTGGGGCCCGACCGCACGGTGCGCGTCGTCACCAAGGAAGACGACGGCGCGAAGGTCTTCCGCATCAGCGACCCCGCGTGCGACGGCGGCGCGGCGCAGACGCTCACGAAGGAGGCCGAGCTCGCGCTCTCCGAGAAGGTCACGGGCGGCGCGATCAGCGCGGACGGCGCTCAGGTGGTGCTCCGCGGGTTGAGCACCGCGTGGATGTGGAGCGGGTGCAGCCTCAACTGGAGCGACGCACCCACCGTGGTGGACCTCGGCGAGCAGCCCCAGGGCGAAGCGGTCACCTTCGCCAACGACGGCACGCTCGTCACCACGTCCGAAGTCTCCAACGCGGACGAGCCCTTGCGCTACTGGCGCACGCCCTGCGAGGCGACCACGCCGCTCACGTGCCCCACGTGCGGGTGCGAGGGCGATGGCGCCGCGCTCTCCCTGCTCTTCCCGCTCGCGGGCCTCGCCCGTCGTCGCCGGGCTACCTCCCGCCTTCGCGCGCCCTGATCACCACGTCGCCGTTGCCGCTCTCGGCGACCACGACGGAAGGCGACGAAGGATCCTCCACGATCGCGGCGCCGATGTCGAGCTCGCCCTTCGGGACGTCCGCGTCGATGCGGTAGGGCCCGGCGGGCACCTGGAGCAGTACGTCGCCGCTCTCCGTGCGGGCGACGAGGCGCATGGGCGCCGCCGCGAGTCGGAGATCGACGAGCCCCGCGCCGGTACGCGCGTCCACGAGCGTGCCACCGAGGCCATCCGCGACGATGTCGCCCGCCTCCGTCTCCGCGAAGAAGGCGCCGCCGAGCGCGTGGCCCTCGATGGCCCCGTCGGCGGACACCACCTCGACGTCGCCCGCGACGCCCCGCACCAGCACGTCGCCGAGGCCGGTGACGACAGTGACGTTCGCGTCCGCGGGGACGGTCAGCGTCACGTCGACCAGGCACGGCGCCGCGAAGGGCTCGCAGCGCACGAGCACGTGCAACACGTCGTCCTCTACGTAGTGCACAACGTCCGGAGCCTCGTGCGCCCACCGCGTGCTGACCGACCCGCTCGCGCCCGCGCCCGCCGCCCCCGCGATCGTCACGGCGCCCGCGTCGAGCTCGATGTCGACGCGCAGAATGGGGCCCGGCTCCTCGATCCGCTCCGTCGCCTCGTCCCGGCCGAGGCACCCCCCACCGAAGCACGCGAGCGCGCCCATCGTCGCGACCCACCGTGGATGTCCCATGGTCCCCTCCCCCACGGGTAGCCGATGCGCGCGCACGCCCGCCGCGTCCGGCTCGCAGACGCGGAATGACGCGGGGTGGAAAATCCGTTCGGGCGCGGTCGCCGTACACTGGGTGGTCCGTTCGCACCCCTCCCCGGAGTCCCGATGCCCCGCGCCCTCGCCACCGCCCTCCTCCTGCCCCTGCTCGCGAGCTGCTCCGCCAACGACATCTGCCAGACCTTCCTCGGCGACTACAGCGGTACGTTCGACGGCGACGCCTCCGGCTCGCTCACGCTCACGGTGCAGCCCGACGACTCCGCCGACAACGCCGTCGTGGAGATCACGCTCGAGGGCGAGGCGTTCTCCGCCATCGGCAACGGCCTCGTCACGTGCGAGGACGGCGAGCTCACCGTCACCCTCACGGACGAAGACGGCAACGCGCTCGGCACGTTCACCGGCTCGATGCTCGACGAGGCCGGCGAGTGGTCGCTCGGGACCGGCGAGTCGGGGACGTGGAGCTTCGGCGAGTAGCGCACGGGGGCCGGCGCCCGGCCTGCCGTCGGCCCACCGCCACCGGGAGGGGGAACCCCAACTTCCCCCTTCGAATCAGACGTATCCGTGCTCGCGGAACCAGCCGAACGCGCGCTCGACCGTCGTGCGCATCGGGGTGCGCGGCACGCCGAGCTCGTCCCAGCTCCGCTTTCCGGTGCGGTAGCGCCCCTGCTGCATCGCGAGCAACACGTGGCGATCGAGGCCGGCAAACCGATGCGCGTCGTAGCGTTGCAGGAGCGAGCCCACGCGCCCGAGTACGCCGAGCGCGGCGCCCGGCACCGGCACCAGCGGCGCGCGGCTCCCCGTGACATCCGCGCACAACGCCATGAATTCACGGTAGGAGAGGTTGTGGTTGCCGAGCAGGTAGCGGCGTCCGGCGCGGCCCACGTCCATCGCGGCGAGGTGGCCGATGGCGCAATCATCGGCGTCGACGAAACACTTTCCGCCGGTGGGGTACCCGGGCACCCAGCCCTTCGCGATCGTGAGGAGGAGCTGGCCGCTCGTGGGCTTGATGTCCCAGGGGCCGAGCACGTAGTCGGGGTTCACGATCACGGCGCCCCACGCGGCGCCAATGCGCTCGCTCTCGAGCTTGGAGTCGTGGTAGGCCCGGAGCGCCCCGCGCTTCCCGTAGATCTTCCCAGGATCGAAAGGGGTATCTTCGTCGCCAGGGGCGTCGACGGTGCCGAAACCGACCGTCACACTCGACGAGCAGACGAGGAGCTTCGGGACGCCGGCTTTCGTCGCGGCAGCGCAGAGGGCCTTCGTCGCGTCGACGTGGAGCACGCGCATGGCGTCTTCGCCGCCGGGTCCGGGGTCGAAGATGCCGGCGATGTGGAAGATGCCGTCGCATCCTTCGGCCGCGCGCGCCATGGCGTCCACGTCGGTGACCGAGCCGGTGTCCAGCTCGACGTCGAGGCCTTCGAGGCACTTGTTGGGCTTTCGCACAACACACACGACGGAGTCGCCGCGCGCGAGCAGGTGGCGGACGACGTTGGCGCCGACGAAGCCGGTGCCGCCGGTGAGGAGGTAGCGCATCAGGAGTCTCCGGCCGAGGGGCGGCGGTATCCGGCGAGCACGACGACGGCCACGACGACGAGCGCCCCCGCGCACAAGCGCAACGCGACGCCGAGGCCGAACTGGCTCGCGGCCCAGCCGCCGAGGAGGCTGCCCGAAGCCTGCCCGCCGACGGCAAAGGTCAGGTAATAGGCCAGTGCGCGCGCGCGCACCTCGGCCGGCGCGCGCATCTGCACGCCGGCGTTCACGGTGCTGATGGTGCCGATCCAGCCCATGCCCGCGAGCGCCGCACCGGCGAGCGCCACCGGCAAGGTGTGGGCCCCTCCGAGCACCGCGAGCCCGCCGGCCGAGATGACACAGGTGAGCGCGATGAACGGGCGGTTTCCGAAGCGGCGCACCGCGCTCGCGACGGCCAGGCCGGCGGCCACGGCGCCGATGCCGAAGGCCGAGAGGAGCTCACCGTACGAGGTGGCGTCCCCCTGGAGGGCGTCGCGCGCAACAACGGGGAGCAACGAGAGCGACGGCATCGCGAAGAGGCCGAAGAACAGGCCGACAACGTACAGTCGCACGAGGCCCGGCTCGGAGAGCGGAGAGCGTACGGGCCCGCCGCCGTGGTTGGGCGGCTGCGGCGGGAGGCGCGAGAGGAGGAAGCCGATGACGAGGTAGCTCACGGCGTTGGTGAGGAACGCCGCGGCGGGGCCGAGCGCCACGAGCATCCACGCGCCGGCGCCGGGGCCTACGGCGCGGGCCAGGTTGAACCCCGTGGACATGAGCGCGACGGCCTTCGGAACCTCGGCGTCGGGCACCTGCCGCGGCACGGTCGCCTGCCACGCCGGGCCGTTGAGCGCCCCCAACACGCCCATCCCCCCCGTCAACCCGAGGAGGACCGGCAAGGAGAGGGCGTCCAACGCCGCGAGTCCGGCCATGCACAACGCCACGGCCGAGAGGCCCGCGTTGGTGGCCACGAGCACGTTGCGACGGTCGTGGGCGTCCGCGAGGCGGCCCGCGAACAGCGAGAGCAGCACCATCGGGGCGAGCTGCAGGGCGTCGACCGCGGAGACGGCGATCGGCGACGTGGACAACGTGGCGGCGGTCCATCGCGCTGCCACGTTGTGAACCCAGGTCCCGAGGAAGGACACCAGCCCCGCGAACCACAACGCCCGGAATCGGGCGTGCGCGAGCGGGGCGAAGGGTCCTCTCACTGAAGCGCAGGCGCTACTTGCCGCGCGACATCAGCTCGCGGGCGATGATCACGCGCTGGATCTGCGAGGTGCCCTCGTAGATCTGGAAGATCTTCGCGTCGCGCATGAGCTTCTCGACCGGGTACTCCTTGGAGTAGCCGTACCCGCCGTAGATCTGCACGGCGTCGGACGTAACCTTCTGCAGCATGTCCGCGCAGAAGGCCTTGGCCATCGAGGATTCCTTCGTGTTGCGCTGGTGCTCGTCACGGAGCTGCGCGGCCTTCCAGCAGAGGAGCCGGCCGGCTTCGATGTTCATCGCCATGTCGGCGAGCATGAACTGGATGGCCTGGTGGTTCGCGATCACCTGGCCGAACGCCTTGCGCTCGAGCGCGTACTGCTGGGAGTACTCGAAGGCCGCGCGGGCCACGCCCACCGACGCCGCGGCGACGGACGCGCGGGTGTAGTCGAAGGCGGCCATCGCGAGCTTCCAGCCGTCGCCGACCTGCCCGATGACGTTCTCTTCGGGCACTTCGACGTTCTCGAACGTGATGCCGCGCGTGTCGGAGCAGCGCTGGCCCATGTTCTGTTCCTTGCGGCCCACCGTGATGCCGGGGCTGTTCCGCTCGACGATGAAGCCGGTCATGCCGCCGCGGGCGAGCTTCGCCGGGTCGGTGACGGCCACCACGAAGTACCAGTCCGCGACGCCGGCGTTCGTGATCCACATCTTGGACCCGTTCAGCAGGTACTTGTCGCCCTGCTTCACCGCGCTGGTGCGCATGCCCTGCACGTCGGAGCCGGCGCCGGGCTCGGTGACGGCGTAGGCGCAGAGAGAGAGCTTCTCGGTCATCGGGGCGAGGTACTTCTTCTTGAGGAAGTCGGTCGCGCCGAGGACGACGGGCTGCTGGGCGAGGCCGTTCGCCTCCATCGCGGTGCCGATGCCGGAGCAGCCGTAGGCGAGCTCCTCGGCGATGAGGACGCCGTCGAACGAGCTGAGCTCGAGGCCGCCGTAGGCGGCTTCGACGTGGGTGTTCAGCAGGCCGAGCGCGTGGGCCTTCTCGAGCACGGCGTAGGGGTACTCGCCGGTCTCGTCGTGATGGGCCGCAACCGGGCGCATCTCGCTAATCGCGAAGTCGCGCGCGAGCTCCTGCAGGGCCTTCTGCTCGTCCGTGAGAGCGAAAGAAACCGACATCTGTATCTCCGTGTGAAAGGACCAAGCGCTTAACCCTGCCGAGCGGATCAGGCGTGGTTACCCACTGGGTCCTTTGGAGACCGCGATGGACACGTCGCACCACGCCCCCACCACGCCGGCGGCGATTGATACGCTTCCGACGCCGAACCCTGACGCCCTGATGTTCAAGGTGCAGGAAACGCTCGTGCCGACCGGTACGTTTGAGTACCGTTCCGCCGGCCAGGCGTCCGACGCCCCCCTCCCCCGCCGCGTGTTCGACATCCCGGGCATCACCTCGGTCCTCGTCGCTCCCCGGTTCGTCACCGTCAACAAGGACGAGGGGCTTTCGTGGCCCGAGCTCGTCCCGCAGATCAAGGCCGCGATCCGCGACTTCCTCGACAGCGGCGACATGGCGGTGCCCGACACCGAGCTCGAGTACGGCCACATCACCGATCCCCTCGCGCGTCAGGTGGTGCAGATCCTCGACGAGTTCATCCGCCCCGCGGTCGCGCAGGACGGCGGCGACATCATCTTCCGCGGCATCGACGACGGCATCGTGCTCGTCAAGCTCATCGGGAGCTGCAGCTCCTGCCCGTCGAGCACCGCCACGCTCCGCATCGGGGTCGAGCGCATGCTGATGGAAGAGTTGCCGGACATCCGTGGGGTTCGTCAGGTCGACGAATAGCGGGGTTGCTTGGGGCGGGGGATCGCCCGCGGTTGTTCAAACCCGCAACGCCCCCGGCCCTTTGGTCGGCTCCGTTGTCGCCTCACGCCCCGCTGCGCGGTACGCTCCCGGCCCCGCCGGAGGTCCCGTGCTGCTCGCCTTCCTGTTCGCCTGCGTCGAGTCCGAGCCCAACTACGTGAGCAAGGCCGACCTCGACCGCGCCATGGCCGGCGGCGACACCCCCGCGCTCTGCGCCGGGCTCCGCATGAAGGAGCCCGAGACGCGCGAACACGCCGCCGACAAGCTCGAGACCTACGGGCTCCCCGCCGACTGCCTCTGCGAGCGCCTCCAGTACGAAGGCCGGTGGGACGCCCCGATCCTCTCAGGCCTCGCCGGCGGAAAGGACGCGGAGAAGCTCGCGTGTGTCGGCGCGCTCCTCGACGACGCCGCGCAGCCCGAGCGCACCGCCCTCGTCGGCGCGATCCAGAAGATCCCGGCGCTCCGCCCGCGCCTCGTGCAGGCCGCCAGCTCCGACGCCGACGCCGCCGTGCGCGCCGCGGCGATGCCGGTGTTCCGCAACAGCAAGGACCCCGCCGAGATCGCGCTCGTGACCGGCTGGCTCGCGAGCGACCCGAGCCCCGTCGTGCGCGCCGCGGCCGCGGGCGCCCTCTTCTCGCAGGCCCCCGGCACCGACGCCCTCCGTATGGCGGTGGGCACCGACGCCGACCCCGCCGTACGCGCCGCCGCGCTCGCCTCGCTCCAATCCGTGAAGCCGGACGACTTCGACACCACGGTGTGCAGCGCGCTCATCAACGACGCCGCGCCCGAAGTGCGGGTGGCCGCGCTTGAGTCGATGCGCGCGACGCGCGACCCCGAGCAGCTCGCCTGCATCACCGAGCGCCTCGGCAAGGAGGAGGCCGCCCCCGAAGTGCGCGCCGCGCTGCTGAAGACGCTCACGTCCAGCGCGGACCCCATCGCCGCCAAGGCGCTGTGCGACGCGATCCCCGCGTGGGTGAAGCTCTACGTGAAGGACACCGCCCCGTCGGAAGGCGAGGACATTCTCAAGGCGCAGAACAACCGCGACTTCGAGAAGAGCTACGACTGCGTCCAGTCGGCCCTCAAGCAGGGCGGCGGTTATACGTGCCAGGGCCGGGCGTACGTCGCCTCCTACTTCCGTGAGCTCGGAGGCAAGGCGGCGGTTCCCACGTGCGGCGCCGGGGGCGGCGGTCGCGCCGCGCCGAGCAACGAGATCACCTTTTAGGAGCCTGCGATGGCGAGTCTCTCCGAAGTGCTGGCCGACCCCGCGAAGCGCAAGCGCGTGGTGGATGACGGCGTGGCCATGATCGAGGCCGAAGTGTCCGACAAGAGCGGGCTCTCGGGCATCGCCATCAAGACTGCGTTCGCGATGGTGCAGAAGGTGAAGCCCGGCTTCGTGGGCGGCACGCTCAATCACCTCCTGGACGACTTCGCCAAGAAGGTCGACCCCTTCTGGCTCGACTGCCAGGCTCAGAAGGCCGACCCCCGCGGCTTCTTCGGCAAGAACGGCGCCTCCGTCGCGGACGCCCTCCTCTCGATCACGGACGGCCGCGCCCGCAACGCCTCGGGCCCCATCCGCAACACCTACGACAAGCTGCGCCCCGAGGCGTCGAAGCACGTGGTGTCCGCGATGCCGCGCCTCGCGGACCTGCTCCGGAAGCACGCGAGCTGATCACCGCGGCGGCGCGGGCTCCTTCCAGCGACGGAGCCCGCTCCACGGCACGGCGATCGGCGTCGACGGCAGCATGTCGCCCTCCACGGGAAACCAGCCCGCGTCGGGCCCGTCGAGCACGTGGAAGTCCATCGCGGGCATGTAGCCCTGCCCCAAGAGCACCCAGGTGCGATCGCCCGCCCGGGCCACGTCGAGCACGACCACGGCGTGACCGGGGGAGCCCGGCTGGTTCACGAGATCGCCGGGGCGCACGCCCTCGGCCGGGTTGCCCGCGACGGCCATCGTGTCGAGCGGGAGACTGCGCGTGCCGGCGTAGGTGAAGAGGTTCATCATCCACGCCTCGAAAGCGGCGTCCGACGCGTCGGGCTTCGCGGCGCCGGCCACGAAGGTGACGTCGTTGCCGCTGATCTTCGGGCGGGTCCCGTTCGCCCACGCGGCCCAGGCGGACAGGTCGCCCGACGTGTAGTGAAACGCCGGCGCACGCCCCTCGGCGCGCTCCCACGACGCCCGCAGCCGTAGCGCGGAGTCGGCGCACTGCTGCAAATCCTGGGTTCCAACGGGCATCGACACGACCCGCGCGGCGTCGACGGCGACGGGACGCCCGTCGTAGGTGAGAACCTCACGCCCGTCGGGGTGGAGCGGGAGCGTGCGAAGGTAGGCGCCGAAGGCGTCGGCCTGGGCACGTGCGGCGCCCTCGGGAGGCGGGAAGGCCTCGGCGACGGTCTCGGCATGGGCGGCGGCGAGGAAGAGCAGCATGTGCTGTTCGACTACAGCGCGGGCGGGCGGTTCCGCAAGGCGAGGTGCCGACGGAGGGCGCGAAGGGGGGCGGAGAGGCGGAGAGGCGGAGAGGCGGAGACGAGGGAGAAGGCCAAGGAAAAGGCCAAGGAGAACAAAACAACCGCGGAGGGCGCAGAGGGCGCAGAGGGAGGCAAGAGGCAGAGAACACGGAGAGAGGCGGAGACGAGCGGCTGCCGCTCCTCCTGTCCGGCCTGGTCGATGTCGGAGAGAGCGGCGGCGTCCGGTGGCGGCGTGCTTCGGAGTTTTTTACCCCTTCACCATCGTCCCGCGCAGCGCATGGTTCGGTCCCCTGCTCCCTGCCTTCCTCTTCGTCTTCCGCGTCCTCCGCCCGCGGGAGCGGAACCGCGGGGCGCACTACACCGTCGGACGCGCCTGGTCCGGCCCCAGCTTCCAGTCCGCCAC
>CAXNIN010000141.1:0-10371 GCA_964202365.1 Myxococcota bacterium | reverse complement strand
TTCACGCGGATGGTGATCGAGCCGCCGGGCTTGTTCGCGTCGATGTCGTGGAGGGCCGAGTAGGGCACCTTCGCGGTGTTGACGATCTTCTCGACGATGCCGTAGGTGGGCGCGTCGTGGCCACACTTGAAGGAGGAGAGGTCGAGGATCGCGACGTTGGGGTGACGCGACGCGAACTTGACCGCCCACACGCGCTGCGCCGAGTTGGCCGAGAAGTTCTCGGGCCACACGTCGGTGATGCCGAGCGGATCCTCGCCGGGGGCGAAGTACTTGGCGAGCCAGGCGGGGTCCTTCGGGATGCTCCGCATCGAGAGGATGGGGTAGCCGAGGACCTGGAACTCCTCGGGGATGCCGTGGTTCAGGCCCGGGTCGTTGTGGTACGGGCGGCCGATGACAAGGACGGCGAGGCGGTGCTCGCGCTCGACCTGCTCGAGGATCTCCTTGCCCTTGACCTGGAGGAGGCGGTCGAACTCGGCGAGCGCGACCATGCCCTGGTCGACGGCCCACTCGACCTCGTCCTCGGTGACACCCAAACGAGGCCCCCAGACCTCGAAGAGGCGGCGCTTCATCAGGTTCGGCTCGGAGAACGAGAGCGCGGCGTCCAGGTACTCGATGCCGGCCTTCTCGAAGAAGTTGGTCTCCTTCGTGAACGCGGCCTTGAGCACGTTCGGGTTGCCCGCGACGATCGGGCACGACGTGTTGTCCTGCGTGCCGCTCACCCAGTTCGGGACGTGGGTGAGGCACGGGTAGTAGATGTAGTTGAGCGGCCCGCGCTTCTCGTCGGTGTGGATGTGGTTGAGCAGCTCGTGGATGTGCGACTGCGACACCTTGCTCGGGAAGCACGGGTCGATCGAGCCGTACCGGCCGCCCTCGGCCCAGCTCTCCTCGGTGGTTGCGCTCGACCACACCACGTTGTCCTTCGGCACGCCGAGCGTCTCGAAGAAGGTGCGGAAGAAGGGGCCCGTCGAGTACATGTTCATCACGCGCGGCAGGCCGATGCGCGTCTGCGACAGGTCAACGTGGGAGCGCTGGAAGCCGCGGTTGAACGCCCGGCGCGCGACGCGGAGGAACGAGAGCTTCTTCACCTCGACGTCGCTCTTCGAGCTGCCCGCCAAAGGGAGCGGCTGCGGCTCGTAGAAGTGGCGGAAGGCGAGGGTGGCCTCGTCGTGGACGAGGTTCGGGAACTTGTTTCGGATGACCGCGCGCTCCTTCGCGAGCACCTTGAGCGCGTCCTTGCTCTCGACCGTGCCCTTCTCACAGGAGAAGCCGCTGATGTAGCGGCTGGTGCGGCCGTCCGGCGTCTCGGTGTCGATGAACGTGCGCGAGCAGTTGTTCGGGCAGAAGTTGCACTTGGTCGACTCGTCGTTGCGCGAGACGAAGCGCAGGTCGATCGCCTGGTCGATGCCGATGAAGGTGGAGTGGCCGCGCCGCTTGACCGTGCGGAGGGTCTCCATCGCGGCGCCGAGCGCGCCGGCCTCGCCGCAGTGCGGGTGCACGTGGATCTCCGCGCCGGGGACGCGCGCGGCGATGTAGTCGACCTGCGCCTTGACGGCCGCGAGGTTGCGTTGGGTGCCACCCTGGAGCACGAACACCTTGCCGAACTGGGCGAGGCGCGGCACCTGCACGACGTACTGCCACACGTTCTTCGGGAGCACCTGCGCGAGGCCCGAGAGCATCTCCGGCGCGGTGAAGCCCTCCTTCTGGAAGTTCACGCGGTCGGCGTCGAGGAACACGGCGCAGCCGTAGGAGAACTTGGGCGAGAGATCGGCCGAGAAGGCGACGTTGCTGTACTCCTGCAGCGGCACGCCGAACTGATCGGCCATCGCCTGCAGCAGCATGCCGTTTCCGGCGGAGCACTGGTTGGAGAGGCGGAAGTCCTTCACGTCGCGCTGGCCGTCGGGGGTCTCGCGGAGGAACACCACCTTGATGTCCTGGCCGCCGATGTCACAGATGACGTCGACGTCGGGGAACACGCTCACCGCGGACTGCATGTGGGCAACGGTCTCGACGATGTTCACGTCCGCCTTGACGGACTCCTCGAGCACCGCCGCCGCGTAGCCGGTGGCGCCGAAGCCGAGGCACATGAACGTGGAGCCGGTGTGCTCGTAGTAGCCCTTGATGTCCGCGAGGATGTCCTTGGTGTCCTGGATGGGGTTGCCCTTGGACAGGCGGTAGGACTTGTAGAGGATCTCGCCGTCCTCATCGACCACGACCGCCTTGGACGAGGTGGAGCCGCCGTCGAGGCCGATGTAGCCGCGCACGATGTCGCCCTTGCCGAACACGCGGGGAACAAAGCTCGGGATCGTGTACTTGGTGAGGAAGGCCTGGAGCTCGGCGTCGTCCTTGACGAGCGGGCCGGCGGCGGCCCCGGCCATGCGCGCGCTGCGGCCGTTGAGCAGGTAGTCCTTCAGCCCGTCGAGGCCCTGGTACAGCGCCTCGCCCTTGTCCTTGGCCTCGATGAGGCCGTACATGACCGCGCCCTGGGCGGCGTAGTACTGGGCGTTCTTCGGGGTGAACACCAGCTCTTCGATGGGGATGTCCTTCGGCCACTCGAAGCCGCGCTGCTCCCACGTCTCGGGGATGCGCATGCGCCAGCACTCGACCAGGAAGGGCAGGTAGCAGTTCGGCCCGCCGAGCAGGAGCACCTTCGGGCGGAGCGTGTTGCCACGCGTGAGCACGGAGAGGTTCTGGTGGACGATGGCGTCCGCCAGGGAGTTCATGATCTCGCCGCTCGGGATGCCGCTCTTGACGAGGTTGACGATGTCGGTCTCGGCGAAGACGCCGCACTTGGCGGCCACGTGGTGCAGCTTCGTGTGGTCGTACGGGAGCATCTGCAGCTCCTCGTTCGACATACCCACCTTGATCATGCACTTGTCGATGGTGGCGCCAGTGCCGGACGCGCACTTGTCGTTCATCGAGGTGAGCGCGGTGCGCTGCTTCTTGCCGTCCTCACCCTCGGTCTCGCGGAACATGATGATCTTGGCGTCCTGCCCGCCGAGCTCGATCACCGCGTTCACGTCGGGGTGCATGTGCTCCACGGCGATGGTGACGGCGTTGACCTCCTGCACGAAGCGGCCGCCGAGGGGGCCGACGAGGGGGCCGGAGCCGGAGCCGGTGGCGAAGACCTGGATCTCGGTCGCGTCGGGGAAGGCCTCGCCGATGCGGATCATGAACTCCATGACCTTCTCGGGCTGCCGCGTCTCGTGCCGCTGGTAGTCGGACCAGAGGATGGCGAGGGTGTCGGGGTCGATGACGACCGCCTTGACCGTGGTGGAACCTACGTCCATGCCGATGGCGATACGAGAGGACACGCGAGCTCCTGGCTGGGCGCGGGACTGGACTGACACGTCAGTCTAGTGCCGCGGGAGCAGAAGCTACACCGTCATTCGGCCGGGCACAAGAGCCAATGTGCGAGCCGGCGCTTCATCACGGCGATCGCCGCATCGCTCTCGTCGACCAGGACGACGTCGCGACCGTGTTTCGCCCCCGCCTCGCCGAACGAGCCACTCCCCGCGAAGAAGTCGAGGAGGCGATCGCCGGGTTTTGAGTGCACGCGCACGATGCGCTCGAGGATCGCGAGCGGCTTCTGCGTCGGGTAGCCCGTGCGCTCGCGGCCGCCGGGGGCGACGATGGTGTTCCACCACGTGTCGGTCGGCGTCTTGCCGCGCGCGGCCTTCACCGGGCCGACGAGGCCGGGCGCGAGGTACGGGATGCGGTCGATGGCGTCGTAGTCGTAGGTGTAGCGGCGCGGGTGCTTCGAGTACCACAGGAGGTTGTCGTGTTTCGGCGACCACCGCTTGCGGGTGCGGGCGCCGTAGTCGTACGCCCACACGATCTCGTTGCGGAACGCCGGACGGCCGAAGATCTGGTCGAGGAGCACCTTGGCGTAGTGCACCTCGCGGTAGTCGAGGTGCAGGAAGAAGCTGCCGGACGGCGTGAGCAGCCGGTGGGCCTCGCGCAGGCGAGGCTCGAGGAACACGAGGTAGTCGTCGAAGGTGTCGGCGAACGAGATGGAGCCGAGCTGAACGGTGCGGTAGCGCCGGCCGTGGAAGCCGACGTGCGTGCCGTCGGGGTCGGCGGTGGACTTCACGCGGTCGTGCGTTTGTTTGCGGCCGGAGTTGAACGGCGGGTCGACGTAGATGAGGTCGAACGACGCGTCGGGGAGGCGCGCGAGCACATCGAGGTTGTCACCCTGGATGATCTCGACCACTTCGCCTCCGGGCCCGGCCTAACGCGATAGGCCGCGCGCCATGGCCCGCGCCCGCCCCATCGACCCCGACGCCCGCCGCGCCCAGCTCGTGGTGGCCGCGCTCGGCGTGTTCGCCGACAAGGGCTACCACGGCGCCGCCGTCTCCGACATCATCGACGCCGCCGGCGTCGCGCGCGGCACGTTCTACAACTACTTCGAGAGCAAGCGCGCAATCTTCCAGGCCGTGCTCGCCGAGCTCATGGAGCAGGTGACGCACGCCGTCGAGCCGATCGACGTCGCGCGGCCCATCCCGCCGCAGGTGCGCGAGAACCTCCGCCGCGTGGTCGCCATCCTCCAGGAGATGGGCGCCGGCGCCCGCATCCTCTTTGCCGACGCCGCCAACATCGACGCCGAAGGCACCGAGACCCTCGGCGAGTTCTACGGCGCCGCCTGCTCCCGCGTCGAGCGCGCTCTCCGCACCGGCCAGCTCCTCGGCGTGGTGCGCGACTGCGACGTGTCCATCACCGCGACCTGCCTCGTGGGCATGCTCAAGGAGCCCGTCTTCCAGGGCCTCCTCCGGCGCGAAGCCATCGACGTCGAGCGCCTCGTCGACACGATTTTCGCCATCGTGGGCTCGGGGTTGATCCGGTAGGCGGACAGATTCTGGCCTTGCTCCGATGCCGCGCCGCGCTAATCGGCGCCGATGTACATCCGCTCCCTCGTCGTCCTCCTCGCCGCCTTCGCCGCCCCTCGCGCCGAAGCCCGCGCCCCCGTGGCCCCCGTGGTCGAGGCTCCGCCCGCCCCGGTCCTCCCCGAGTACGCCAAGGCGCTCGTCGGCGCGATGGACCCGAACGCCAACGCCTGCGAGGACTTCTACCAGTACGCCTGCGGCGGCTGGCAGAAGGCCACCCCGCTCCCCGCCGACAAGCCGCTCTGGGGAAAGAGCTTCTCCGCCATCAACGAGGCGAACCTCGCCACCACGCGCACCGTGCTGGAGAAGGCCGCCGCCTCGCCCACCACGGGCGACGCCGACTGGGCGCGCATGGGCCACTTCTACGGCTCCTGCATGGACGAAGGGTCGGTCGAAGCCAACGCCGCCGCCGCCCTCGCCCCGTGGGTGGCCGACATCGACAAGGCCAAGAATCTCAAGGGCATCCTCGGCGTCGCCGGCCGTCTCGGCGCCGTGGGTGTGCCCGCGATCGTGGGCGCGGACGTCTACGCCGACTTCAAGAACCCGAACATCAACATCCTGCACATGACGCAGGGCGGGCTCGGCCTGCCCGACCGCGAGTACTACCTCAAGGGCGACGAAGCCGGAAAGGCGCTCCTCGCCGCCTACGAGGCCGTGATCGCCCAAAACCTCGTGACCGCCGGCGTCAAGCCCGCCGAAGCCGCGAAGCTCGCCGCCAATGTGCTCGCCTTCGAGACCGCCCTCGCCGAGGCCTCCGTGCCCCGGGCCGAGCTGCGCGACCCCGAGAAGATCTACAACAAGCTCGACCGCGGCGGCCTCGCGAAGCTCACGCCCAAGCTCGACTGGAACGCGTGGCTCGCCGGGCGCGGCGTCGCGAAGGACGCCACCGACGTGAACGTCGAGGTGCCCGCCGTCTACAAGAAGCTCGAAGCCGTGCTCGTGAAGACCGACATCAAGACGCTCAAGGCCTACCTCAAGGCCCAGCTCGTGGCGGCCTCCGCGCCGTACATGGGCAAGGCCACGTACGACACGTGGTTCGCGTTTTACGGCCAGAAGCTCACCGGGCAGAAGGAGCCCCGCCCCCGCTGGCAGCGCTGCGTGCAGGCCACGGAGACGATGATGGGCGAGATCACCGGGAAGTTCTTCGTTCAGGAGAAGTTCGCGGGCGGCTCGAAGGAAGTCGCCGTGACGATGATCAAGGACATCGAGGCCGCGTTCGCCGCGGGCCTCCCCGATCTCGCCTGGATGGACGACGCCACCCGCGCGCGCGCCAAGGAGAAGATCGCCAAGATCAACAACAAGATCGGCTACCCCGACGTGTGGCGCGACTACTCCGCGCTCCAGGTTGCCCCCGGCGCGTGGACCGCGAACGTGTACGCCGCCCGCGGCTTCGAGGGCGCCCGCAGCGCCGCCAAGGTGGGCAAGCCGGTGGACCGCACCGAGTGGTGGATGTCGCCCGCGATGGTGAACGCCTACTACGACCCCACGATGAACGAGATGGCGTTCCCCGCCGGGATTCTGCAGGCGCCCTTCTTCTCGAAGGACTACCCGGTCGCGATGAACTACGGCTCCATCGGCATGGTGATGGGCCACGAGCTCACCCACGGCTTCGACGACTCCGGCCGCAAGTTCGACGGCGACGGCAAGATGGTGGAGTGGTGGGCCCCCGAGGTGGGCGCCAAGTTCGAGGAGCGCGCCGCCTGCGTCGAGCAGCAGTACGGCGCGTTCCCCATCGCCGACATGAAGGTGAACGGGGCGCTCACGCTCGGCGAGAACATCGCCGACATCGGCGGCTACCGTTCGGCGTTCCGCGCCTACAAGGCCGCGGGCGCGCCCCCGGCCAACGTGCCGGGCCTCACCGACGATCAGCTCTTCTTCGTGGCCGCCGCGCAGTCCTGGTGCGTCGTGGCGAGCCCGGAGATCGAGAAGATGCGCGCCCTCTCCGACAGCCACAGCCCCGCGCGCTACCGCGTGCTCGGGCCGCTTCAGAACCTCCCCGAGTTCGCGACGGCGTTCGGGTGCGCCGAAGGTTCGGCGATGCGCCCCACCAACCGCTGCGAGGTCTGGTAGGGCGGGCGCGGCACCCCTCGGAGGCGCCGAGCCCTTCAGCGGGTGCGGGCCTCCGTGCGGGCGCCGGCCTCCCGCCGGTAGCGGGGACGTCGCGAGCCGCGGCCACGTGGGCGGCGCCCGCCGGCGGAAACTTCCGTGGGTGAACGCCAACGGTTCGCCCTGGCTCGCGACCGTGCCCCTCTCACCGGGAGGCCTGCGCCCCTCTCACCGGGAGGCCCGCGCCCGGCCCGCGGACCTACGGTGCCGGCTCCGTGCGCCAACGCCGACTCTTCGCCACCTCGGCCCGGTAGGCCGCGGCGGAGGCGTCGCGTTCGGCGCGCGTCCACCCGAGGAGGCTGGCCATGCGGTCGGCCACGGCGTCGACCGCGCCGAGGCCCTGGTCGATGTCGCGGAAGAAGAGCTGGGTGCGGCGCTCGAGGAAGTCGCTCACCGTTTCGGCGAGCTCGTGACGGACGGCCCAGTCGATCTGCGCGTAGATCTCGGGGCGGCCGGGGCAGAGCGGGCGGAGAAGGCGCTGATCGCCGGCGGCGTACGCCGCGAGCTCGACCGCGAGGGTGCCGTAGCGGTCGGCGAGGTAGCGGCACGTGCGTTCGGGGAGCGCGCCGCCCGCGGCGTCGGCCACGCGTTTGGCCACCGCGGCGCCGTCGTCGTTTTCGGGCCAGCCCACCGCGCCCGGGAGCGCCTGGCCACCGGTGTTGGCCGCCTTCAAGGGGGGCAGTTCGTGGCCGCGCTTCTTCATGCGGTCGACACAGGTGTCGACCACTTCCGCGCCCATGCGCCGGTATGTGGTGAGCTTGCCGCCGGCGATGCTCACGAGGCCGTCGGGATCGACGGTGATGACGTGCTCGCGCGACACTTGCGACGGCGCGACGCCTTCGGCGCGGATGAGCGGGCGCAGGCCCGCCCAGGTGGCGAACACGTCTTCGGGTTGGAGCTTCACCGCGGGGAAGTAGCTGTCCACCGCCTGGAGCAGGTAGTCGATGTCGGCGCGGCTCGCGGCGACGTCGCGCGGGTCGCCGTCGTAGTCGGTGTCGGTGGTGCCGATGTAGACCTGCTCGCCCCAGGGGAGGACGAACAGGAGCCGCTTGTCGACGGGGTGGAAGCACACGATGGTGTGCTCCGTGGGCAGGCGCGCGGCGGGAACGACGATGTGTACGCCCTTCGTGAGACGAAGCTGGTTGCTCGGCCGTTCGGGGGTTCCGCGCACGCGGTCGGACCAGGGGCCGGTGGCGTTGAGCACCGCGCCCGCCGCAACGTCGACCGTGCGATCGCGCAATGCGTCGCGCACGCGCACGCCGCACACCGCGCCGTCCGCGCCGCGGAGCAGCTCGGAGACGCGGGCGTGGGTGAGCACGATGGCGCCGGCGTTCGCGGCGGCGAGCATGGTCTCGAGCGTGAGGCGGGCGTCGTCCGTGGCGCAGTCCCAGTAGAGCGGCCCGCCGCGGAGCCCCTGCTGCCGAAGTTCGGGGATCTCGGCGGCGATATCGCGCGGGGTGAGCGTGGTGTGGAGCTTCGGCGACCGGAAGAGCGCGAGGCCCTCGTACACGATGAGGCCGAGGCGGAGCGTCGCGAGCTTCACCTTGTCGCCGGCGTACACCGGGAAGAGAAAACCCATCGGCCGAACGAGGTGCGGCGCGATCTGCATCATGATGCGGCGCTCGCTGACGGACTCGAACACCAGGGAGAGATCGCCCTGTTCGAGGTAGCGCAGGCCGCCGTGGATGAGCTTCGACGAGCGAGACGACGTGCCCGCCGCGATGTCGTCGGCTTCGACGACGACCACCCGCAGGCCGCGCATGGCGGCGTCGCGCGCGGCGCCCGCCCCGATGACGCCGCCGCCGACGATTACGAGATCGAACGGTTCGACACCGAGGCGGTCCCACGCCTGGTCGCGCTGCGTGCGGCTCTCTTCCACGTCACCGTACCCCCGCGCCCTCGTATCCTCGGGCCGAACGCCGGGCCACGGACCGGCCCGCGGGTCAGAGGCCGAAGGTCTGCGGGTGCATCACCACGGCCTTGTAGACCCACCCGCCGAGCATGCCGGTGAGGAGGCCGACGGCCACGATCTGCTCGCGGCGGCCGATGACGCCGAGCGCCTTCTGGTAGAAGCCCTTGCCCGCGACGATGTCGAGCCAGCCGATGACGGCGGCGACGACGGTGGCGGAGAAGAGCACCACGCCGAAGGGCTGGGTGAAGAAGGCGTCGACCGGGCGGAGGTGCGCCATCAACGTGAAGGTGGTGGTCATGCCGCACATGGGGCAGGGCCAGCCGGTGAGCTGCATCATGATGCACTCGCCGAGGCCGAGCTGGGTGTGGGTGCCGAAGCCGCGCTCGCTGGGCGTGAGCCACAGGGCGATGCCCACGACGGTGCTGGTGGGGAGCGCGATCGCGGCGCCGACCACGCGGTGGGTGAGGGCCACGGGGTAGGAGTCCACCCAGGCGGAGAGACGATCCACCGCGGTCGTCAATCGCGTCACGAACGCTTCCATCCTGCCCTCCGCGCGTGCCGAGCGGCCCGTATGTCCCGGCGGGAGGGACGTCAAGGCGCGGCCGCGCCGGCGGCCTCGTCGCGCGCGACGATGACAATCTGCACGCGCCGGTTGGCCTTGCGGCCGGCCTCCGTGTCGTTCGTCGCCACCGGCACCGTGACGCCGTAGCCCTTGGCGACGAGCCGCTCCGGCGCCACCCCGCGCTCCACGAGCCAGGCGCGCACGGCGTCCGCGCGGCGCTGGGAGAGGTCGAGGTTGTAGTTGGGATCGCCGCGGTCGTCCGTGTGGCCCTGGATCTCGAGGCGGGTGACCTCGGGGTGGAGCTGGAGCGCGGCCACGACTTCCTCGAGCACGCCGAACGAGTCCTTCTCCAGGATGGCGGCGTTGAACGCGAAGCGGATGGACTCGTCGATGGTGACGGACTGAGCGGTGACGGCGACGCGCGCGGCGTCGAGCGTGACGCGCACGGCCACCGGAGAGACGCCGGGCTCCACGCGCGCGGGCACGCTCCGCGCGCCGTACGCCGGGGCGGACACGAGCACCTGCCACTCGCCGGGGAGCACGCTCGCCTCGACGATGCCGTCGGCGCCGGTGGCGCCGGGGCGCACGTCGCCGGGGCCCGCGAGGCGCACCTCGGCGTCGACCGGCGCGCCGCCCGCCTCCGTGACCGTGACGGCCACGGGGCGGGGGAGCCACGTGAGGCGGAGGCGGCGCTCCTGGGCGCCCTCGACGAGCACGAGGTCTTCGGAGGCCGGGCCGAAGCCCGGGGCGGTGACCGAGAGCGCCACGGGGCCGGTGACGCGCTCGGGGAGGAGCGTCCAGCCGTCGGGCGCCTTCGCGCTCTCGCCGGCAACGGACACGTCGGCGTCGCGGGCGAGCGCGCCGTCGGGGCCGCGCGCTTCCACGAGGAGGCGGGCCATTCCGGGGGTGGG